>JAYWBA010000305.1:0-8072 GCA_043781915.1 Saprospiraceae bacterium
CGCGATTCATCGCGTCTCACTTGAAACCGAAGACGCGATGAATCGCGGCTCTACGAGATTCTATCCAATTATAACCGATTTAAAACGAACTTCTCAACCAATTGTAAGATACGAATTAAACGACATCATCATTCCAAAAGATTATTGCCTATGTGGAAGTAAATTTCAAGCCATTCAAGCGATTGAAGGTAGAGCTGATGATATATTGATTTTCACAAACAATAAAAATGAAGAAGTAAAAATCTTCCCTGATTTTTTTAGACGTGCTATTATTTTATCAGACAGTGAAATATTTGATTACGCCTTAATTCAAACAGAAAAAAATCATTTATTATTGTACATAAAAAGTAATAATAGGAGTTCATTCTACGCTTGTGAGTGCGCGTTGCAAAATCTGCTGAATCAATTCTATATTTACAACGTTTTAATAAGTCAAACATTTAACAACCAAACAGTTAAAGGAAATAAACTTAGACGAATTAAAAACGATGTCAACAAAACCTGTTAAAATTGTAGGTTTCGGAAAATATTTGCCTGAAAAAGTCGCGTCTGAAGATATTGAAAATAAATTTGGATTGCCTTTAGGGTGGTCTGAAAGATATTCAGGTGTAAAATCAAGGCATCACGTAACTTTCGAATCGAATGGATATATGGGCGCTCAAGCAGTTGAAAACGCTTTGCAAAATTGCCAAATGTCATTATCGAATATTGATTTACTTATTTCCGCAGGAGCTACTTTCGATTATGCTTTGCCCAATCAATCGACTGTTATTAAAAGTGAATTGCGAGATGGAATGGAAGTAAATATCCCTACTTTCGATGTTGATTCAAGTTGTTTGAGTTTTATCAGTTCATTCGAAATTGCATCAGCTTTGCTCGATGGGAAAAAATATAAAAACATTATTATAGTTTGTTCTGAAATTTCATCAAAAGGATTGGATTCTAATAATTGGGAAACTATAACGCTGTTTGGCGATGCTGCGGTGGCTGTTATTTTACAGTTCGAACCAAAATCCGAATCTCGGTTTATTAAAAGCGAAATGAAAACGTATTCCGAAGGTGTATATGATTCGATCATAAAAGGCGGTGGAAATAAATTTTACTTTAAAGATTACCCGTACAATCAAGAATTGTATTCATTCGCTATGAATGGTAAAAAATTGTTGCGCTTAGCTATGAAAAAACTGCCTGAATTTATCGAATGTTTTTTCGATGATTTACCAATAACAATTGAAGAAACCGACGCTATTATTCCTCACCAAGCCTCAAAATTAGGCGTTTCAATACTTTCAAGTTTATACAATTTAAGGACACAACAGGTCAAAGGAAATCTTTTAACGTGTGGTAACTGCATTGCAGCATCAATTCCTCTTCTTTTGTTCGATGCCATCGAATCGGGCAGTATTAAAAGAGGTGATACGTGTTTTCTGCTTGGTACATCAGCAGGTTTTTCAATTGGCGGAGTGCTATTTAAGTATTAATAAGATGATCCTTTAGTTGTTCGTCGATAGTTTACAGTTGTTTAAATCGCGGATTGCGCGGAAAATGACAGAAGTAACTTACATCTATCTAATCTTTAAAAATTCCTTTAATCCCTGTAATCCGCGATTCTGAAATGCAATAACTTTTAACTATGTCGATTTCTTTTTTCAAAAAAATAAACTACTCCGCTTGCAACGAAGATAGCGAATCGGAGCGAAAAGCGTTGTGTTTAACAACCGAAGATACTGCGCTTTGCATTACAGGAAGTGGTTCAAGAGCGCTCGATTTACTGATTGACAGTCCAAAAAAGATTATCAGTGTAGATTTTAACGCAACTCAGAATTATCTTTTAGAACTAAAAATAGCGGCGTATAAATCTTTGAACTATTCAGAATTTAGGTCTTTTATTGGTTTAGATCAGTCGTCTGAGCGCCCAATTTTTTACAATAAACTTAGCTTGCATCTTACATCAGCGGCAAAAAAATATTGGGATGAACATTTTGTATTGATTCAGAACGGTGTTTTATATTGCGGCACTTGGGAATTGCTACTTCGTAAAATGCTTAAATGGGCATTTTTGAGGAGAAAAAAAATAAAAATACTCATGGAATCTGCAACACTTGAGATTCAGAAAAAATATTGGAAAACACAATGGAACGATGGTTTGTGGCAGTTTTTTCTAAAATTAATTTGCAACAAATTTTTGTGGACAAAAATAGTCAGAGAACCAGGCGCATTGCTAATTCCAAGAAATTTTGATGTATACAAGTATATGAATAATAGATTAAACTTTTTAGCGAATAATCATCTATTAAGAACAAATCATTTTGCCAACCTTTTGTTTTTAGGAGCTTATAGTAAGGACTGTATTTTGCCGATTCACCTCCGAGAAGAACACTTCAATACAATTAAAAACCAAGTTCATAAAATTGAAATGATTACAGACTCATTGCTCAATATTCTAGAAAATAATCAAATTATAAACCAAGTATCAGCTTTTTCTCTTTCTGATTTTTCATCTTATAGCAATGTTACAACTTATAATGAAATCTGGAATCGAATTACTAAGAACTCTAAACCTGGTACTAAATTTTGCGAACGACACTTTTTAGTGAAAAGAAATCCTGAGAAAGAGAATCAATCTATAATTAGAAATTATGAATTGGAAATAAAACTGAGCGATGAAGATTGTACCGCACTTTATACATTTTGTGCAGGAGGAATATTAGGTATCAGGAATCAGGTGTCAGGTATCCATAAGTCAAAAAAGAAACTGATACCTGACACCTGATTCCTGATACCTAATATTTCGCAACTCTTTGAATATCGCCACTCGATGTTCTTAGTACATAAATGCCTTGCGGTAAATTTCCTAAATCTAAAGCAGCCGAACTGCTTAGATTTGATTTCAGTACGACTTCTCCCAATTGGTTTATGATTTCAATTGGAGCATCAGACACATCCGTTTGAGAAACGTAAATAATACCTTTCGTCGGGTTTGGATAGACTGATAGCTGCGATTTTCTATCTGTATAAACAGCAATGATGCGAGAAATAGACTGTTTGCCATCGATGTCAACTTGCACCAAACGATAATAATTAACGCCTCTGAACGGAGTAATATCGTCCAATGTATAATTAATTTGTTCATTCGATTGACCAAATCCTTTGACTTCAGAAAATTTTTCGAAATCCCTTCCATTTGCAGAGCGTTCAATCATAAAATAAGCATTGTTTTTTTCGCTCGCGGTCACCCATTTTAAATGTACATAAGGGTCAGTATAAATACCTGTAAAACTTAATAACTCAATTGGAAGCGTATAATTTGCGATACAACTCGGTATAGGGTCAGCAATATTCATAGTAACAATATGCGCATTAAAAGTGCCGCCACAAGCAGGGTAGGCTGTGTTAACATAAGGACGCGTGCCAATACCAATACCTAAATGTCCTTCGCTCAATGAACTACCGACATCATTTGTAAATCCGACACCGCCATAAAAATCAGTCTTTTGAATCAAAGCAGCTTTCCGATGCCCCCAAG
The DNA here is from genome assembly GCA_043781915.1 of Saprospiraceae bacterium. Lineage (GTDB taxonomy): Bacteria > Bacteroidota > Bacteroidia > Chitinophagales > Saprospiraceae > JAAFJT01. The sequence goes on from JAYWBA010000305.1 coordinate 3,527, forward strand.
ATGAACCGTTATCCTGGTAAATCCACCCAAACATGGCTTGTTCTACCGTATATGTTGGCGTGGTTGTACTACCGTCACATGAAACGTAAATATTTTCAGCATACGTCATAAATCCTCTGCACCCACCTGGTGTGCCAGGTGAGCTATAAGTTCCGCTGTTATCAATGCGTTGATAAGGGGACAAACCAGTAGTAGGGCTTACATGTGCAAAGAAATTATTAGTAATCATATCTTGTGTATGATTTTGAGAAATAGTTGAAAGGTGTGTTTCTATACCTTCTAAAGGAAGACCCAAAGACACGTTGCCACTATAATTTATACCTGCACGGGCTGTACGCTCTGCATTAAGTATGTACAATGCGCGTGCTTCAACTGACATAAAACTGTAGTTAACTGGTAAAGTTAATGTCCCTAAGGAATTCGCTGTCAAAGAAAGTTGGGTTTCTTCTGCTCTTCGAGCGAAATTGAAAGCATTAACTACTTGCGTTTGGCTTGAAAAAAAGGCACTTGGTGGGAAATCACTGCAACCTGCACATGTTGTAAGATTTACATCGCTTGTTAAATTTTTAGGTGATTGTGAAAAAACAGATGCGATTGAAAAAAAGATTGAAAAGAATGTAAAGTGCAGTTTTTTGTTAAACATAGTAAGAAAGTTTTAAGGTATTTTTAATACTTACAAAGTTAATTTATTTTGACTATTATTAAAATCTTTTGAAAACAAACCTCAAAAATAAACTGTTAAAGGATGTAAATTGTATTTGAATTTATCAAAAACATCTTTTGGAATTTGGAAAGTGGAGATTGCTATGGTATCAGAGCTTCGTATGTAATTGCAGAAAAATTTGTTTTCTGCATTTCTTAATTAACTTTGGCAAAAAATTAAACATAATAATGAAATTATTACCTCTACTCGTTCTTTCACTTTCTGTAAATTTTAATTGTTTAGCACAAAACAATGCTAAACTTATCGACGCTTTAAAAAATGAAACCGCAACTCAAATCCAATCGGGATATGATGGTTACAAAAAAATTGAGCAAACGATTTGGGAATATGCCGAAGTAGGTTACAAAGAAGTGAAAAGTTCTGCACTTTTGCAGACTACGCTTAAAGAAAATGGATTTGCAGTTGAAGCAGGAGTCGCTGGAATTCCAACTGCATTTGTTGCAACGTATGGCAATGGTTCACCTGTGATTGGTATTTTGGCTGAATACGACGCTTTGCCAGGTTTATCGCAAGATTCATCTTCAAAAAAAACACCTATTGCTAATAAAAATTCTGCACATGGTTGTGGGCATCATTTATTTGGCACAGGTTCTGTGGCTTCAGGCATTTCGATAAAAAAATTAATTGAATCGGGCAAAATAAAAGGCACAATCAAAGTTTTTGGTTGTCCTGCAGAAGAAGGGGGCTCCGGAAAAGTTTATATGGTGCGCGAAGGTTTGTTCAATGGTGTTGATGTCGTGATTCATTGGCATCCGAGCGATAACAATTCGATTACTTACACGAGTGCATTAGCCAATAAATCAGCAAAATTTAGATTTTACGGCATTGCTTCTCATGCTTCTGGTTCACCTGAAAAAGGTCGCTCAGCGCTTGATGGCGTAGAGGCATTAGATTATATGATTAATATGATGAGAGAACATATTCCGCAAGAAACGCGGATTCATTACGTTATCACTAATGGCGGTAAAGCACCGAATGTTGTACCAGAATTTGCCGAAGTTTATTATTACGTTCGCCATCCGAATAGGGCTGATGTTGTCAGTATTTTTGAGAGAGTTGTAAAAGCATCGCAAGGTGCTGCTTTGGGCACAGAAACTAGAACAGATTATGAAATTATTGGCGGTACGCACGATTTATTAATCAATAAAACATTAGCGAATGCCATGCAAATTAACTTGGAGCGGGTAGGAGGTGTTACCTATACGCCAGATGAAATTGTTTTTGCTAAAAATTTGCAAACTTCATTTATGGGCAAAGTTCCCTCAATTGAAGAAGCTGCAACAGTTAAACCTGAGCACATCGAAAAAGGTGGCGGCTCAACTGATGTTGGTGATGTGAGTTACACTGTTCCTACTGTTGGTTGCGAAGCAGCAACGTGGGTGCCAGGTACTTCTGCACACAGTTGGCAAGCTGTGGCGTGTGGCAGTAACGATATTGGCGCTAAAGGAATGATTGTAGCTGCAAAAACAATGGCATTCACTGCCATTGATTTATTTTTAAATCCTTCGCTCATAAAAAAAGCGAAAGAAGAATTTATCAACACTAAAGGCGATTACCAATACAAAGCGCTTTTGGGCGATAGAAAACCGGCGTTGAATTATAGAGACTAATATAGTTGTTAGTTGATAGTTGCTAGTTGTTCGATGTAGATCGCTCGTAAACGAACAACTAGCAACTATCAACTAACAACTAACAACGAAAATATGGAAATTGGGATAGATAGTTTCGCTGCAGCAATGGCAAGTAATGAAACGATGAGCGGTATTAATAGTGTTAATTCTATTTCTGAATTGCTTGAACGTATTGAACACGCTGATAGATATGGTCTCGATGTTTTTGGAATAGGAGAACACCATAGAAAAGAATTTCTTGATTCCGCACCTGCTGTGATACTTGCAGCAGCAGCAGCCCGGACAAAAAATATCCGACTAACGAGTGCTGTTACGGTTTTAAGTGCAGCTGATCCTGTGCGTGTTTTTCAAAACTTTGCTACATTAGATTTAATTTCTAAAGGTCGTGCTGAAATTGTAGCTGGTCGTGGTTCTTTTATTGAATCTTTTCCGTTGTTCGGTTTAAATGTGCAGGATTACGATGCGCTTTTTGCCGAGAAATTAGACCTTCTACTTAAAATTAGGGCGAATGAAAACATAACTTGGTCAGGAAAATTTCGACCTGATTTAAAAAATCAAGCCATTTATCCGCGACCTTTTCAAAAAGAGATACCTATTTGGGTAGGAGTGGGTGGAACACCCGAATCTTTTGTTCGCGCAGGATTGATGGGTTTGCCACTTATGATTGCTATTATTGGCGGCGAAATGCACCGCTTTCGTCCACTCGTTGATTTATATTATGCCGCAGGAAAGAAAGCAGGACATTCACCCGAAAAATTAAAAATTGGAGTACATGCTTTTGGCTATGTAGCCGAAACAACTGAACAAGCCAATGAAGAATTTTATCCAGGGTACGCAGAATCAATCAACAGAATTGGAAAAGAGCGCGGTTGGGCTCCTGCGAGCAGAGGACAATTCAATGCTCAAATAGCACCACTTGGCGCGTATCTTATTGGAAGCCCTGAACTAGTTGTAGAAAAAATTTTAAGACACAGTGCTGCTTTGGGTGGAATTTCAAGAATTACTTTTCAAATGGATACAGCAGGTTTACCGCACGAAAAACTTTTAAAATCTATTGAACTTATTGGTGAGCGCGTTGCTCAAATTGTGAATTCAAAAATAACTTAAAAATAAAAAAAGGCATGGAACTATCAGGAAACAAAATCCTTATTACAGGTGGTGCTTCAGGCATCGGTTTAGGTTTAACAGAAAGGTTTATGAGCGAAGGTAATACATTGATTGTTTGTAGTAGGCGCGAAGAAGTTTTAGAAGAATTAGAATCTAAACATCCTTCTGTCATAACTTTCAAATGTGATTTAACTAAATCGAAAGAAAGAGAAAAATTATATAAATGGGTAGCAAAAAACCACAGCGATTTAAATGTACTGGTTAATAATGCCGGCATTCAAAATTGGATGACAGTAGATGATAAAGATTTTGTAAACCGTGCTAAAAATGAAATTGTTACCAATATTGAAGCGCCTATTCATTTAACGCAGCTTTTCATGAATTTGAAAGCGCTTACAACGGTTATGAATGTTACTTCTGGATTATCGTTTGTACCATTCGCAAAAGCACCAATTTATTCAGCTACAAAAGCTTTTTTCCACTCCTACACTTTGTCATTGCGTTATTTACTTAAAGCAAAAAATATTGAAGTCGTAGAAATTATTCCACCTGCATTGAATACAGATTTAGGAGGAAAAGGTTTGCATGATAGTGCACCACCTGTGAGTGATTTTATTGAGTCTATATTCGCGCAACTTAAAGAAGGTAAAACAGAGTTGACTTTTGGTTTTAGCGCAGTTATGGCAAATGCTTCGCAAGAGGAAGTGAAAAATAGGTTTAATCAATTAAATCCTTGATTTTATGAACCGCTTTGATGGAAAATTTTTTGATAAAATATAATTTGCGTAAAAATATTTTAATTTTTTTTCAAGAACCGAGCACTTTTATAACAGCATAAAAATTGTTACGTTTAATTGGTTAAAAAGTGCAATTATAACAGCATAAAAATTGTTACGTTTAAATTTAAATTCAATTCTTAGAATAATTATTTAGAAAAAAATAAAAATTTTGAGATGATTATTCAAAAAAATCAACAACTTAACCACACCAAATTAATCTCCTCAGGTGCTTTAACGCGCTCAGCAACGCGCATATAACGATCAGCTAAATAAGAAAGATAAACTTGTGCTTTTGCAGCTTGACC
>JAYWBA010000306.1:0-21559 GCA_043781915.1 Saprospiraceae bacterium
GATAAAAATATTCAAGAACGTGATGTAACTGCGATTCGCTCTTTTCTGAATGCACGAGGTATTTGGTTCGACCAATGGGAAGCAAAAGAAAAACTCGAACAAACTGCCGACCAAGAAACTGTTTTAAACGCATACAGCCATTTGTTGCGCCCTTTCATGATTAAAAATAATTACCACACCGCAGATGTGATAAACATAAATTCAACTACACCGAATTACGAGGCATTACGCAATAAGTTTTTGTGCGAACACAAACACACTGAAGATGAAGTGCGCTTTTTTGTACACGGTTCAGGTAAATTTTGGTTTAATTTAAATGAAGGCGTTGAGCCTATTTTTAACGTACTTTGCGAAGCGGGCGATTTAATATCTGTACCCGCACACACAAGTCATTGGTTCGATGCAGGTGCAACTAATCCGAATGTAAAAGCCATTCGCGTTTTTATTGATCAAACAGGTTGGGTGCCGCATTACACGCAATCGGGCGTAGAAAAAAAATACAACCCAGCGTGATAAAATATATTCTTACCGATATTGAAGGAACAATAACATCTATTGCCTTTGTGCACGATGTATTGTTTCCTTATTTCATTAATAATTTTGAGACTTTTGCCAAAGCCAATGAGGACAAAGTGTCCGTTATTTTTGGAGAAAAACGTCAAAAAATTTTTCAACAATTAGGCATTGATTTGAATTTCGGAGATTTAATTCAAGATTTTTTAATTTCAGTAAAACGCGATTTAAAAGAAACTTCACTCAAAAATCTTCAAGGACTCGTTTGGAAGGAAGCTTATGAAAGTGGTAAAATAAAATCACACGTTTATAACGATGTGCCCGACGTTTTAAAATTTTGGAAGGAAAAGGGATTGGAATTAAGCGTTTATTCTTCGGGTTCAGTAGAGGCACAAAAGCTTTTATTCGCACATACTGAGTTTGGCGATTTAACCCCTTTTTTTACGCATTATTTCGACACAAATGTTGGTGCAAAACGCGAAGTAAAATCGTACACAAATATTCAAACTGTTTTAAACGTACCTGCGAATGAAATTCTTTTTCTTTCTGATATAGAACAAGAATTAGATGCTGCTCAAATGGCAGGTTTCCAAACTATTCAATTGGTGCGAGAAGGAACTATTTCAAGTGCAAAACACAAAACGGCGAAAGATTTTAATGGAGTAGAGACGTTGCATGCAACGTCTCTACAACTATCAACTAAGCAATGAAACGCACACTTTGGATACACCCGACGGATGATTTTTGTTTACAAATTCTTGATCAGCGTCGATTACCACATGAAATCGTTATTCAAGATATTCGCACAAGCGCACAAGCTGTGGAGGCAATAAAGAAAATGGCAGTTCGCGGAGCACCACTGATTGCAGCTACTGCTGCCTACGGCATTTGGTTAGCTTGTGCTGAGGCGCAAAAAAAATCAGATCCAGAAAAATATTTAGGTACAGCTTTTGAAAACTTTAGACACTCGCGACCAACCGCTGTTAATTTATTTATAGCGCTCAATAGAATATCAGAAATACTTGCTTCAACTAAAAATTTTTCAGAAAAGACAACTATTGCTTTAAGAATTGCCAATCAAATTGTTGAAGAAGACATTCTTATCTGTAAAAGTATTGGCGAGCACGGTTTAGAAATTATAAAAGCCATTAGTCAAAAGAAAAACGGTGCGCCCGTCAATATTTTAACACATTGCAACGCAGGCAGGTTGGGTTGTATAGAATACGGAACAGCCACTGCGCCGATGTATTTAGCACACGCATTGGGTATAAAAATTCATGTTTGGGTTGATGAAACGCGACCGCGTAATCAAGGTGCTAATTTAACGGCTTGGGAATTACTCGATGCGGGCATTCCGCACACTGTTATTGTAGATAATGCTGGAGGACACTTAATGCAACACGGTGAAGTCGATTTTGTGATTGTTGGTACAGATAGAACAACGCGGACGGGTGATGTGGCTAATAAAATTGGCACTTACCTCAAAGCGCTCGCCGCACGCGATAATAATATCCCGTTTTATGTTGCTTTACCGTCAACAACTATTGATTGGAAAATTTCGGACGGATTTACTGAAATTCCGATTGAAGAACGCAGCCCAGATGAAGTGAAATACACCGAAGGCTGGAATGGCAAAAAACGCCAATCGGTTTTAATCACACCGAAAGAAAGCAATGCGCGCAATTGGGGTTTCGACGTTACACCTGCGCGATTGATTACGGGATTGATTACTGAACGTGGAATTTGTGCAGCGAGTGAAAAAGGGCTGCATTCGGTCTTTGGAATGTGAATGAAAAAGAAGTTTACCTTTTATTAATTGGAATTTCAAAAATTGATTACTTTAGCTGAAAATTATTCTATGCAAAAAATAATAGCATTTTTATTGACATTTTCGATAGTTCTTGAACTTTCAGCACAAACCTCACCGCGACTCATAGTTCGTGGCGACGATATGGGGTTTTCGCACGCTTGTAACGAGGCAATCGTAAAAACATTTAAAGAAGGCATCGAAACTTCTATTGAAATTATTGTGCCTTCGCCTTGGTTTTTAGAAGCTGTTAAGTTTTTGAATGAAAATCCAACAGTTGATGTCGGTGTTCACTTGGCTTTAACGAGTGAATGGGATAATGTTAAATGGCGACCACTCACAGAAGCTAAAAGTCTGCGGGATAGCAATGGTTATTTTTACCCTAAAATCAATCCTGATAAATTTTACCCAAATCAATCGCTCTCTGAAAATAAGTTCACGCTTTCAGATATTGAAACTGAATTGCGTGCACAGATAGAAATGGCAAAAAAATATATTCCGCGAATTAGTCACGTTTCGGCACACATGGGATGTACCAGTCTTTCACCTGAAGTGAAAGCATTAGAGAGAAAATTGACAAAAGAGTACAAAATTGATATCGACCTCGAAGATTATAAAGTCATTTATGCTGGATATAAGGGCTCTCATTCTACCTTATCTGAAAAAATAGAAGGTTTTACAAAAATGCTGAAATCGTTAGAAATTGGTAAAACGTATTTGTTTGTCGATCATCCTGCTTTAGATGGCGCAGAAATGCGTGCTGTGCATCATATCAATTATGAAAATGTGGCTACTGATAGACAAGGCGTTACAGATTTATGGACAAATGTTGGGATTAAAGCGTTAATCAAAAAACTGGGTATTCAACTCATCAGCTATGCTGATTTAAAAAACAAAAGCAAGTAAAATAATGAAAGAAACCACACGTATCTCTAAATTGTTCATCGATTTGTACAATGGTTCACCATGGCTCGATGTCAATTTTGTCACTTCGCTCGGAAAAATTAATTCCCAACAGGCAGCGCATAAAATTGCCCCGAATTGCAATTCTATTTGGGAAATATTGAATCATATCATTGGTTGGCGAAACGAAGTTTTAAAACGGGTTCAAAGCATAAATACAATTGCGCCTAAAAATAATTTTTTTGAACCTGTTGTTATTATTACGGATGAGGCATGGATTGAAACTTTAATGCAATTATCAAAGTCTCAGGCATTATGGATTGATTTTCTACATGAATTAAAAGTAAAAGATTTAAATCTTCATTTCGAACGGAATGATTTTACTTATTACGAGCATATTCATGGCATTTTGCAACACGATGCGTATCATTTAGGACAGATTGTGTTGCTTAGTAAAATAATAAGTGATAAGTGATAAGCGATAGGTGATAGGTGATAAGTGATAAGTGATAAACATTCCTTATCACTTATCACCTATCGCTTATTACTTATCACTTATTCCCTATTCTCTGTTTTTCAACAATTTAAGCAGATACTCACCATATCCACTTTTAATGTATTTATGACCCAGTTTTTCGAATTGTGCATCGTCAATAAAACCCATTTCCCAAGCCACTTCTTCAATGCAACCAATTTTCAAACCTTGGCGCGCTTCAATAACTTGAATAAACTGACCTGCTTGTAAAAGCGATTCATGTGTGCCCGTATCTAACCAAGCTACACCGCGACCGAGAACGCCCACTTGAAGCAACTCTTTTTCAAGATAATATTTATTCACGTCGGTAATTTCATATTCGCCACGCGGAGAAGGTTTTAAATTTTTAGCGACTTCCAAGACAGAATTATCATAAAAATATAAACCTGGTACAGCATAATTCGATTTTGGATGTTTCGGTTTTTCTTCAATACTCAGTGCTTTCAAATTTTTATCAAATTCGACAACACCATAACGCTCTGGGTCAGCCACTTGATAGGCAAAAACAACGCCGCCTTTAGGTTTGTTGGAAGCTTGGAGCAGCTCGCTCAAACCTGCACCATAAAAAATATTATCGCCCAGAATCAATGAAGCATCATCGTTACCAATAAATTGCTCACCCAAAACAAAAGCTTGTGCTAAACCATTCGGGTTGTGTTGCTCAATGTAAGTAAAATTTACGCCTAAATCGCTACCATCACCAAAAAGTTTGATAAAATTGGGTAAATCGTAGGGCGTTGAAATGATTAGAATATCTCGAATTCCTGCTGAAAGCAATGTACTGAGCGGATAATAAATCATCGGTTTATCGTAAACAGGCATCATTTGTTTACTCACTGCCAAAGTTAACGGATACAAACGCGTACCCAAACCACCTGCTAAAATTATTCCTTTCATTTTTCGAATTATAATTTTGTTATCAAAACTTCAAATTAAGCTGCTAAGAAACGGTGAGAATAGAAGAATTGGATTTTTGCACAGTAAATTTTCTCTTAATTTTTATTTTGGAACATCACTTACACCTAATCCATATAATTGTAACCTCAATCTCATCACTAATTCAATGGGTTGAAAGGGAAACATTAAAAAATCAGTAGCACCCGCTTCGATGCCCTCCTCAATTAAATTCACTTGATCATCTGATTCAGAAATTAAAACGATTGGAATATTGCTGTTTAGGTCATTTCTAATTAAACCAACAATATTAGCCACTGAAGAATTTAAAGCACCCACATTTAAAACAATGGCTTGTGTATGTCGCGCGTGAATTCGACTTAAAACCTCACTCATAGTATTCACTTTCAGCAAAAATAAACTGTACTTTCTGAGTCGTATCTCAAAAACATTTGTCAGAATTGGATTTAATCCCCACAGAATTATCTGCATTTACTTAATTTTGAAATCAAAATTACACTATTGCTGAGTTACAATGACTGAAAAGATAAACTAAAATATCACTAATGTAATTTTTTATCTATTAACTCAGCACGAATTGTATTCAAAATGTCTGAACATTGTCTTTTTAAATCAATTATCAAATGTGTATCAACATTGTGACGCGCGCTAAATTCCATTGTTTTAACAATATTATTAAGCTTTGTATTCCCAAAAAATGAAACCGTAGTTTTCAGTTTGTGACAAATATCAAAAACTTCGCTCCAATTCTTTCCTGAGACAGCAGTATTTAGAGCTAAAAGCTCTGTTGGAATTTCATCAATGAGCATTTTGGCGACTTCATCCATAATATGGGTATCACCACTGCATAGCGCGCTGAAATGTTTCCAATCTATCGTAAAAGTTGAGACTTGAGTAAGCATACTTTTTAGTTTAAGTCTTATAAAGGAGTGTCCAAGTATTCACAAAGTTAAAACTATGCCACAAATTAATGAAATAACTTATAAACCAATAATTATTTAATTAATAGTCTTAAATATTAAGATAATAGTTGTAATGAAAGAAAAGAGCTCTAATTTTAAAACTTTTTATTTGCAATTTTTTGTTTTACAAAAATTTAACCATTAATTTTGTGCATCATCATTTTTGAAAAAAAAATAAAAAATGCAACTCGACTTATTTAACATAGCTGAAATCAAGACAACTCCAGAAGAGAATAAACCCCAACTATCCATTCCTTTTCAAGGATTAACTTACTTACCCAATTTTATTTCCGATGAAGAACATTCATTTCTTTGGGAAGCCATCAATAATGAAAATTGGTTGAGCGATTTAAAACGCCGTGTTCAGCATTATGGCTATAAGTACGATTACAGAAAACGGAGCATCGACTACTCAATGTATTTAGGCGAAATTCCGAAATGGACAAATTTTATAACGCAACGCATTTTTGAAAATGGATTGATTAAAATTATTCCCGACCAAGTTATTGTGAATGAATATTTGCCTGGACAAGGCATTGCAGATCATGTTGATTGTGAACCTTGTTTCGATGGCATCGTCATTTCATTGAGTTTGGGTTCACCCTGCATCATGGAGTTCAAAAAGAAATTTGATAGAAACAATAAATTCGATTTACTTCTCGAACCCAAAAGTTTAGTTGTTCTACAAGGCGATGCGCGCTATAATTGGACACATGGCATAGTTGGAAGAACTACTGATAATTGGCAAGGCGAAACTTTGATTCGAAAAACGCGGATTTCTCTGACGTTTAGGAAAGTGATATTGAATTAATAAAACTCGTTACTACTAAGATATTATAGATTTCTGCGAATTTCTGCGTGTATTTCTGCGAATTTCTGCGGGAAACTCTTCTAGGCGAGTAGTTACAAAAATTCTATCAATTCGAGTTTATTTTATTCTTCAACACCATAAACTGCGGACCCACTTTCCAATCTGTTTTAGATTTCATAAAAGCTGGAGCGACTGAAAAATTACCGAGCACAATATCGGGTTTGCCATCGCCATCAATATCGCCAGCATCCATCGTTATCCATCTGCCTTGATTTGTGGCGCTGAGTGCGTGTGGTTCAAAAGTATTATTCCCTTTGTTAGCGAAATAAATAAACCCTTCGTTCGGATTGTTTTCGTAATCGGCAAAAAAGGAAATGACGGCTAAATCTTGGTTGCCATCGCCATTAAAATCGCGGGCTAAAACTTTAAATGCGCCATTGATAGGATAAAAATACGATTGTTTGAAACCATAATTTCCATCATTCAAATACACATATACACCGTGATAGGGTTTTAAAATTTTTGAAAAATCTGCATTATCGCCACAAGTGTAAACAATATCAAGTTTGCCATCATTGTTCATATCCGCTAAATCGAAAGAAGATGAACCCCATTGCGGTGGGAAACGCAGAACAACCGATTCTTCAAACTCACCGTGCCCTTTATTTGTAAACAAACTTATCATTTCATTTCCTTGTGCAAACAAAACCCAAATATCGGGTAGACCATCGTTGTTATAATCATTCACAATTATTTTTAATGCGCCGGGTTGATATTTAAGCTCGTGGCGTTCAAATTTGTTATTACCTTTATTTTCTAACCAACTGAGTGCGCCGTTTAAATGACCAAATTCGCAAACAACGTAATCTGTTTTACCGTCTTTATTTAAATCAGCATCTACTATTTGAACGGGGCGCATTAAACTATCAATCAATGATTTTTTTGTAACCGTCTTTTTACCCGAAGTTGCGATATTCACCTCTTGAATTTTTCCAAATTTCCCGTTGTTCGGATTCAACATTCCAGTATTACATGCAATAATTTTATTTTTTGAGAAACACACATCTGTAATTGGTCCGCCTACACCAATAGTATCAATAAGTTGTAAGTTTGAACCATAGCTCGCTATATATTTTCCGAAAACATCACCCGTTAATATCTTTCTTTGTTTCTCAGATGAATCAATTTTAATCATGCACGTAACGGGTGGTTTTGGTGAAATGCGCATTGGTGTTAAAACACTAAAAAATTTATCACCATCGTCAACTAATTTTGCTCTTGTTGGCGTAGTTAAAGTTTCCGGTGCAGAAGCGGTGTAGTAATCTATAATATTTTGCCACTCTTCGTTCGTTAACAGCGGTTGTTTCGGATAATAAGATTTAGGCACTAAAGGATCTGACAAGTAGGAAGGATAATTCGAACCTTTATATTTAAAAATTCCGACGTGAGGTCCCATATTTGGAAAAACACCTTCTTGCCAAACACTTTTTGTTAATGTTGATGGGTCGGGCGCTAAATGACAACTTTGACAATATTCAGCGGATAAAACTTTCCCTTTTTGAATAGTGGCTTCGGAAATAACTGCTACATTTTTTTTGGGTATTTTATCATTCTTGCAGGAAGAAACTAAAAAACTTCCGACTATAATTGTAGTGTAAGTAATGAGGCTTTTTAAATTGGTGTCCAATTCTAATTTCTGAAGCATTGTAAGTTTTCTTTTAAAGATATTTTCGCAAAACTAACTCGAATTTGACTCGAATTAAACGAATTTGAAGAATTTATAGAATTTCTTAATTACGAATTCTGGAAATTCCAAAAATTCGTTAAATTCGAGTTTTAAATTCAATTCAACATGAAAAAAATAATTCTACTCCTTTTCACTTTTGCTTTATTCGTAACAAATTCTACCGCGCAACGCAAACCCATTGGTAATTTACTCACAGAAAATATACCTGATATTGCACCCAGTTTAATGGAGCGTTGGGATCAATACCAAAATATACGCGCTGCGAGTTTCGCCGATTGGGATGTGAACGGTGGCATGTACATCGTTACGCGATTTGCTGATGTTGCGCAACTACATCATGTGCGCAGTGCGGGTGCTTACCGTGAGCAAGTGACTTTTTCGAAAGAACCGATTACAGGTGCTAAAGTCTCGCCAAATGCTGCGAATGATGGTTTTTTATTTTCGAAAGATCAAGGAGGAAATGAAAACTTCCAGATTTATTTTTTTGATAGAAAATCGGGGAAAAATAAACTGATAACTGATGGCAAAAGCAGAAATGGCAATGCGATTTGGAGCAATAAAGGCGATAAAATTGCTTTTACCTCTAACAAACGCGATGGCAAAAATATTGATTTTTATATCGCCGATTTTAATAACCCTGAGAACGCGCAATTACTTATGCAAAATACAGGAGGTGGTTGGAGTATGGTGGATTGGAGCGATGACGATAAACGCATGATTATTCGCAACGGTATTTCAGCGAATGAATCTAAGTTGTTTGTGTTTGAATTAGCGACAAAAAAATTGGAAGAAATTCATCCGACTACAAAACAAATTGCCTATCGCGATGCCGCTTTTGCCGATAACAACCGCGATATTTGGTTTGTGAATGATGAAGCAGGTGAATTTAATGCTTTGTATTATTACTCGAACAGCATGAAAGAAGCGACAAAAATTATTGCTCCCGAAGGTGAAATTGAAAGTCTCGTTTTTTCGCACAACAGAAAGAATTTTGTGTACGTAGTGAATGAAAAAGGCTATTCAACGGCTTATTTATACGATACACAGAATGTGGTATCAACAAAATTGCAGACACCGCAAGGTGTTATCGGCAATTTAAATTTCGACCCAAAAGATGAGCGCATTGCGATTTCCATTGTCACATCTATTTCGCCAAGTGATGTTTATGTTTACGACATTAAAAAACAAACATCTGAGCGTTGGACATTTTCAGAAACGGGTGGATTAAATCCCGATAATTTTGTAACATGTAGTCTAATTAATTTCCCGACATTTGATACTGACGAAGCGACACACAAAACGCGCATCATTCCGTCGTTTATGTTTAAACCTAAAAATTCAACGTCCCAAAAGTTACCCGTCATTATCGACATTCACGGCGGACCCGAAGGACAATCCTTGCCAAATTTTTCAAACGCACGCCAGTTTTGGGCAAATGAACTGGGCTGTGTGGTTTTGGTGCCAAATGTGCGCGGCTCGACAGGTTATGGTAAAACATATTTAAAACTTGATAACGGAGCACTACGCGAAAATTCTGTTAAAGATATTGGTGCTTTACTCGATTGGGTCGCAACTCAACCCGACTTAGACGCTTCTCGTGTGGCAGTTTTTGGTGGCAGTTATGGTGGTTATATGTCGTTGGCTTCCATGACAAATTTTAATGCGCGCTTTCGCTGTGGTGTCGATTTGTTCGGCATATCAAACTTTGTCACGTTTTTGAAAAACACATCAAGTTATCGCGCCGACTTACGCCGTGTAGAATACGGCGACGAGCGCGACCCCGCTATGGCGCAAATTCTTGAAAAAATATCACCTTTGACAAATATCAAAAACATTACCAAACCAATGTTTATTTTTCAAGGAGAGAACGACCCTCGTGTGCCTTTGAGTGAATCGGAACAAATGTTAGCATCTCTCAAAACAAATGGTGTTACAACGTGGTATGTGCGCGCTAAAGATGAAGGTCATGGCATCGCTAAAAAAGCCAATCGCGATTATACGTATGCAGCTATTGCAGCGTTTTTGCAAAAATTTTTAATAGAAAAATAGAATTGATTTCAATTTATTTTTTTTCTCACTTGCTCAATTAATTTTTCACTCTCAATAATATTCATTCAATGAGATTCCTCGCTTTTTGTCTTCTTTTAGGATTTTTTACAAAGGCGCAAACGCCAACATCAACGATTGAAAAAAGTAGTAACGATAGTTCGAAACCAACAGAAATAAAATCTGTTACAAAGCATAGTATCACACTGAGTGGGAAAGTCATTAATTATACTGCAACTGCTGGTGCGCTTATTCTCAAAAATGAAAAAGATGAATCGGTTGCACTTTATGGTTATACAGCTTACACGAAAGATGGTGAAACCGATGCAAGTAAACGCCCAATTACTTTTAGTTACAACGGTGGACCTGGTTCTTCGTCTATGTGGTTGCATATTGGCGTTATGGGTCCGCGACGCATTGTGGTAAACGACCCAGAAAATGCGCCACAACCGCCGTATAAAATGGAAGATAATCCTTTTACTTTGCTCGATGTTTCAGATATTGTGATGATTGATCCTGTCGGAACGGGTTTAAGTCATGCCATTGCTAAAGCAAAAAATAAAGATTTTTGGGGTGTTGAACAAGATATTAAATCGGTAAGTTGGTTTATAAAGCAGTACATAAATACAAACGATAGATGGAATTCGCCAAAATTTCTTCTTGGTGAAAGCTACGGAACGATGCGCAGTGCAGGCGTAGTTAACTATTTACAAGAAAATCTCGGCATTTCGATGAATGGCGTTGTTTTAGTATCGTCTGTTTTAGATTTGCGTTCGCTCTCATTTTTAGATGGCGATGATGCTTCGTATATCATGCATTTGCCGACGTATGCTGCAACAGCTTGGTATCATAACAAAATCCCAAACAAACCCGCTTTAGAGACATTTTTAAAAGATGTTCGAGCTTTCACAATTAACGATTATGCACCAGCTTTGATGAAAGGAGACCAACTTTCGGAAACTGAAAAAGCCAGCGTTTTAAATAAACTTTCCTATTTTTCAGGTTTGAGCGCAGCGTATCTTTCAAAAGGCAATTTGCGTATCAATGAGCCGCAATTCACACAAGAACTATTGCGCGAAGAACATCAAACAGTGGGTAGATTGGATTCGAGATATAAAAATATCAATCAAAACTTGTTGAGTGAAGGCGCGCCTTATGACCCACAAAGTTCATCGATAAGCCCTCCTTTTACTGCTATGTTTATGAATTATTTCCACAACGAATTAAAAGTGGATAAAGCGCATAATTATCATACGAATGCCTATACCGCTGAAGGTTTTGATTGGGATTGGAAACGCGCTAAAACAGCGGATTATCCCGCTTCGCCAAACACAGCAATTGATTTAGCGCAGGCGATGAGTCGAAATCCGCAACTTAAAATATTAGTCATTAACGGCTATTACGATTTGGCTACACCTTTTTTTGGCTCAGAATATACTTTCGACCATTTGGGTATTGAGAAAAAACTCAAACAAAATATCAGTTTTAAATATTACGAGGCTGGCCACATGATGTATATTCATCCCGCTTCTGCTGTGCTTTTTAAAAGAGATATTGTAGCATTTATGACTGATGCTTTGAAATAGTGCTACTATTTTTTTATCCCAAACCTCGTAGGTTTTCTAAACCTACGAGGTTTTTTTCGCGTTTTTCTTTTTCGATGCCTTTGCTTTTGCGTTGTATTCAATCGCTAAAT
The DNA here is from genome assembly GCA_043781915.1 of Saprospiraceae bacterium. Classification (GTDB taxonomy): domain Bacteria; phylum Bacteroidota; class Bacteroidia; order Chitinophagales; family Saprospiraceae; genus JAAFJT01. The sequence continues at coordinate 11,936 of JAYWBA010000306.1, forward strand.
CCATCCAAAAATCAAAATCTTTTTGCGAGTTCATGCCCGTTTCATCAATCATGATATAACCTTTCATAGGTTTAGCGGTGAAATCCATTGTTCTGCACCCCGTTTTTTCAATCACAGCTTCGTGAATAGCTGGATCAATGCGGCACATTAATTCGTCTTTAATGATACCGACGCACATTTTGCCGTTCAACATTAAAGTTAAACCGCCCATCATGGCTTTTTCTTCCACGTTTTCGAACCGAGAATACCTGTGGTTATTTAGGTTCAGCTTATCCTAACGGTTACAATTTTTTGTGTTATGATTAGCATAAATTTACTGCTAAGTTTTAAAGTTATTTTAGGTTGTTTCGAAAAATTAATGGCATTAATCGCAAATTTTAGTTTGTTAAATAAAAAAAAGCGCCGCACAATTTTTGCTTTGTGCGGCGCTGCCGGTTAATTTATCGCAATTTGTTCACTTTTAATTAGCAACCTGCAGTTTCTTGGTCTGAATCTGTCTGCCGGCAGTTTGCACTTTAATGAAATACAAACCTGTCGTGAAGCCACTCAAATCTAAGTGATGAGGTGCTGTCGCTGCTTCTTTTATCACTTCCGATTGCAGTGTTTTACCTGCTAAATCAGAAACGGTCAACGTCACTTCTTTACCTGCAAATGCTTTTAAGTCAATCCACGCTTCCTCGTCTGTCGGATTAGGGAAGACTGTGAAATCTGCTGCAACTTTGGTGTTAATTATTTGTACATTAGAGTATGCCACCGATCCATCTAAAAATGTTGTTTTAATGCGATACATATTATCACCCTCGTAAGGCGCATTGTCGTAGAAAGTGACAAACTTCACCTTATCCGTTACTTCTTTGTTGGCGCGCTGCTCGAGCACTTCAAAGTTACCACTGACTTTATTTATTTTTTCAGCAGTGTAGAAGTCAGTCGTCAAGCCTTGATTGGTTGTGAAATCAATCACGTTGCGTTGAGTCTCGGCATAACCCGTAATATTTGAAACTGTTTTAGATTGTAGGTCGTCATCAAGCGGCGAACAAGTTGTAGCTACTAACGACCACAACTGGCTATTACTACCGTTAGCAGCAGCAACAACAATCGGTGTTTTACCTTCGTCTTTCGAAGTACCCACAGTTAGAACCTGACCACTGGCTTTGTGCGTAATAATATAATAACCATTAGAACAATTAATCTGCCAATCGGATTGCCCTTTATCGTCATCATAATTCTTGAGCTTCGCTTGATTATTATCCTTCGGAGCTTCATCCGAAAGTGATTTACCATTCTTATCGCTCGAAGAAACTATTTTCAAATTACCGTTAGGAAGCAATACCAATTTGAACGACTGTACTTTTGTCTGTTTCGCCGAATATTGGTAAGCGTTACTGCCCTCCAATACAATGGGCAATCCCGAACTTTTATTGACGATATTGTAACATACATTCGGATTGAAACTCGCGAGAGAATTCACTGTGACAGTGAAGCTACAAGAAGTCGTATTTCCCGAAGGATCAGTAGCCGTAAAAGTTACCGTATTCACACCCACAGGGAAAGTCGAACCACTCGTTAAACCACTTGTTTGAGTAACCACAGCAGAGCAATTGTCGGTAGCTGTTGGTGTACTAAAACTGTATTTCGCACCACAAATACCCACGTCGCTGCTTTTAGTCACAGAAGCAGGGCAAGTTATTTTTGGTGTTTCTTTATCTTTCACTACCACACTGAATGAACAAGCCGCCGTATTATTCGAAGGATCTTTAGCCGAATAAGTGATGGTTGTAGTACCGACTGGGAATGTCTGTCCGCTGGTGTATGCTGTTGATTGAGTAACCGTTGCTGAACAATTATCCGTTGCTGTTGCTGCTGCAAAACTTACTTTCGCGCCGCACACGCCGAGATCTGTGTTGACAGAAATGTTAGCAGGGCAAGTAATTTTCGGTGCCTCGTTATCCGTAACGACCACGTTAAATGTGCAAGTTGATGTGTTATTAGAAGCATCCGTTGCTTTGAATACATTAATCGTTTTACCAACCGGGAAAATAGATCCACTAGCTAAACCTGTTAAATTGGCTATGAAACTACAATTATCTGTGGCTGAAACTGTGAAATTAACTTTAGCACCGCACACTCCAGGATCTGTGTTCACAGAAATGTCAGAAGGGCACGTGACTTTCGGTGCTTCGTTGTCTTTTATGACCACGTTGAAAGAGCATGTAGCTGTATTATTCGATGGATCTTTAGCAGAATAACTAATGGTTGTAGTGCCGACCGGGAATGTTTGTCCACTCGTATAGCTCGTTGTCTGAGTAACAGTCGCTGAACAGTTATCCGTAGCTGTTGCAGCACTAAATTGAACTTTAGCACCACACACACCCAGATCTGTGTTCACAGAAATATTGGCAGGGCACGTAATTTTCGGTGCTTCGTTGTCTGTAACGACCACATTGAAAGAACAACTCACTGTATTATTCGATGGATCTTTAGCCGAATAAGTAATAGTTGTAGTACCTACCGGGAATGTTTGTCCGCTCGTGTAACTCGTTGTCTGAGTCACCGTCGCTGAACAGTTATCTGTAGCTGTTGCAGCACTAAACTGAACTTTAGCGCCACACACACCTAGATCTGTGTTCACAGAAATATTAGCAGGGCACGTAATTTTCGGTGCTTCGTTGTCTGTAACCACCACATTGAAAGAACAACTCACCGTATTATTCGACGGATCTTTAGCCGAATAAGTAATAGTTGTAGTACCTACCGGGAATGTTTGTCCGCTCGTGTAGCTCGTTGTTTGAGTCACCGTCGCTGAACAGTTATCTGTAGCTGTTGCATCGCTGAACTGAACTTTAGCGCCACACACACCCAGATCTGTGTTCACAGAAATATTAGCAGGGCAGGTAATTTTCGGTGCTTCGTTGTCTGTAACGACCACATTGAAAGAACAACTTACTGTATTATTCGACGGATCTTTAGCCGAATAAATAATAGTTGTAGTACCTACCGGGAATGTTTGTCCACTCGTGTAACTCGTTGTCTGAGTCACCGTCGCTGAACAGTTATCCGTAGCTGTCGCATCGCTGAACTGAACTTTAGCGCCACACACACCCAGATCTGTGTTCACATAAATATTAGTAGGGCACGTAATTTTCGGTGCTTCGTTGTCTGTAACGACCACATTGAAAGAACAACTCACTGTATTATTCGACGGATCTTTCGCTGAATAAGTAATGGTTGTAGTACCTACCGGGAATGTTTGTCCACTCGTATAACTCGTTGTCTGAGTCACCGTCGCTGAACAGTTATCCGTAGCTGTCGCATCGCTGAACTGAACTTTAGCGCCACACACACCGGGATCTGTGTTCACCGAAATATCGGATGGACATACAATCTTCGGATTCTCGTTGTCCGTAACGGTTACCGTGAATGCGCAACTTGCCGTATTATTCGATGGGTCTTTAGCCGAATAGCTTACAGTTGTAGTACCTACCGGAAATACAGACTGACCGGAGACATAATTCGTTGTTTGGCTTACTGCTATGCTTGAAATTTCTATAACCCTTTGAAGTGGAAAATTATCACCATTAGAACCATTAATCCACCCACCAACAAATTTGGCTACACCATAATGCTCAACACCTGGGTTATTAGGATCTCCGGGAATCCAATCGGTATAATTCAGTGGTTCACCTGTCACCCAGTGAAAATCGAGATTATTATTTCCACCGTAAGTCGGAATATCCGTTAAACCAATCCAAAATGGAGAATTTGTACTTCCTTGAACTAGATCATTTTCAGCTTGCGATGTTATTGTAACCAAATGCCCACCATGAGCAACAGCATCTGCATTTGCAGAGCTCCAAGTACCGCTCGCGTCAGACAAATAATATGTACTGGTTCCTAGAGTACCAATCTTTGTGTATCCTGAAATATTGCCGGTTAATGCCGAACAATTATCAGTCGCTGTTGCGTTATTGAAAGTAACAACCGCACCACAAGTGTTTGGAGCTGTATTGACCGATATATTAGCCGGGCAGGTTATTACTGGAGGCGTTACATCCTTTTTTTCAACTGAAATAGTACAACTGTTGCTATTGTTCGAAGCATCAGTTACTGTAAACGTTAAACTCAAAGTACCCGGTGCGTTTACCGTCGTTCCGGCAGCAAGACTTTGGCGAACAGCAGATAGACCATTCGGGCAATTATCCGATACCTGAACTAAACTTGTATAATTAGGCAGAGTGCCATTGCAATTTGCATCCAAATTAATGGATTGATTCGGAGGACAAATGATCTTCGGTGCTTCGACATCTTTTACAGTAACAGTGAAAGAACAATTAGATGTATTGTTCGAAGCATCGGTCGCTGTGTAGGTATTAGTTGTTGGTCCTATAGGGAAAAACCCGTTAGATGCAATATTGCTATTTCCGGGAGTGATTGTGACATTCGCACCTACGAATTTAGTACCATCCAACCATCTCCAACCGCCAAAATTTTGGGTTTGATTGCCCGGTTCAACATAATCGGGTGCGTTGGTATCTTGATAACCGCCAACCCAAGCAGCGTACGGATTAACACTTTTGTACAAAAGTTTAATTAAAAATAATTCTTCATCGTAGGAATTTATAGAAGCTAAATTGCCGCCGATCGAGACAGCTGCATTTTGAGCGTTCGTCCAAGATGTTGAACTGGTCGAGTAATAATACGTATGACCGCCAAAGCTGCCCAGATTGGTATAGCCATTTTGAGTAGCACTTGTCACACTGTTTACTTCTACAATGGAGGGTAGTGATGCGGTATTAAATAAATCATTCCAGGTTCCACCAAAGCCAAATTGTAAATAATTCTCAACTGGATTATAATAAGCGTTATTAGGCTCGCCTACTGGAAAATTTGTAAATCCGTTACCGCTGCAATTATCTGAAGCTGTAACTGCATTGAAAGACACATTTACGCCACATTGCCCTTGCGTATTAACAGTTACACTCGAAGGGCAAGTAATGGACGGAGCAATATTATCCACAATGGTGACCTTTGAAAAGCAAGTTGACGTTTCATTAACGTCATTCGTTACATTGAGAAGTGCTAAATGATCGCCTATACCCGTAAAACCGCTAGGTGAATTCAAACTGTACGTTAAAGTACTATAACTGCCATCGCTCTTGATGTAAAATGAGCCATCATTGATATCAGAAGCCGCAATAGTAACGGTGCAATTATTGTTGGCATTGACAGTAATGTCTTTACATTTAGCCTGACCTAAAATTTCTATTATTACATCCCCAAAATCATTGTTTGAGCTACCAGAAAATGTTTGGTTTGCACCTGTATTATAAGATGTTCCACCACCACCAGCATCACCACCAGCACCACCGGTATAACCACCACCACCACCGCCACCAAAATAGCCAGCACCGCCGCCGCCGTAACCGCCACCGCCTGGGAATGCAGATCCCACGCCTCCTGAAGCATTAAAGCCTGCTCCGCCACCAGTACGACCAGCAGCACCATTACCGCCAGCGCTGTTTAATCCGCCACCGCCAGCACCGCCATTGCTGTATAATCCGCCACCGCCAGCACCTCCATTTCCGAGGCCGCCGATGGATGAACTTCCACCGCCAGCAACAGTATTCCCACCCCCGCCGCCGCCGCCGGCAATAATTAAATCACTTCCATTTTGAATACGCACACCAGAGCCGCCGCCGCCGCTTCCGCCGCCGTTACTATATTGAAAATCTCCTCCAATACCACCTGCAACAGCTTCTAATGTTTGCCCTGCATTGACTACAAATTCACCAGAAATTGTGGCACCATTTCCACCATAAAAATAAGTTCGATTGCTACCACCATTGTTACCATAACCACCTTTCGCGCCTTTCGCGGTGATTCGGATTTTAGAAACGCCAGTCGGAACTGTCCATGTCCCAGTTACGCCTGATGTACTGTTGCTGCTTAGATGCAGTACGGTTATTTGTGAATCCGCCTCAAATATGAATGCATTTAAAAAAAGAAAAACAACCAAAGTTCTTTTTCTTGGAAGGCGAACTAGCATTGACCGTTGAAAACTAGAAATCCTTTCCTTTACAAATCTGTTAAGAATTACTTTGGGATCTTTCGATTGCCCTGTGTCGATGTTGAACATAGTTTGAAAATTATAATGATTAAAAAATTAAAAAAAGTATTAAAAACTATTAAACTCAAGTTTATGACCCCGATATTGCAGTCTTGAAGGACGAAATCTGGGGATTATTGTTTTCAAGAACAAAAAGGATTACAGCAATAAATTCTGAAAAACCGGATGCTGTTTGAAATGGAGATTTTCTTTTGAAAAGTGTTTAAAAAGTGTGTTATTAGTTTGTTGCATTTAATGTTTGTTTGAATTAAAGTTTTAAAAGTTTTATTTGTTTTTGTCTTAGAAGTAGCTCTAATTTTAGGCTGCTAATTTATAAATAGTAATTGTCATCGCAAAATATTTAGTAGAAATAAAATTTATTTTCCAAAAATAAATTCATAAATATAAAATTACAAAGAATATAAATACTGCTTTTGAGTTAGACACATTTAACAGACAAATAAAAATTAGAATAGATTTAGACTTTTTTGAAGGAGGGTTCCGGTAACGGAACCCTCTCAAAATATCAAATATTTAGCACAATTTGTTTACGCTTACTTCGCAACCTGCAGTTTCTTGGTCTGAATCTGTCTGCCGGCTGTTTGCACTTTGATGAAATAAAAACCTGTCGTGTATCTACTCAAATCGAGGTGATGAGGTTCTGTCGTTGCTTCTTTAATCACCTCCGATTGCAGCGTTTTACCTGCCAAATCAGAAACGGTTAATGTCACTTCTTTACCTGCAAATGCTTTTAAGTCAATCCATGCTTCCTCGTCCGTTGGGTTCGGGAAAACAGTGAAATCCGTCGCCACTCTGGTGTTGATCTGCTGTACGTTGGTGTAAGCCGATGTGCCGTCTAAGAAAGTGCTTTTCACGCGGTAGAAATTATCCCCTTCGTACGGCGCATTGTCGTAGAACGTTATAAACTTCACTTTGTCCGTCACTTCTGTGTTCGCACGCTGTTCAAGCACTTCGAAGTTGCCGCTCGCTCTGCTCAATTTCTCGGCAGTGTAGTAATCGGTATTCAAGCCCTGATTGGTTGTAAAATCGATCACATTGCGCTGCTGCCCCGCATAGCCTGACAGATTAGAAATGGATTTTGACTCAAAGTCGTTGCTAAGTACCGGACAAGCTACCGCTTGGAACGTCCAAGATTGATTTGAACTGCCGTTCGCGGCTGCTACAACCACTGGAGTCTTACCATCGTTCGTTGTCGCTCCCACCGTTAATACCTGTCCGCTGCCTTGGTGTGTAATCACGTAAGAACCGTTTACACAATTGATAAGCCAATCGCTTTGCAAATTATTTGTACTGTAATTTTGTAATTTAGCTTGCACATTGCTTCCCGGTGCCGGGTCATAAAGAGATAATTTGCCGCTCCTGTCGCTCGATGACAGTATCCGGATATTGCCGTTCGGCAAGGCAATAATCTTGAACGATTGCACTTGGGTCTGTTTGGGAGATTTTAAGAAAGCATTCAAAGCGTCTATTACAATAGGTTTGCCATTATTCAGAATGTTGTAGCACACCGTCGGATCGAAGGTCGCTTTCGAACTTACCGTAATCGTAAAGCTGCAACTGCTGGAATTACCCGATGGATCAGTCGCTTTGAATGTGACTGTTGTATTACCCACAGAAAATACTTGTCCGCTCGTGTAAGTTGTTGTCTGAATAACTGTCGCTGAACAGTTGTCTGTTGCTGTCGCATTAGCAAACGTTACTTTTGCGCCACAGTTTCCTACATCAGAACTTGTTTTAGTAATTCCCGCAGGACATGTGATCTTCGGCGCCTCGTTGTCGGTGACTTTCACTGTTTGAATGGCTACTGCTGCATTGCCGTTCACATCTGTAACATTCCATGTTATTGTTGTTGTACCAACCGGATATAATGCTGTTAATGCCGCGCCATCACTACGAACGCCTGTCGGTGTGCCAACACTGCAATTATCTGTTGCACTCGCACTCACCGCTACTGTCGCGCCGCATTTACCGGCATCGTTGTTCACTGATTTATCGCCATTGGTTGTAATAACCGGCTTTTCAGTGTTTGTGACTTTTACTGTTTGAATTACTGCTACTGCTGAATTGCCGTTCACATCTGTAACATTCCAAGTTATTGTTGTTGTACCAATCGGATATAATGCTGTTAATGCCGCGCCATCACTGCGAACGCCTGTCGGTGCGCCAACACTGCAATTATCTGTTGCGCTCGCACTCACCGCTACTGTCGCGCCGCATTTACCGGCATCGTTGTTCACTGATTTATCGCCATTGGATATAATAACCGGCTTTTCAGTGTTTGTGACTTTTACTGTTTGCACTACTACTACTGCTGCATTGCCGTTCACATCTGTAACATTCCATGTTATTGTTGTTGTACCAACAGGATACAATGCTGTTAATGCCGCGCCATCACTACGAACGCCTGTCGGTGTGCCAACACTGCAATTATCTGTTGTGCTCGCACTCACCGCTACTGTCGCTCCGCATTTACCGGCATCGTTGTTCACTGATTTATCGCCATTGGATGTAATAACCGGCTTTTCTTTGTCTGTGACTTTTACTGTTTGAATTGCTACTGCTGCATTGCCGTTCACATCTGTAACATTCCATGTTATAGTTGTTGTACCAACCGGATACAATGCTGTTAATGCCGCGCCATCACTGCGAACGCCTGTCGGTGTTCCAACGCTGCAATTATCTGTTGCGCTCGCACTCACCGCTACTGTCGCTCCGCATTTACCCACATCGTTGTTCATTGATTTATCGCCATTGGTTGTAATAACCGGCTTTTCATTGTCGGTCACTCTCACGGTGAACGAACAAGTGCTCGTATTGCCCGACTTATCGGTTGCTGTAAACGTCACGCTGTTTGTACCCACTGGGAATAAAGAACCGCTTGTTAGGCCTCCTGTCTGAGTGACTATGGCAGAACAGTTGTCCGTTGCGGTTGCGGTTGCAAACGTTGCTAATGCGCCGCAAACATTCGCATCGGTGTTGATACTGAGGGATGCTGGGCAAGTAATGACCGGCTTTTCAGTGTCTATGAGAATTGTAACCACACTTGAAGCTGTACTTGAACAACCGTTGGCATTAGTGACAGTCACAGTATAATTAGTCGTCGTTGTTGGACTAACGGATACTGAGGGGGTCGTCGCATTGGTACTCCACAAATAACTTATCCCACCCGATGCGGTTAAAGTTGCACTGGTTGTCGGACAAATAGTCGGGCTATTGACGCTTGCGACGGGTAAAGCATTCACTGTTACAGTCGCTGTTGCTGCATTTGAACAACCGTTGGCGTTGGTGACAGTCACCATGTAATCGGTTGACGTTGTTGGACTGACGGATACTGAGGGGGTCGTCGCATTGGTACTCCACAAATAATTTATGCCGCCCGATGCGGTTAAAGTCGCATTTGAACCTGTACAAATAGTTGGGCTATTGACTCTAATAACGGGCAACGGATTGATTGAAATACTGGCAACTGCGGTATTTGAACAACCATTGGCATCCGTTCC
>JAYWBA010000307.1:0-2909 GCA_043781915.1 Saprospiraceae bacterium
ACCGTTCAAATCGCGTACTACCATAGCCGATTGAAGGAGCTGAGGAAAATCATTTTTACTCAAACTCTGAGATCTATAATTTCCCCAAAATAGTTGAAATCCATTTGAAAGTTCTGAATCGTCTGTTTTCTGAAATCGAATCGGTACGGTGAGTGTAGTAGCAATAGGTTTATTTTCGAAAGTTGCGGGCATAAATTTTGGTAGTTGTTCCACTACTTTAATAGCTGCACTATCGCAGTTGGGTGCTAATTTTTTTAAAGTCCGTATATCACTAACGTCACCTAATTCATTAATTGAAAAAGTTATATAGACCGTTCCAGTTTGAGCAATTTCTGACGGAACTTGAATATTTTTTGATATAAATTGTGATAAAGCAAGAATGGAGCAACGCCATTTTTCTTCTCTGTCGTTAAATTTTGAACAATCACCAAAAACGGGTTGCGTTGTATCGGAAGTATTAAGTGCTGCTGTTGATTTTGGCTGACTGAAAGCGGGGGGACTGCTTGTAAATAAATAAACGGCAAGTATGGAAAATCTTGTTCTAAAAAGAGAAGTAATAATTTTAATCATAGTAATATTTGATTTGTATATTATCAAAGAAACTCAACGTTTTCCTCAATAATTAGAAAAGAAAGATGGAAATAAAATCAATTTAATTCCTTAATTTTTTACGCTTTTAATTTCGATTTTGTTAATCGAATTGTTTTTACTGGTGTTCCTGCATTACTCATTATTCGAGCAACATACAAACCTTCTGGTAAGTCGCTGATATTATAATGCTGTCCTTCTTGAATTTTTATACTTTTCACTAAACGCCCCAACATATTGTAAATTACAATTTTATCGAGTTGTTCGCCTTCTACAGTAAATACATCGAAAACTGGATTTGGTAAAATACGTACATTACTGCCAAGCGTTTCACTTGTGGCGCTTTTTGTTTGAAAAACAAGCTTCACGGATTGTACTTTAGTGAAATTTCCTTCTTCTTTAATTAAAACTTCTAATTGTGCTTGACCCGTTGTGCCGTTAGGTCGGACACCAATTTCTAAAGTTTGTATGCCTTTAGGGGCAATTTCAATTGATTTTGGGCTTTTGTTAATTACATGCGACCAAATAGTGTTTTCATCAACTACGAATGAATTCCATGAATTTGGAATCATCGAATTAATCCTTTCCCAGTTTATCTTTACGCGTTTATTACTCGTGTTTTTCACAATGAGTTTAATGCGGGTTTCAGCCGAATCTGGTGAAACAGCTATTGAAGCGCTTGATGGCAAAATACTTAATTTGGCTTGCGCACAAATTTTTGCTGAAAAAAAGAATAAAACAAATGCGATAAAATATATTCTCATACGGGTAATACAACCATTAAATAACATCGGTGAATGCAAATGTAAAATTAAGTGTCAAGTATTAAGTATTAAATATAAAATATTAATTATTGAACCCTAAAAATTTATTCATAAATAAATGTGATTCTGGAATTAAGTGTATTTAATACAACTGTCAACTATCTAAATACTTTTAGAATAAAAAACGCGCAAAGCCTGAAACATTTCTAATAACTCATGTTCTTTTATAGCTGTAGCAGTTGCTGAAAAATATGTGCCAGTTATTTTCTGAATAACATGAGTGGGTATATTTGAACTTTCCGAAAGTTGGGCAATAAATTCTGGGTTATTTTCTTTATACTCCGCTCGGTATCTTTTTTTAACAAACATTTTAAACTGTTGAAATAATTCATACACTGTAGCATTGTATTCTTTATTTCGCCAACCACGCGAAGCAAGTAATTCCAAAAGTTGTAAATTTTCGTTTATAGGTGCATTATTCACTGGAATTATTCTTTGAACACGTTTAGAAGTAAAAACAATATAAATAAAAACTAAAGCTAAAAGGATAAACCAAGCTTTTCGCAAAGCAGGTTGTTTTAAAATAAATTGCAAAGGGCTACTTCTACCAATAAAATTGTTGAGTTGCCGATTTTTATTCTCAACATATTCTCTTGAATACCTGTTTTTTGAATCCCAAATGATATTACTTTTGGAAAGATGCGAAAAAACACGCGCCGAATATGTTAAGTTAGCAGTATCGCGGAGGTAATAATTCGTAAAAATTAACGGTGTGGAATGCAAATAAAGTGTACCTTTTCCAATTTTAACTTTTATGAAATTGAAATTAGACCTACTATTATTAGAACTAATGCGAAAATCCGATTTGAAATCTTCTTTTTTTTGTGTTCCTAATGGTATTACATCTTCTGGCTTTTTAAAATTATTAATTTTGTAAGCCGAAAAATAATGGGAATTGACGAAGCCATTGTACCGATAACTAATTATTTTCGAAGAATCAACATCTTTAAAATCAGGATGGATTAAGTGCAGACTAATACTATCGTAATAATTTTCGTAAATTGTATTGAGGCTCGCTTGTCTGATGTCAACTTGGATTTGAGATTTTTTAGGTTTTGTAGAATCTTCGATATCAACTTCGGGATACCTAATTGTATCTATGCGTGCTAAAACTTTATCAATTTCATCTGAAAAAGCATACGAACAAATAAAAGCATTATTTCCATTCTCTATAAAGCGGAATAATTGCGCTGTATGCAAAGAGTCTATCCAAAAACCACCTCCCAAAAAAATATAATTTTGCCCAGCGCTTTTTACAAAACTATCTAAATAAACTTTGTTCGATTTTGATAATTCTTTAAAATTATATCCTTCATTTTGTTTTTGGAGTAATTTTTTGACTACCAAAGTGCCGTAAGGTTCTGTGCTTAAATCGTCAAATGTTTCAGACCAATCTGTCCTTTTGCTCAAAAAAGAATAGAGCAGAAGCGCAATAAGAATAATTGCGATAAATAAAATTATGACATTAGAATTTTTGCGCATTAAAATAAAATAAAT
>JAYWBA010000308.1:0-21548 GCA_043781915.1 Saprospiraceae bacterium
CAGGTGCTGAGCCATCGAGCGATACATTAACATTATCAACGCAAGTTGAACCTGGTGCCTGAGCAAACACAGACACAGTACAAACTGCGAATAATAATAACAAACTCTGAAATCGGAAATTGAGATTCGTTCTCTTCATGAGATGTGAAAAGTTAAAATTAAAAAATTTAGGTTAAAAAAATGCGTAAGAATACTGCACGAATTATATCGTTGCACGAAAAGGATGTGTCAATTGTAGATATTGATAGTAATAGATAAATCTATTTAAATCAATAAGGCAGAGTAGAAATTAGAGAAGACCTAAATAATTGTCAGTTGTTAGTTGACAGTTGATAGTGAAATGGAATGCTAAAAATATGCTCTTGGGCTTCGTCTAATCCCCACAAGGTAGGGACGGTTGTGTTTTAAATGTAGTCGGTTATGTCATGTATGAATTTTGGTTAAAAAATAAGTTCGTTTATAAATTGTGATTCTGTATTGTATAAGACAAATACTGCGCCAAAAAAACTCGAATTCATAGAATTTAAAGAATTGAAAGAAATTGATGGTTCAAAGTTCTTTCAATTCTTTAAATTCTATGAATTCGAGTTATACATCATAATTCAACACGGGCGCTAACCACCGCTCGACTTCTTCTGTGTTCATATTTTTGCGCTCGGCATAATCTTCTACCTGATCTTTCGATATTTGACCTAAGCCAAAATATTTTGAATCGGGATGTGCAAAATAAAAACCTGAAACACTTGAAGCAGGATACATAGCATAACTCTCAGTCAATTTTATACCTGTTGCCTTTTCAGCGTCTAAAATTTTAAACAAAGTTTTTTTCTCTGTATGGTCAGGACAAGCGGGGTAACCTGGTGCAGGGCGAATTCCGATATATTCTTCTTCAATCAATTCATTGTTGCTGAGTTTTTCATCTTTTGCATAGCCCCAAAGTTCTTTGCGCACTTTAGCGTGCATACATTCTGCAAAAGCTTCTGCAAATCTATCAGCGAGCGCTTTTAAAAGAATGGCGTTATAATCGTCGTGCGCTTTTTCAAATTGTTCTACCCACTTTTCTATACCTACACCTGTTGTTACTGCAAATCCGCCGATATAATCTTTTTTGTTTGTTTCTTTAGGCGCGATATAATCTGATAAACAGAAATTTGGTTGACCTGGCGCTTTCTCGCTTTGTTGGCGCAAATTGTGTAGAGATATCAGCTGTGAGCTATCAGCTATCAGCCCACTATTAGGCTGATGGCTGATAGAAGGTAGCTGATAGTTGATTTCAATATCATCCGAGTTAACGCTATTCGCTTCCCAAAAACCTATCACGCCATTCGCACCAATCCATTTTTCCTCAACAATGCGTTTCAACATGAGTTGAGCATCGTTATACAATTTTGTCGCTTCAACACCTACAATTTCATCTGTTAAAATGGCTGGATATTTTCCTGCCAATTGCCACGATTGAAAAAAAGGTGTCCAATCGATATAAGGAACAAGTTCGGCTAAATCGAAATCGTTAAAAACTTTTGTGCCTAAAAATGACGGTTTAACAGGCGTGAAAGTGTCCCAATTAATTTTAGTTTTGTTTTGACGGGAGGCTTTGAGCGATAAATAGCGTTTCGAAGATTTACGATTACTGCGCAATGCACGTACCTGTTCGTATTCTGTTCTGATACTTTGTTTGTATTCATTACGCGTCGTTTCATTTTCATTCAATAAAGAACTTGCAACCGAAACCGCGCGACTTGCATCTAAAACGTGAATAGTAGCACCTTTATATTGTTGTTCAATTTTTACAGCTGTGTGCGTTTTCGATGTTGTTGCACCACCAATCAACAAAGGCTGCTTCATGCCTGTGCGTTCCATTTCTTTAGCTACATACACCATTTCATCGAGCGAAGGCGTAATTAAACCAGATAGACCGATAATATCGACTTGGTGTTTACGCGCTTCTTGCAAAATTCTTTCAGCAGGCACCATCACGCCAATATCAATTATTTCGTAATTATTACACGCCAAAACAACACCAACGATATTTTTTCCGATGTCGTGTACATCGCCTTTAACGGTTGCCATCAAAATTTTACCCTTGGCATAACCACCTGTTTTTTCTTCTTCAATGAAAGGTGTTAAATACGCCACCGCTTTTTTCATCACGCGCGCAGATTTCACCACTTGAGGCAGAAACATTTTACCTGAACCAAACAAATCGCCGACAACGTTCATTCCATCCATCAACGGTCCTTCGATGATATGCAAAGGTCGCGGATATTTCTGCCGCGCTTCTTCCATATCTATATTCACGTATTCATCTAATCCACGAACGAGAGAGTGCGTGATGCGCTCTTCTAAAAGCAATTCACGCCAAGCATCTTCTTTTTTCGCTGCGCGACCACCATCATTTTTAACTTGCTCAGCAAAAGCAGTTAATGCTTCCGTAGCTCTGTTGTCGTTGTTGTTTCTATTGAAAATAACATCTTCAATCAATTTCATTAAACTTTTGTCAACATCAGCATACACTTCAATCATACCCGCGTTGACGATGCCCATATCCATACCGGCTTTCACCGCATGGTATAAAAAAGCAGAGTGCATTGCTTCGCGCACTTTATTGTTACCTCTAAAACTGAAAGATATATTCGATACACCACCCGATATTTTAGCACCAGGACATAATTTTTTTATTTCTGAAGTCGCCTCAATGAAATGAATGGCGTATTCATTGTGTTCTTCGATGCCTGTTGCAATAGCAAAAATATTGGGGTCGAAAATAATATCGTGTGGGTCGAATCCGACTTGATGTACCAAAATATCGTAAGCGCGTTTACAAATTTCTACTTTGCGTTTTTTTGTATCCGCTTGTCCGAGTTCGTCGAAAGCCATAACAACTGCTGCCGCACCGTAACGCCGTACAATCGTCGCTTGTTGAATAAATTTTTCTTCGCCTTCTTTCATCGAAATGGAATTGACGATACACTTGCCTTGAACACATTGCAAACCCGCTTCAATGACATCGAACTTCGATGAATCAATCATGACGGGTAATTTGGCAATATCGGGTTCTGCCATGATGAGATTCAAAAATGTCACCATCGCCTGCTTCGAATCGAGCAAACCTTCGTCCATGTTCACGTCAATAATTTGCGCACCGCCTTCGACTTGTTGTTTTGCCACACGCACTGCCGCACCAAAATCGCCCGATTTAATCAATCGAGCAAATTCTTTACTGCCTGTAACATTGGTTCTTTCTCCAATATTTATAAATCGCGCACCTTTTCTGATAATGAGTGGTTCTAAACCCGAAAACATACTCACGTTCTGTGCTTTCGGAATTTTGCGCGGTTTAACGCCTTCAATACCGCGCGCCATTAATTTTATATGATTCGGCGTAGTACCGCAACAACCACCAATGATGTTTACAAATCCCGACGAAACATAATCGCGAATATACACCACCATTTCTTCTGCCGTTTGGTCGTATTCGCCAAACTCATTCGGCAAACCTGCATTCGGATAGGCAGACACCAAAGTATTCGCCATGCGCGATAACGACTCAATGTGTGGTCGCATTTCAGCAGCACCGAGCGCACAGTTTAAGCCTACGCTCAATAAATTCGGGCAGTGTCTTATCGAAATATAAAATGATTCTACCGTTTGACCTGATAACGTTCTGCCAGAGGCATCGGTGATTGTACCTGAAATCATAACAGGTAGGGGCGACCCTTGCGGTCGCCCTTGATGTTGGGCACTGAGTGGGGCGACAGCAAGGGTCGCCTCTACATCAAAATATTTCGCAATCGCATATATCGCCGCTTTGCAATTGAGCGTGTCGAAAATAGTTTCAACCAATAATAAATCGACACCGCCATCAACCAAGCCAGCAATTTGTTCCATGTAAGCATCTACTAATTCATCGAATGTAATGGCACGAAAACCAGGATCATTTACATCGGGTGAAAGCGAAAGTGTTTTATTGGTAGGTCCGAGCGCACCCGCCACAAAGCGCGGTTTTTTCGGATTCATTTTCGTAAATTCATCCGCAACGCGTCTTGCAATACTTGCTGCTGCCAAATTAATTTCATACGCCAACCCTTCCATTTCGTAATCAGCTTGCGAAATGCGCGTCGCATTAAATGTATTAGTTTCTATAATATCCGAACCGACTTCTAAATAGGCACGGTGCACTGCTTCAATAATATCTGGTCGAGTTAAACACAAAATATCGTTATTGCCTTGAATATCGCGGTGAAAATTCTTAAATCGCTCGCCTCGAAAATCTTTTTCCGTTAATTTATATTGCTGCAGCAACGATCCCGTTGCGCCATCGAGTAATAAAATCCTTTTCTTTGCTTCTTCTCTAATATCTGCCATCGTAAGTTGATAGTTGTTGGTTAATAGTTGCTCGCATCCCACGCCTTTGGCGGGACAGGCAACTTTTAAAAAAATTATTTATGTTGTTACATTTAAATTAGTTCCGCGATTTTTTTTAAAACTAAAAAAACGGATTTCTTAAAAAGAGAAACGGATGTGATATAAAATCAAGAAAACCGATTAATCTTTTAATCATGGTCTAATCTGGGGCAAAATTACTATCAATGTAAACAAGTTGCGCCCAATTCGATAACAAAAAAAAGCAGGTTGGGTTTAAAATAATTTTAAAGATGCCCTATTGACGTTCACCAATATACGTGAACAATAAACAATAGAGACGCAATGTCGCCGGCTCAATGCTTGGCGTTTCCAATCACGATTAACCAATAAACGCGAGCCGCCAGGGCATGGCTGCTCTACACACGATTGCCTAATTTTTTGATTCACACGATTTAGAGGTTACAATCTTGAAAATCCGTTAATCTGTTTGATCGTGGTCAAATTCATCGTCTGCGCAAAAAGAACAGCCAATAAACTAACCGCAATAGTTAAATGAAGAGGCTGAATAAATGCAGGAATAGCAAATTTGTGCATGGAAACACCGAGAATTATTTCCAAACTCAGCAGAATAAAAACAGTCGTAGATTGTATTTTCAAAACAGGCTGAAACACAATTAAATCGTGCATTTTATACAACCAGAACAGCGTAAGTGGTAAAAGTAAATAGTAAAAAAATTTATGAACTTGGTAAATATTCGGCAAATGATTTACCCAATCTGCGCGATTAGCTTCACTAAGTTGACGCGAAACTATATCTATTCCCTCTCGCACTTGCGTACCCATTATTATTTGAATAGAAACTAATACGCACAATCCAATACCCCCATAAAATTGAGGTTTTGCTTTTTGTTTTTCAATTTCAGAAATAATTCTGAGCGATTTAGGTTTCGAAAGATGCCAAGCCAAAACCAAAACCAAGAGCAATACAATCGCTAAAATCATGTGAGCCGTAATAAACTGCGGCATGAGATTGGTTGAAACGACGATTGAACCCAGAAATCCTTCAAAACCTACACCAATTAACCCTGCGAGAGAAAGCCAGAACAATCGCGCATCTTGTTTGCGCAGTTTATAAGCTAATATAGTAGTTATAAAAATAAAAATGCCTATAAGAACTCCTATCAATCGATTAATGTATTCAATCCAAGTTTTTGTAGCATTGAATATTTCTGCTTCCAAGACAGATGGGTCGTTCTTAATACGTTCAGCAGTTTCTTTAAAACCCAATGCAGAAAGTGTCTTAGCAACGCGTTCGTTTTTTTTCAAACGCAAAGCCGCATATTTCGCTTCGTAACCTTCGGGTAATTGTTGCGCATTCGTTGGTGGCACCCAACAATTAAAACATTTAGGCCAATCGGGGCAACCCATACCTGAACCTGTTGAACGCACAATTCCGCCAATAGCAATGAGTAAAATGGTTGAAAACAAAGTGATGAAACACCAACGGTGAAAAAGCGATAAAGAACTATTGTTCACGAATATTAATTTTAATGAGTGCAAATTTGGGATTTCTTATAAAAACAAATTTTCACAATTTGGGTTGAAAGGGCTGTAAAAATTTTTTATAAGAAAGCCCCGGTGTGCAAGTTAAATAAAAAAACCGCTCGTTTGGTTGTGCGAGCGGTTTTTTTATCAAGAATAGTTTTAGAAAAACTTCAAAATTTTAAATACAATTGAGTTTAAATTAAATGAAGGTGTTTCCATTTTAGGAGTTGCCAAAACTGTATTATTATATACGTCGTTAAAGCCACGTGTAAAATCGGACCACCCACTGCGAACAACAAAATAGATTGCGAAAACAAACACTAATTTTATCATTCTGCCAGGAAAATCGCTTTGAAAAAGCTGAACGATATTGAGATATTTTTTTTTGAGCTGCTTCATTTTAAAATTGATTAATTATGCTACAAAATTAATATGAAAACCAGAGTTTTGCAAATAAAAATTGTTAAACCTCGTAGGTTTTAAAACCTACGAGGTTTAACAATCTAAAGACTTTCCAATTCTTTGCCAGTAACACAAACAATACCATCTTTTGTCATTTTCCAAGTGTGAATATTAGTATTACATTCAGGTAAAATATTAATATCTCCATCTTCCAAAGAAACATTGGCAACATTTTGCAACTGTTTATCGAGAGTAAAATATTTTCCATCAGGAATGTAAAGCGTTAATGATACCTGTTGAAATCGCCATAAATTACCTTTTGGAATTTGGTATGCGCGAGGTAATTTAACCGAATTACCTACCAATGAGGTATTATAAACTATTTTCTGTAAATTGTAGTCAGCATCTTCGGAAGTTCTTCCTCTTGAACTTAATTTCTTGGTTAAATGAAAATTATTGTCCGCGCTTCTTTTTATGTTGAAAGGAACTTGTTCAATTAAAAAGCCGTTGTCATTGAAACTTGAATTTTCAAAATGAATACCGATATTAAATTCATCCGATTCATTCGCCCTTTTAGGCTCACCAACCAAACTAACCGTGTTATTGTTAACTGGAATTGTAATATCTTCCGTTTTAAAATCTTTCCCAGAAAAATCTTTAGCCGTTGAACTTGCAAAAAATATCAAAGAAAAAATATTAATGAGGAAAATGCCAACCAATGCAATGTTTATTCCAATTGAACTGCTCTTCTTAAATAATATCCTTCTCAAAAATAGAATGACACCCAAAAGCGGCACCGCCACTAAAAAGAAAATATTTACTGTTGATGCAGTTATGACAGTCGAATCTCTCACTAATAAATTCGCATAAGGCAAAGCTGCAAAATATCCTACTGATAAACCCAACCACATTCCTATAAACGAAATCGCAATAATCACCAAAATAAAAATGACAAAAAACTTAATAGCACCCATTATCAGGCCCGCAAAGCCAGAAATAATGCGCGTAATACCGTGGTTATTTCTTGAAAATCTATCGTTTAAAGTATTACCAACCTCTTGCATTTTATCACCCAGATTTTTACTGACTTCTCCCGCAATGGAGTTTACATCAACAGGCTCGCCACGCATGGCGAGCTTATCGGCTGTAGTAACTGCTTTTGGCATTAAAACCATCAGAACAAAATAAGCTAAAAAGCTCGAACCACCCAGAAAGAAGAGCAATAAAAAAGCAATGCGAATGTAAATGGGGTCTTCAAAACCGAGATAAGCGGAAAGACCAGAACAAACTCCCGCAACAACTTTATCGTCGGGGTTGCGCATCAGGCGTTTACCTATTTTAAATTTAAAAGATTGACCACCCTCAGACGTTGTTGAACTGCTTTGAGTTGTTGAGCCACCACTTGTAAAACTACTTTTCGTGCCCGGTTCAACGGGCGTTGCACCGAAATCTTCGGGTTTACCCATTACTGAAATCGCATTTTTAACATCTTGCGTATTTGCAATAGCGCGACCTTCCAAACCTTGTTTTAAAAGCTCACCCATCCGATTCTCAATATCGTAGATGATTTCTTCGTAACCCTCACCTTGTTTGAAGTGATTGTGTAACGATTGTAAATAGTTTTCGAGAATTGTATAAGCGTCATCGTCGATTGTAACGGGTATGCCGCCGAGATTTATACTAAATACCTTGTTCATATTTTTTAGTTGTGAATTTTAAAAAATTGGATTGAATTAATTCTAATTTTGTTGAGTGGTTGATAAAACTTGTGATACTGATTGTACAATTTCATTCCATTCTGTATTTAAAGTATGCAAATAAAATTTACCTGTGTCCGTGATGCAGTAATATTTTCTGGGCGGACCGTTTTCGGATTCGACCCACTTATAAGATAAGTAGCCGCTATTTTTTAATCGCGTCAGTAAAGGGTAAAGTGTGCCTTCAACAATGTCTAATCCAGAGCCGTCTAATACTTTTTTTATATCGCTCGGGTAAATGTCGATTTCAGCATTAATTGCTGAAAGAACACACATTTCTAAAACACCTTTGCGCATTTGTAATTTCAAATTATCGTTTGAAGTACTGTTTTGTATAACATCCATTTTTTAAAAGGATTTAAAGTGTTTAATTTGTAAAATTTTTCTGAATGACTTTTTTTAATCGCCACATTCCAGTTTTAATGTATCATAAGGTTCATGAAGTAGGGACTGATTTTTTAACCGTTTCAACTGCTCAACTCGAAAAGCATTTCCAATATATCAAGCGTAAAAACTATAGCACAATTTCAGTTAAACAACTCGTCGATTTTCAGCTCGGAAAAGGAGGACTTCCCTCCCACCCTATTTTAATAACTTTTGACGATGCGCATGTTTCATTCGAAAAACTCGCTTTGCCCATTTTAGATCAGAATGGCTTTAAAGCCACCGTTTTTATACCTACTAATTTACTTGGCACGCATCATAGAGATTGTGGTGAAATACTTGATTTAAAAGCCATTCAAAAAATCCAAGTTGAAAACCCAAACATCGAATACGCTTTACATACACACAATCATTTAGCAATTACGCAACTTTCTGATTTTGAAATTGAAAAAGAAATTTCCGATAATATCTCATTTTTCAAATTAAATCAATTAAATTTTACAGCTTCATTAGCTTATCCTTATGGTGCAAGACCCATTTCTGAAGTTGAAAAGAATAAATTATATTCTATTTTTCAAAAACACGGCATCGAATCTGCGTTTAGAATCGGCAACCGACTGAACCCTCATGAAATCAAAGAACTATTTGATATAAATCGGCTCGATATTCGCGGCACCGATTCTTATCTGAACTTTCTGTTTAAAATTAACTTCGGAAAACTTTTTTAACGATTTATTAATTATAATGCAAAGTAACGCATCAACCAAGGTAGTATGCAATACCTATTAGTATCGTTTGTCGATTTTAAATGCGATTTCGTCGGTATTTTAATTTTTTAGGCTTAATTTTGTAAGAAATATTTTAGATTTTCACCACAAAGGCACAAAGAATTAAAGGTTTCAAAAAGTAAACTGCGAAAAAAAAACACCAATCAAGTTTATATTCCAATGCTTAAACTCGAACTCACAGTTATAATTACAACTTTCAATGAAGTGGGAAACATCTCAGACGCTCTGAAAAGCGTTTCCAATTGGGTTTCTCATGTTATTGTCGTTGATTCATTTAGCACTGATGGTACATTTAAATTGGTTAAAAATAATTTTCCAGAAGTTAAACTCCTTCAACGTTCTTATGACGGACCCGCCAATCAAAAAAATTGGGCTATTCCCCAAGCCGTTACGCCATGGGTTTTATTAATGGATGCAGATGAGCGAGTCAGTGTAGGATTAAAAAATGAAATTGAAACGCTTCTAAAATTGGAGGGAAATTTAGCAGATGCTTATTGGATTGGGTTTACGCATTTTTTTATGGGAAAACAAATTCGGTACTCCGGTTGGCAAAATGATAAAACAATTCGACTGATTCTGCGCGATAAATGCCGATATAACCACAATAAAGTGCATGAAGAAATTGATTACGGAAGCTTGAAAGTAAGTTTCTTAAAAAATAAATTCGACCATTATACCTTTAAAAATATATCGCATTTCCTTCAAAAGCAAATACGTTATGCTGAATGGTCGGCATTGGATTACCAAAATAAAACGGGGCGAATCACTTATTATCATTTATGGTTGAAACCCTTTTTTAGGTTTTGCAAACACTTTATCATTAAACTTGGATTTTTAGATGGCAAAGAAGGATTTATAATCAGTACCATTAGCGCTTACACCGTTTTATTGCGCTACGCCAATATCCTACAAACAAGAAAGACCAAGCAATAACGCCATGGTCTTTTTCTTTAAAATTTACTTTAATCGGTTAAAAAAAGTGTTAGTGGATTAAAACTTGAGTTTGAAACGCCCCTTCAGAAACCTCGGAAAGTAAACACTGTTCACGGGATTATGCTCACTGTTTGTAAACATATTGCAAATGTATCGACAACATTCCACACTACAAATACCATTTATTGGGTAATTTGCTGAACAAATGATAATTTCAAAGGAATTAACACAATAAAATTATTTTAATGGTACAATAGTATCAATAAAAGCATCAGAATAGCCTCCCCATATTCCAATGCCTCCAGAAATATTATTTTTTACCAAAGTATAATTAGCAAATGGGCTACCGCTCGAGTTCGCATTGTATTCTAAAGTCGACCAAAAATTAAAAGTCGTTTCATCGATAGTACTAAATTTTATGGAAACGGTATCACCCCGTTTGAATAAACCAGAAATTGAAGCATCAACCGTTGAACCACGTGGTACTGCATTAAATAGGTTAAATTTTGTTGGAAGTCCATCAAAAAAACCATCATTTGTAACAGATGCTCGATTGGCAATGTATGCGCTGTTATTTGTAGAAACTAAATAACGGTAAAAATCTTTACCAGGCGGGTCGTGAATTAAAACGCGCATTTGCGTCATTGTGTCATTATTATTGATGCCAGGAGGTTTAATAAATGAAACAGAATCTATGGCGACATTTCGAGGTATGGTTGTCGAAGAAAAAAGTTCTCTTCCATCCGGCAAACGAACATGAAGTTTGTAGGTTTGGTTATTTTTGGGTTTAAGTTTATTGTAAAAATCGATATAAACGCATGGATTAAAATATGTACCAACGCTGTCAACATTTACGCCAAATAAAACCGCTGCTTGTTTTTTAAATTTCTCTGGTAATGATTGAAAGCAAAACTCATTCAATTGAATGCTGTCTTTTAGTGTTACATCTTCAACCCAAACATACGCGCCACTAATGTAAATGTCTGAAATATTTGTTAGTGTTTTAAAAAATGGAACTGATTTAGTGAGCACTACATAAGTTGGGATGGGGGTTTGACTTGCCTCAATATACCCTTCAACTACAATATCGTTTGCAATAGTTGGTAAATTGGGCGTAAACTCTTTTTCGCAACTCCAAAAGCCAATACCTAAGATCACAAAAAGTAAAAAATGCTTGATCATAATAAGTCCTAAAAGTTTAGTCTAAAATTTATTGCTCCTTTTTAAACGTGAAATTCCTAAAATTCTTTCAATTCTGTGAGTATTCTGGTGTTTATCAGTTTACTATCCCTAAGCGTAGAGACGAGAAATCTGTTGTACCTGAACAATTAATCAATTCTTATAATTCGAGTTCCCTGTTTGAAATTTATAATTCCAAGTAATTGATGGAATAATTGGAAACAAAGTCACAGTATAAGCGGTCGCTTTTGCTTCGTTTTTGGCAAAAGCCGTTTGCACATCGTAATACAAGAAAAACGGATTGAGCTGATTATAAACATTATAAACAGAAAAAGTCCACGAACCAGCAAAACCGCGTTTTTCTGGATGTGGGACATAATTGGCGCCAAAATCTAAACGATGATAGGCGGGCAATCGCAGTGAATTGCGTTCACCATAAGCCAAATTTAAATTATTATTGATAAAAAACAATTCTTTAAGCGGCGTGAATGGTTTGCCAGTTTTATATACAAAATTGGCGCTAAAATCCCATTTTCTCGAAATTTGATAAGTAGCGACAACAGCTAAATCGTTTATAATATCGTAAGAAGAAGGAAACTCCAGACCATTATTAATATCAGGAAAAGTGCGTAATGTGCGCGCCCAAGTATAAGATACCCAACCTGTTAACGCGCCTCTTGCTTTTCGAACGTATAATTCAGTGCCGTAAGCCTTGCCAGAACCAAAAACAAAACTATTTTCGACTTGTTCAGAAGGTTTGCGAACATAATTTTCTGGATAATCAATTTGATTCTGCAAATCTTTATAATAGACTTCCAGACTTGTTTCCCACATGTTTTCATTAAAATTGTGAAAATAACCGAGTGCATATTGCGTACCGCGTTGTGGTTTAACTATATCAGAACTCGGCACCCAAACATCGGCGGGCAATGTACTCGTTGAATTTGAAACTAAATGCACGTATTGCGTTGTTGCCGTAAATCCAAATTTAAGCGATGAGGCATCGTTAAAACTAAATTTTCCTGTTATACGCGGTTCAAAACCCGTATAAGTTTTAACAAGTTCATTATTCGTATAAGTTAAACCCGATAAAGCAGAAGTATATGGTCCAACCTGTGAGAATCCGCTTAAACGCGTGCCGTAATTAATGGTTAGCGCATTCGATATTTTCCAATCATCGCTTAAATAAACAGCCACTTCATGTGCATATTTGGGTTTAACCAAACCAGAATTGGTAAAAACTTGGTCGCCATTTGTACCCGTAACTACACTCGGAGAAAGTTCGTGGTAGGTATAATTTAAACCGTAGCGAATTGTGTGGTCATTATTTTTAAAATAATCAAAATCGACTTTTAAGTTCCAATCTTTCACACCCGAGAAGGCTTGAAATCTGAAAACATCTTGTCCACCACCTGCCGAAAAATTATAATCGTTATAAACACCAGAAACGTTTAAGAAAAGTTTGGGCGAGAAAACGTGGTTCCAACGCAAAGTCGCTGTCGCATTTCCATAAGGCAAATCGAAATTAAAATCGCGTTCCTTGTTTCTAAAAGTGAAAACATCTCTACCAAAATAAGCGCTAAAATAAATTCTATCCTTTTCACTGAAAGTATAATTGAACTTGGTATTTAAATCGTAGAAATAATAGTTTGAACCTCCAAATTTCGTTTTATTGATGAAAGGTTGCGCTAAATCTAAAGCGTAAGTACGACGTGCTGAAACAATAAACGATGATTTATTTCTCACTATCGGTCCTTGAACTGTAATCCTTGAAGCAATTAATCCAATCCCACCTTCAACTACATACTCTTTATCGTTACCTTCTTTCATCTGAATATCAATCACGCTAGAAAGCCTTCCGCCATATTGTGCAGGCATACCACCTTTAATCAGCGTTGTGTTTTTTATCGCATCAGAATTAAAAATGCTAAAAAAACCAAGCAAATGTCCTGGATTATACACCACAGCTTCATCGAGTAACATCAAATTTTGATCTATTCCTCCACCCCGAATAAACAAACCACTGCTGCCTTCAATGGCTTTAACACCTGGCAAAAGTTGAATAGCTTTTAAAATATCGGATTCACCAAAAATAATTGGAATTTTTTTTATTGCTTCGGTCGATAAAGAGATGGTTCCCATTTTGGTATCTCGCACGTTTTTATCAGCACTTTCAGCTTTGACAACTACTTCTTTGAGTTCGAGGCCAGAATTAAGCTCAATATTCATAGCCTTATCGGCTGATAAATCGAGTTTAATTTCTTTATCATTGTAACCAACAAAAGACACTTTAAAAATGTATACACCTTTTGGAACTGTGAGTGAAAAATAACCATAAGTATTTGTTGTGACACCTAGCAGAACAGGATCTTTTGTAAAAACATTTACTCCTATCAGTGTTTCTCCCGTTTTGGCGTCCTTAACGTAACCAGAAAAAGTTCCATTTTGTGAACAAACGGTAGAAACTTTCAAAAAAGACAAAAGAATAAATATAACTTGGAAAAGTCGGGCTTGAATCATGTTGCAAATAGATTTCTTAAAACTAAATTACTAACAATATACTTTTAAAACGGTTTTGGAAAATTGTAAAATATCTATTTTTAAAGACGAAAAATGGGTTATAAAATTTTAGTAAATTATGATTAAATTAAAGAATGAGTTTAACACTGTAATGATATGAGTCTCTTAAAGTCTAAAATATGCACCCTATAATTCAAGGACTATACAATCGTATATCAAATAAATATGTAAAAATAGATGAAATTCATTTGATACCATAATTGAAGTGTTTTTGGGTTTTTATGCTAATTTGGACAGATTTTTGTGTGTTAGTAAGCTATCTTTACATTTATTTAACAAACTGGACAAAAAACTATTTGAAAAAACTGGAATTTTATAACATACTAGTTAATTATCTTTTTAAGATAACTTATTTGAGCAAACAACTTTTCAATATTTTTTCATAATTGCACCGATTATGAGACAAAACAACAACTATGGAATTAGCTAAATCATCCAGCATTTAAGTGTGTGTTTTATTTGGAATACTTTCTAAATGAAATCTTATTGTGCTATTGTCGAGAGCACAATAATTCCCTCCCAGTATTTTTAAACAGTTTTTTAAATCAAAACTTATGTCTAAAACATAAGAAGGGCGAAGCCTTATTTTTTAAGAAAAAATTTTTTTTAATGACTTACAGATTTATTATATTTTGTTTACTACTTTCGGTCACGTCTTGTATGCCCTATAAAGATTTAGTTCTGTTTAGAAAAGGTGAAATGCCACTGCCAGATATATTGCCATTTAACTTGTCAAAAAATACCGATTTAACTATACAACCTAACGATGCTCTTTCTATAACAGTCACGAGTCTTGAACCACAATTAGCTGCACCATTCAATTTAGTGGACATGCGTATTGCGGGGCAAATTCCTATAGAATCGCCGCTCTCGAGTTTTTTGGTAGATAGTAATGGCGACATCAGTTATCCAGTGCTTGGTAAAATCCCCGCATCCAAAAAAACGATAGTGCAGTTGAGAGAATTATTAATTGAAAAGCTAAAGCCCTACATCAAAGAACCCTCAATTAACATTCGACGCGTCAATTTCAAAGTAACTGTTTTGGGAGAAGTAGTAAAAGCGGGTGTATTTACAATTTCATCTGAACGGATAACTATTTTAGAAGCTATTGGTTTGGCGGGTGATTTTACACCTTACAGTAACCGTCAACGGATTATGGTTGTCAGAGAAGAGAATGGTAAAGTGACTTCAATGAAAATAGATTTGCAAACAACCGATTTTTTCAACTCCCCTTTTTATTTTTTACACCCCAATGATGTAATTTATGTTGACCCCAAAAAGAGTAAAAAAGGAAATATTAATGACCCTGCAAGCAAATTTATCTCTTGGGGTTCGGCAGGTTTTTCGGCTATTTCAGCCATTGCAACTGCCATTCTTTTACTGAGAAGATAGCTGACAACTCTCATTCGTCAACTAAACTAATATTATGACACAATACACGCTTAATAAACAACCCAAACCCGATGAAGCAGGTATAAATATCAGCGAGATTTTTGATCGTGCTCGACAATTTTGGTATTTATTCTTACTTTGTCCTTTGTTAATGCTTGGATTGGCTTGGTTTTACTTAAAAAATCAATTGCCTACCTACGAAGTAAAAAGCATGATTCTGATTAAAGATGAAAAAAACAAGCAAGGGGTTTCAGCTGCTGATTTAATTTCAAAGGACCTGCAACCAGACGGAACAAAAAAAATATTGGTTGACGAATCTACAATTATGACTTCCCATACTGTCATTGAGCAAGTGGTAAAAGATTTAAAATTAGATCGCAGTGTGCTACGCAAAGGGGGTTTTAAAAATCAAGAAATCTATGGAGCGGCATCTCCAATTAAAATTGATAGTTTTAAGCTAACGGATACCCTCAATGGTTTTGAGGGAGGTCTCCATATTTTGGATGGTAAATCTTTTGAATTAACGACACCAGAGGGCAATAAGCAAATTGAGCTTTTCGGAAGCCCATTCAGCAATAAGTACGGCTATTTTATAATCTCTAAAAGCAACAATCCGGATGTAGTAAAAGATACAGAATTAGCGATTGTCTGCAAAGGAGTTGAAAAGGCTGCAACAGAAATTATTAAAACCATTGACATCGTGTTGCCTAAAAAAGAGTCGAACATGATTGAACCAACCATGCTGACTAAAATTCCCGAAAAAGCCAAGGATATTTTACAAAAAATGGTAGATGTTTACAATAGCACCAATTTAGTAGATAAAAGTGAAGTGAGCCAAAATACTTTAGCTTTTATTGAAAAACGGTTAGTAGCCCTAACCAATGAATTATCGGGAGTGGAACAAAATGTAGAAACCTACAAAGTGAGAGAAGGTATGACCGCGGAATCACAAACTGATATAGCGTACTTTTTTAATAAATTGGGAGAATATGACAGCGAGGTTGTCAAATTGGAAGTACAAAATTCCCTACTCACGAGTATCGAAGATATTTTAACTAAAACAGACCCTAATTTTGATTTATTACCAACCAATTTGGAATTAAAAAGCACGAATCTTCAAAGCCAAATTGATAATTACAATAAATTGGTTTTGGAACGCAATCGCTTAGCAAGAGTAGCGGGTGATAACAATCCGACGCTCAAAAATTTGTCCTACGAAATCAACAGTGTCAAAAGAGCAATTATAGGCAATATCAGTCGAGTTAAACAAGAAAACACAGCATTATTGACGCAAAACAAGGCTAAGAACAATCAGTTTTCAAATAAATTAAATAAAACACCCCGCAATGAACGAGAACTAACAGACATAAAAAGACAACAAAACATCAAAGAAGGTCTTTATTTATTTCTTTTGCAGAAACAGGAAGAAACAACCATTTCAATTGCAGGAGCTATTCCTGATGCTCGTGTTATAGATCGACCAATTATCAGTGAAACACCAACCGGTATCAAAAAGCCGATATTGTATCTGATGTCTTGTGTATTAGGATTATTTTTGAGCTTAGTTTTTGTTATTCTACGCGGTTTAGCCATCGATACAATTCAATCCGAAAAGGATATTACAAACAATACGCAAGTGCCCATTTTAGCCAAAATTCCATTTAGTAAATCAACCGATAACTGGGGCTTACAAGGTGGCAATAACACGTTTATGTCAGAAATGTTTCGCTCTTTGCGCAGCAATTTGCAGTTTGTTGACAATTTAGTTGACAGTTCTCAGTTGACAGTTGACAGTCGCAAATCGCTCTCAGACAATCAACTGTCAACTGTCAACCGTCAACCAAATAAGGCTCAAATGTTGCTTATAACTTCATCAACAAGTGGCGAGGGTAAAGATTTTATTGCGCTCAATTTAGGTGTTAGTTTGGCAATTGCCAATAAGAAAACAGTAATCATAAATCTTGATTTGAGAAAACCTACCCTCACTTCTCCTTTCCCTTTTTTGAATAAAAAAATCGGTATTACACGTTATGTGGTTGTTTCTGATATGTATCCGAACGAAGTCATTCAACCATCAGGCATACACAAAGATTTATTTTATATCCACAATGGCGATATCCCTCATAATCCTTCTGAAATGATGATGAATTATAAAATTGATGCGTTGCTCAATTATTTGAAGGACAATTACGACTATGTGCTGATTAATACACCGCCAATTGGTTTGGTCGCTGATGCTTTAGCTTTAAAAGCTTACATTGATATTACTCTATTTATTGTCCGTGCTGGCGTCACAAAAAAATGGGGGTTGTCAACCATTAACGAATACGCAGACGGTCGAAAGCTACCTAATCCTGTCATTATTTTTAATGGTGTAAATAGCAAGGGGCAAAAGGCAAATAGCAAATATTATAGGACAAATAGCAGAACGCAAATAGCAGAACGCAAATAGCTCAAATTTGAATAGCAATGAGAAAATACAAAATACAAATTTGAATAACTTGAATACTACAATAACAACTTTAGCAACAAATACAAGTAAAGCGCATGGTGGCTCCGAATTGGAAGTCAACATGAATGGCGGCTCAACTCGATACAAACAACTCAATAAAAATATTATATTGAGTTTCAGTATCAAGGCTTTTAATATTTTATGTGTTATCTTTATTGTGAGGCGCTCGCTTGATTTATTAGGCGTCCAAAATTACGGCATTTGGACGGCTATTGCTTCTATTTCTACTTGGGTTAGTTTACTAGATGTTGGTATTGGAAACGGCTTGAGAGTTGAGTTACGGCGGTGTTTTATCAACGAACAGTGGCAAGAAGCGCGCACTTTATTAAATACGGCTTACATCTTTATTGGTGTTCTGAGCATGACCATTATTGTATTGTTCACCATTTTATGGTTTAATGTTGATTGGGTTACTTTTTTTAATATCAAAAACTATACGGTTCAAAATATTAATATACTTGTTTTGGTGACAGTAATTGGCTTGGTATTGCAACTCGTCTTTTCTCTGATTCAACCTGTTTTGAATGCTAATCTACAGTCAGGGTTGGAAAATATCTTTCTAACGATTTCAAACGCGTTCATCTTATGCTATCTGATGTTGTCGAGTGAACAAACCATCAATTTGGTACAATATGCCGTATTAAGCGCTTTTTTACCCGTTTTCGCCTATATTGGGTTTAGTCTTTTTTATTTTTTGAAGTATTTGCCACAACTGATGCCGAACCTGAAAGAAACAGATTTTAAAGCGATTAAGCCGATATTTCTAGTCAGTGGCAAATTCTTTTTCATGCAGATTTCTTCGGTTTTGATGTATGAAATGACAACTTTTTTATTGATTCGTTATTTCACGCCCAACGAAGTAGCTGAATATAATATAGCTTTTCGGTATTTCAATTTGGTTTATATCATTTTCGTTACGCTTTTATCGCCACTTTGGTCATTGAGTACGGATGCCTATCTAAAAGGTGATTTGCCGTGGATACTCAAAATGATAAAAAAATATGTCTTACTTCTGGTTTTTGTTTATTTAGCCCTCATATTTGCTTATTTCATGCGCGACTTTGTTTTCAAAATCTGGTTGCACAGCGTCTATGTTTCACCAAAAATTGCCTTTTATGTTGCCTTATACATGGGTATTTTGAGTTGGAATAGTTTGTTTTTATATGTAGTAACAGGCGCGGGCAAAATTCATCTGCAATTTGTTTTAGCTATAATCAATATCGTTTTGTTTTTTCCAATGACACATTTTTTTGTCAAAACACTCCATTGGGGCATTGACGGTATTTTCATAGGCAATATAGTTGTGCTACTTTTAACGTCTGTATGCATACCGCTTCAAGCCTACTTGTTATTAAAAACGGATAAAATAGGTTTTTGGAGTAAATGAAATTTAAAGGGTTTTCTTATAAAAACTAATCATTTGCTTTTGTTCCTTTTGTGAAATTCCCATTTTTATTAGAAATCCCTAATGAAATTTAGACAAATAATTTCTTATACACTCATTGCATTCATTTTATTCATCTCGTCAGGTGCATCTAACTTAGCGAATGATAAAAATGTACTTGTCGGTGGTTGGGTTTTGTTTAGCGGTGTTTATTTCTATCTTGAAAACAGAATCAAGCCGAAATTTCTCATAGCTGTTGGCATTTTTATAGGTCTATCGAGCCTTTATTTCATACTCAACAATTCGTACAATGAAGTGACTTATTTTGGGTTTTTCATGAAACTTTGTTTGGCTTATTATTGTAAAGACCTCTGTGGCGCATATTTTTCGAGGTATTTTATCCGAATTATTTATGTTCTAACGTGCATTAGTCTGGTCATGTTTGGGGTGCAATTGATAAATTTTGATGCACTGTTCAACCTTAATAAGCTATTCGTTACTGAAAGCAATTTCCTTACAATCAAATCAAGTTCTATCGTTTTCACCATGGTACCTATTCACAAATTCAGAAATTGTGGTTTTATGTGGGAACCTGGCGCATTCGCTACAGTTTTGCTCATCACTTTTTATATCAATCTGTTTAATATGGGCGAAAAACTTTGGTCAAAAAAAAATATAGTTTTTCTCTTAGCTATCCTAACCACCCAATCAACAATGGGAATTTTAGGACTTGTTATTCCATTTTCGCTACTTTTGAAAGATTTTATCAATCAAAACAGAACGTATCAACAATTGTCGGTTGTTATTATACCTGCCTTTTTGGCGATTGCGACCCTCATTTTCACGCAAGTTGATGTTCTATATAAAAAAATAACAACTGAAATTTTAGAAATTGACGATGAGTTGACAGAAGTAGAAAAAGGCATTAGAGATGATTATGTGGTTTCTGTCACACGGTCTGTTAGCGTAATTTTAGATTGGAAAACTATAAAACGCTATCCCTTTTTTGGTTTAGGCGTCGATATGCGCACAACAAGTTTTAAAAAACTCGGATATTCTGAAAAATTAGAAACCTCCTGCGGTACAACCATTCTTTTACTTCGATTCGGTTTTATTGGCTTCTTTATCTACGCTTTCCTATTATACAGAAATGCCATTTTTGATAGTGTAATTCACAAAATTGGCTGGGTTTTGCTCGTCAACTACACCCTATTTACACAAGAAATTAGTGCAAGTGCTTTCTTTCATTTGTTTGTATTTTAGCTTTTTTAGTTGTTAGTTTGTGATACAACTAACAACTAACAACTAACAACTAACAACTAACAACTAACAACTTTAATGACAATCGCCATCCTTGAAATATGTGCCAGTACACACTACACCCTTACTAATGCTCTAATAAAAACGTACAGCACTGACCCTGAAAATCAAATAGTAGTTTATACTTCTGATTTTATAGCAAAAGTTATAAAAGACGGTGGCGTATCAGACCAAACGCGTTTTATGGTATTCGACCCCAAAAAAAAAGTAGAAGATTTTCTAAAAGACATTGAGAATACTGCTTTTGACAGAATACATATTTGCACAATTGCCGATTATTTTAACGCCTTTATGCATTTTAAACCCTTTGCTGCCACTGTTCTATTTCATGTGCACGATATTGATTTATGGTTTGATTCGAGTTTTAAAAGCGCCTTTAATAACTTCGTTTACAACATCAAATACAATCCGGATAAAGTGCGTGAATTTGCTCGATTTGGACGAGAAGTTTTAGTGAGAAATAGAGCAAGAACACAGATTTTAAAAAATTTGAAAAAAGAAAACCTATATTTTATTGTTTTAAGCAACAGCCAAAAAAAATATTTGAGCCAATTCATCTCCGAGGAACGCATCATCGCTTTCCCAAGTATTATCAACGAAGGAATCGTAAAAGCTCAGCAGGAGATAACTTCAAAAGAGTTAAAGATGATTAGAATTTGTATACCGGGTATCGTGACAGATACAAGGCGCAATTACACAGGCTTGTTTAAAATTCTAGAACTCATTTTACCACAAATAAAAGGAAAATTAGTCTTTGACTTCTTAGGCTTCGTTGAACAAAGAGAATTGAATTTGCTGCAAAAGCTACAAAATCTAGAAAAAATGGGTTTGGATATTCACTACTCTGCCGATTTTGTAGATGTAGTCACGTTCGACGCTTCTCTCGATAAAGCAGATATTTTATTGAATAATCAAAATGTCAATTTTTCGCACACTGGAAAATACGGATTGACCAAAGAATCTGGTTTATTGTTCAATATTGTTCGGGGCGCAAAACCCGCTATTTT
>JAYWBA010000309.1:0-21460 GCA_043781915.1 Saprospiraceae bacterium
TTTCATCGTAACTCCGATTCTTGCGCATACCTCTAAAATTTTCCATAAAATTAAATCAACTTTGGATTTAAGGGTGCGGAATTATCGATACATCTCAAACAGTGTCCGAAAACAGAACAATAAAAGTTATGTTTAAGAAGTTCGGAAGTATTTTTAAAACATCACAACAAAAGTTATGTTTGATTTGTAAATTAATTTCTATGAAAAAAATATTTATCGTTTTTTTATTTTTTATTTTTGAATCATTTACAATTCTATCCCAAGTTGTTTACTTTCCTGATGTCGATTGGCAAACAAAAAAACCATCAGAAGTTAAAATGAATGCTGCTCTGCTAGATAGTGCCGTAAATTTTGCCATCAATCACGATAATAACGTCGATTACGATTTGCGCATAGCGAACATAAAAGCTTACGCGAATGAACCGGGATATAAGTTGCTGGGTCCGACAAAACAACGTGGCAAACCTGCGGGAATTATTCTTCGTCATGGTTATATTGTTGCGCAATGGGGTGATGTCAATCGGGTTGATATGACTTTTAGTGTGACAAAAAGTTATCTGTCAACCATTTTTGGATTAGCTCAAGATGCTAAACTCATTCGAAATATGGATGAAAAGGTAAATAACTACGTACTCGATGATAAATTTGAAGGTGAACATAACGCTAAAATAACTTGGCGACATTTACTCAATCAAACATCCGATTGGTCGGGTTGTTTGTTTGATGTGTGCGATTGGAGCGATAGACCACCAAAAACAGGCGGTATAGATGATTGGAAGTTTAGAAAACTGCTCGAACCAGGTTCAACCTTCGAATACAACGATGCGCGCGTTAATCTGCTATCGTACTCTCTTCTGCAAGTTTGGCGCAAACCGCTTCCGATTGTTTTGAAAGAAAAAATTATGGACTCTATTGGAGCTTCTACAACGTGGCGCTGGTATGGCTACGATAATTCTTTTGTAAACATGGATGGTTTGATGGTGCAGTCTGTCAGTGGCGGCGGACATTTCGGTGGCGGATTGTTTATTAACACGCTCGACCAAGCGCGATTTGGTTTATTGTTTGCGCGGCATGGTAAATGGAAAAACAACCAACTCGTTTCAGAAAATTGGGTGAATTCTGTTAGTCAACCAGCCCAAGCAAATAATCAATATGGTTTAATGTGGTGGACGAATAGAGCAAATACGTTTCCAAGTATGCCGAGTGACATGTATTACGCCAATGGTTTTGGTGGAAATTATATCGTAATAGATAACAGAGACGATTTAGTTATTGTTACCCGATGGTTGGATAATAATGCATTGGTTGGTTTTTTGAAATTGGTGACGAATGCTTTGGAGGATATAAAATGACAGTAAACTATTTCTCAAAAATTAAAGAGATAGTAACTACACTTGGAACAGCTTTAAAATAGGTATCAGTCACAGTAGTAAGTTTTTGGTATTGGAGTATTCTGCCTCCTATGCTTTGGGAAAATTTTATTTCTGGAGAAAATATAAATTCTTTAGTGAAAAATTGGAGGCCTAAAAATCCTTCAATTTGAAAATCAGTTGCTGTCTTGTAATAAACTTGTTCCAAAATATCCATTCTATCTTTGGCGTTCAAATCGTATTGGTATTTTACGCCACCGCCAAAATAGAATTGCTTGTCTTTGATTGGTTTTAATTTGTAAATCATATTGATGGGTAAGTCAATAAAAAATGTACTTACATTTGAAGTCTTCTCGGTGATGTACTGAATCCCATATCCGTAAGTAACGTTATTTGTAACGAATGAAGCACCTGGAGAAAACCTGAGGTCAATTGAATTACTAATTCTAAATCGTGTAGATAAGTTGACTGCAAATCCACCGTTGTTTTCAAAATCTACAATCTGAAAAGGATCTGACCCAACTAAATTAGGAGTATAAGTAAATGGAATATGAGGAAAAGCAATGCCTATTGAACAACCTAATTTTAGTGTTTTATTATTGAAATGAGTATAGGCAGAATTATTGGTTAGAACTTGTGCAAATATTACATTGCTTGAAATTGTGAATAGAATTTCTAAAAAAAGAAGTTTAAAAAAAATAATGCGCATGAAATCGGGTTTATATTTCAAATCATCAGCGAATTCTATGCCCAAAACTCGAATTTTAGAAATTAATGGATTAAATTAATTCCAAAATTCTATAAATTCGAGTTACCCCTCAAAATGCAGTGAAATAGTAAAAGTCCTCGAAATCAAACTTTCTAAAATACCCGACTGCGGAATACCTTGTTGATATATCAATATATTGCCGAGGCCTTGTGAAAATTTAATTTCTGGAGAGAAGATAAAAAAAGGAAAGAACATTTGGATACCTGCACCGAGTTCGAATTGAAAATCGGTTGGCGAGACTTTTAATGAGTTAATGATAATTCTATCACGGTTTTTGGATTGAATATCGTAGCTGTATTTTAAACCTGCGGTTACAAAAAAACGCTTATCGTTATACGGCGCTGATTTATACCGCACGTGAAAAGGTAATTCAACAAAAACGGATTCTATTTTTTGGGTTGGAATGGTTGCTCCGCGTTTAACTGCCGTATAATTCACATCGCGCTCGGCGAAAGAAAAACCCGGCAAAAAACGAATATCGAAATAATCGCCTAATTTTAAATTGCTAACTATCGCGAGATTCAATCCGGGACCTTGTACACTCGATACACCTGCAATACTATCATTCGCTCCGGGTAAAAAATCTTTGCTTCTGTGGACTAAATAATCAGAATTATTTGAACCTAAGGTAATGCCGAAATAATAACTTTTAACATTAAAATCATTAAAATTGGCGTTTCCTGCTCCTTTACCAACTTGTGCATTAGTTTTTGAAATGCTTAAAGCAAGCAAAAACACACAAATAGTTGACAGTTTAGTTGACAGTTGACGGTTGACAGTTGACAGTCGTTGATTGTATTTCAGCCTGTCAACTGTTAACTTACAACCTTCAACTATTTGTTGGCTATGTAAAGCGAAGAAATTCCAAAACTGAGGCTTTTGCATGTAGCTTGAGTGAATCCTGTTTTTTCTAAAATTTTTACAAAGTTTTCGCCTTCCGGAAATTCCTGTACCGATTCGTACAGATATGCGTAAGCTCGATTATCCTTAGAAGTAATGCTGCCGATAAAAGGCAAAATATTTTTGAAGTAAAAATTAAAAATTTGCTTTATCGGAAAAATGCTTGGTCTTGAAAATTCTAAAACGGCTATCTTTCCGCCTGGTTTTAAAACGCGAAATATTTCTGATATGCCGAGTTCTAAGTTTTCAAAATTCCTTACGCCATAAGCAACGGAAACTACATCGAATTTATTATTCTCGAATTGCAAATTCTCTGAATCGCCGTCTATAAATGTTATTTTTTCTGCTAAATGTGCTGCATTAATTTTAATGCGACCTAATTTTAACATTTCGGGCGAAATATCGACGCCAATGATTTTTAGGTTGTTTTGAGGATTTATTTTATTCAGACTTTTTACAGTATTGATAGCAACATCGCCCGTACCTGTCGCCACATCTAAGACTAAAGTTGGATTATTTATTAAAATTTGAGCAATGAGTTGCTTTCTCCACAACTTATCGATACCGAGCGAAAGGAAACGATTGAGGAAATCGTACCGATGTGCTATATTATCAAACATCTGCGATACTTGCTCTTTTTTACTTTCTGGGTTGCCGTAAGGCGTAATATTTTCTATCATTGACTCGAATTAAAAGAATTGAAAGAATTTCCAGAACAGTAACTCGAATTAAAGGAATTTTAAGAATTTCCAGAACAGTAACTCGAGTTAAAGGAATTTAAAGAATTTATAGAACAGTAACTCGAATTAAAGAATTAACTGAACCTCGATTCTGAAAATTCTTTTAATTCTTTTAATTCGAGTCAATGTTCGTGCCCTTTAATACCACTTTGATCTGGAATAGTTACAATTATATGTGCTTTATCATCGAGAATAATGGATTGGCAAGCCAAGCGCGATTCAAGTCTCGGATTTCTGGCACGGTCAATAAAATCTTCTTCTTTATCAGTAATGGGTTCTAAAAAATCCTCTCCCGCTTCAATGTATATATGACATGTGCTGCATGCACAAACCCCACCACAATTATGATTTAAATGCACATCATGCTCTTCAGTAATTTCTAAAATAGAATAATCCATCGGCGCCTTAACCGTTCTTTCAGGAATCTTTTTATCTTCAAACTTAAACGTAACAGTAGCCATATTATCTAAAATTGTTCTTGACGGCGCAAAAATAAGTCAATAAATGTTGTAAGTGTAACACTAAATGAAAACTAAGGTTTGAAAGTTGTGATTAAAATGTTTTCTTTGTCGTGAAATGACTCTTTGTCCAATATAACTATGCGGTTTTTATTTCTTTTGCCTCTTACCGAACCGGTTTATGTTCTCGCAATTTTGTTTAGCATTGTATTGCTATCACCCTTATTGTTGAGGAAATTAAAAATTCCGAGTATTGTCGGACTAATTTTAGCGGGAGTTTTTATTGGTCCGAAAGGATTTAATATTCTTGGTTTAGAAGGCGGTATTAAATTATTCGCAACCATAGGTTTAGTTTACCTGATGTTTTGTGCGGGATTAGAAATTGATTTGCGGCATTTCAAAAAAAACTCGCATAAGAGCGTTGTATATGGTTTATTAACTTTTTTTGTTCCACTTATTCTCGGGACTATTTCATCTATTTATGTGCTGCATTTTAAATTCATCGAAGCGTTATTGTTGGCTTCTATGTATGCTACACATACACTGATTTCTTACCCGATAGTTTCGAGATTGGGTTTAACAAAAACGGAGGTAGTAACCATAACAGTAGGTGGTACAATTTTAACCGATACAGGTGCGCTCTTGCTGCTTTCGTTTATTGCTGCCTTGTATCATGGTGGTACGTGGTATGTCATCGCTTTTACCACTTTATTGGCACTAGGTTTATTTTTTGTTTTTATATGGTATATAATGCCAGTTGTAGCACGTTGGTTTTTTAAAAAAGTAGAATCGGAAAGTAACGGACAGTTTATATTTGTTTTAGCATTTGTTTTTGTCAGTGCCAGTGTTGCGCATTTGTGCGGATTGGAACCCATTATTGGTGCATTTTTGGCAGGTTTATTATTGAACCGTTTAATACCGCATGCTTCAGTTTTAATGAATAGAATAAATTTTGTGGGTAACGCACTGTTTATTCCGATTTTTTTATTCAGCGTGGGAATGCGCGTTGACCCAAAAATTTTGTTTTCCGATTATTCTGCTTGGATAGTTGCTGTAACAATTTTAATAACCGCTTATACAACGAAATGGTTGGCAGCTTTTATTACACAAAAGTTGTTTAATTATACAGCCACTGAGCGAAGAATAATTTTTGGTCTTGGTAGCAGCCATGCTGCCGCTACGCTTGCCATTATTTTAATTGGATACGATTTGAAAATTTTTGATGTTGCCGTTTTGAATGGAACAATATTAATGATTTTGATTTCGTGCCTCCTTTCAACATTTATTACTGAAAGTGCAGGGAAAAAATTAGCACTACAAAATGACGAGCAACGTGTTTCCGATTTCGATTCGACGGAGCGTATTTTGATTCCAGTTTCTAATCCTGCTACGTTTAGTCAGTTGATTGATCTTTCTTTATTACTCAAAAATCCACAATCGCACGAACCACTTTATCCGTTAACCATTGTTTCAGACGATGAAAATGCGCGAAATACGATTTTGCTCAATAATGCGAAGTTTACTGAAGCGGTAAATCATGCGAGAGCGGCTGATGTTGAAGTATCGGTGGCAACGCGTGTCGATTTGAATATTGCGAGTGGCATAACGCGTGCTGTCAAAGATTTAGCCATCAGTTACATCATTATTGGTTGGAATGGCAAACCTTCGATGGTCGATAATTTTTTTGGTTCGATTATGTCGCAACTCCTCATGGCGCAATCGCAAATGGTTTTGGTGTCAAAGATTGAACAGAAAGTAAATATTTTTAAGCGGATACGTGTATTTTTTCCAACATCGAGCACCAGAGAATTGGGTTTCAAAAAATGGTTGAATATTGCGTTTAGACTTGAAAAACAACTCAGTTCGCATATAACGTTTTATGAAGTTTGCGATGATTTGGAATTGCAAATGGGTCAGCATCCATTATTGAGCGATTTGAGTGATAGAATAACGCAATATAACTCTTGGATTGATGTAGAAATGTTAGAGCCTGAGATTAAAAACACAGAACTTTTAATTTTTGTTAGTGCGCGCGAACATTCTGCATCGTACGATAAATCGTTGGCGAAACTTCCAAGATTATTGGCTGATAAATTTACCCGTCATTCGTTTATTCTTATTTATCCAGAAATTAAGAATGAGAAAGTTTTTGATGGGATAAATTCTCAGTTTATGGTTGGGGTGTGATCTTATTTCAAAATCTCCCTCGCGATTACGAGTTTCTGTATTTCAGATGTGCCTTCTCCAATAGTGCAAAGTTTTGAATCGCGATAATATTTTTCGGCCGGAAAATCTTTTGTGTAGCCGTAACCGCCAAAAATTTGAACACTTTCAGTAGCGCAATGAACAGCTACCTCCGATGTGTAATATTTTGCCATAGCAGCCTCCTTCGTAAATTTCTGACCACTTTGTTTCAAATCAATGGCTAAATTGAGCAATGATTCAGCCGCTTCGATGCGCGTGCGCATATCAGCTAACTTAAAACTGATTGCCTGAAAAGATGAAATGGGTTTGCCAAATTGTTCGCGTTGTTTCGAATAAGCAACACTCGC
This sequence comes from Saprospiraceae bacterium, assembly GCA_043781915.1. Taxonomy (GTDB): domain Bacteria; phylum Bacteroidota; class Bacteroidia; order Chitinophagales; family Saprospiraceae; genus JAAFJT01. The sequence continues at coordinate 6,790 of JAYWBA010000309.1, forward strand.
TTCATAAGCGCCTTTTGCAATACCAAGAGACAGCGCGCCAATTGAAATACGTCCGCCATCCAAAACTTTCATTGCTTGAATAAATCCATCACCAATATTGCCGAGAATATTTTCTTTAGGAACGCGGCAATTATCAAAAATCATTTCAGCCGTTTCGCTTGCGCGCATGCCGAGTTTATTTTCTTTTTTTCCTGCCGAAAATCCCGCTGTACCACGCTCAACGACAAAAGCAGTAATGCCGCGAGAATCTAATAATTCACCTGTTCGCGCCAATACAACCGCAATATCACCCGATTTGCCGTGGGTAATCCAGTTCTTCGCACCGTTTAAAATATAATAATCACCATCTTCTTTCGCTGTGGTTTTCATGCGCATAGCATCCGAACCAGTATTAGCTTCCGTTAATCCCCATGCACCAATATGTTTGCCACTCGTCAATTTTGGAAGCCAACGCATTTTTTGCTCGTAATTACTGAACATATAAATGTGATTGGTGCAGAGCGAATTGTGTGCTGCAACACTCAAGCCAATTGAGCCACAAACTTTTGCAATTTCTTGAATGATGTTTGAATAAGCGTGATATTCTAAACCAGACCCGCCAAATTCTTCAGGAATGAAAACACCCAGAAAACCAACTTCGCTGAGCGCGTGCATTAAATCTATCGGAAAAAGTTGTGACTCATCCCATTCCATAAAATTTGGGCGTATATGTGTCTCAGCAAAATCTTTTGCAGATTGTGTTATGAGTTCTAACTGATCGTTTGAAACTGTGATGTAATCATCAATAACTGCCATATAATTCTATGTTTCTAATATAAACGAATTTTGTTGATGGAAAGTTTTTGGCAGGGGTAAGGAATTAGCTATCAGGTGTCAGGTTCTTGATATTTGTTATAAATGAAACCTGATTCCTATTCCGGCTCGTAGTAATTTAAATCTTTTCCAAAGGTTTCTCCTAATAAAAGGATTGAAACAAATGAGAGCGTCATACATATTGTGCCTACCCATAAACAAGCGCTAATTATTCCATTGGTTTTAGCCAATGAAGACACTGACAAAGTTATTGGAATCACTAAACCCCGAACAAAATTAGGTGCTGTAATTGCAACTGTGGCGCGAATATTTGTTCCAAATTGCTCGGCAGCAATAGTAACAAACAAAGCCCAAAAACCTGTAAAAGCACCGCACAAAAAGCAATAAAGATAAAAAAGTTCTAAAGTTTCATTTTTTGTAAACAAAAATAAAAGCGATAAAATCGAAGATGCTACGATGAAACTTGCTGTTACAGTTTTTCTGTTTTTAAAAATCTGACTTAAAGTGCCGCTTGCAATATCACCAACTGAAAGCCCAATATAACAAAACATAGTAGCTAATGCAATATCTACGGGTTGAATGACACCATTTGTTTTTGCAATTTCAGGACTTCTCCCTATTAAAACACCAATTACAAACCAAACTGGCAACCCAACTAAAATACAATTTAAGTACTTCAGAAAATTCGCTTTCGTTTTAAATAGCGAGAAAAAATCTCCTTTTTTTACAGCAGAATTATTTTTTACTTCATCGAACATACCGGATTCAAAAGTTTGAAACCGAAGCAGCAAAAGTAATAATCCTAAAATGCCACCTGCTATATAAACGCATTGCCAAGGTTGTAAACCGATTAATCCAACAAGACTACCACTGTTTTTATTGATAAATACAGCGAGAACTGCACCCAAAGCACCCATAGCAACAATCACCATAGTGCCGTAGCCGCGCTGCGTTCTTCCCATAATTTCTGTAGTTAGCGTGATAGCTGCACCAATTTCGCCAGCAAGCCCAAAACCAGCTAAAAATCGTAGAATCGTATATTGCTCAATGTTGGTAACAAAAGCATTGGCAATATTAGCTAAAGAATACAAAAGTATTGAACTAAATAAAATGGATTTACGCCCTAATTTATCGCCTAAAACGCCAAAGAGCAAACCGCCAATCAGCATTCCCGCCATTTGCACATTAAAAAGTACATCGTTGAAATAATGCGGAATCTCAGAAACTGGGATTTTTAATCCGTCGCGTAAACTCTCAATACCTACAACCCTGAAGACTTGTATATCGTAAATATCGACAAAATACCCTAAGGCTGCGACGCAGACTGTAAACCAAACTGATTTGTTCCCAACTTTTGACATCTGATTAACCTGATTTATTTTATTAGAATAGTTTGACTAACTGATTAAGTTGATTCTTAATGGTTTAATCAGCTTAATCCTTTCTCAAAATTACAAAAAAACAGGCTCAACATTAGAATATTGAGCCTGTTTTTTTTATGACACCTTCTTTATTGTAATATCAGCACTTGTTTAGGTGAAATTATGTCCGTTTCTGTTAAATTATTAAGCTCTTTGAGTTTTTGGACTGTAAGAGAATATTTTTTTGAGATAGAATAAAGTGTTTCGTGCTCTTCAACTACATGGTATTTTCTATCAGCTATCAGGTTTTCATCTGCGCTGACGATTGACGGCTGAACTTTAACTGATTTTACATTATACTCTAATGGCACAGGACCGACATCAGAACTACAATTACATAATTCTGTTTTAACAACTTGCCCAGCAAGAAGGTCTTCGGTAGCACTGAGGTTATTAATTCTCCTAAATTCCAAATCGCTAATATTATTTCTCTGACATAATTCTTTTACAGTTTCACCTTTCTTAACCACATAAATACCTGTCCCTTTGCGAATAATTAGGTTAGGTGAAACGGCGACATTTTCAGTGCTTTTATGTTGCACCTTAGGAGTAGATTTTTTACCTCCTATTTTAACACCTTTTGATGTTACTACAGCTTTAACTTTTTTAGGGCTAACTGGCTTAACGCCTTTTGCAGTTGTAGTAGTAGGTTTTGCTTCATTAGCAATTTTTAAAACCTCGCAAGGATGTATCGCATTTGATTTCAGTTTATTCAAAGAAATAATTTGGTGCGCTGGAATGCCATATTTTCTGGCAATTAAAAAAATATTATCGCCCGATTGAACAACGTATTCGTTCGATTTTGGTGTAACATTGCAATTATCTTTTAGCGCTTTGCTGGTTGTTTCTGGATTTTTTTTGACGACATTGACACTGTAATTTGTTGGCAAAGCAGCCTCAGTTGTTGGTGCAGTAGTAACGGGATTTGCATCAGGAATTTTTAGAATGGTGCAAGGCGGAACTTCGCTTTCGTTCAAATTATTAAGCTCTACAATGGCATTGACATTTGTGTTATATTGTTCTGCAATTTGACCAAGCGTTTCACCTTCTCTAACTAAATGTTCACCCTCCATAACTTGTAAATTACAAGGTGTGGTTTCCGGTTGATAGGTATAAGCGGATAGTTGGTTATTTTCATCGCTTGGCGCACCAGAATTTATTTCTGGATTTTTCTTTACAACTGCTACGCTGTACGCGCTCGGGACTTGTGTTAAATCGTTATTATTTTGAACAATCGGTGTTGGTGCATAACCGTTTATGGCAACAATGAGTTTTGTGCAAGGAAAAACAATATCGGATGACATCTGATTCATCGCTTTTAACCCCGCAACAGTTAAATTATAGGCACGCGCAATATTGTTTAAATTATCGCCTTGCCTCACAACGTATTCGTTGGGTGCTGCTATGACATCGCAAGGATCAGAGTTAAATTCATCACTTTTTGCAACATCTGTATTAGGTGCAAATTCATTTGGGAAATTGGTATCTGCAACCGTTTTTCCTCTAACAACTTCAGTTGAATAGGCTCTTGGAACTGCTGGCGCGTTATACTGAACGGGTGCTTCTTTCAAAGCCGCTACAGCGTGTTTAGTTAAACCATTAATGTATGGACAAACTTCGGAACCGTTTATTCTTACAAGTTCAAAACTTTTATTTTCGCCTTTGCCTTTTGTTTCTCTGATAACACCCCATTGTGGGTGTACCAAAGCATTGAACTCTGAAACACAAGCTTGTAATGGCACGCTTTTAAATGCGTAAGCTTTAGAATTGCATGCCGAAGTTTGGTCTATTAAAAAGACAGCTGCTTTTGCATCCGCTAAATCGCGTGGCACAGATAAATCTTGACCTGCTACTGGCGGATTTGCAGGATTAAAATTAAATTCTGCCGTAGCATCGTTAAAATAAAAGCCTTGATCTGTATTTTCGATTAGTCGTGCAGCTCCAACTGTATTTGCAGCATAACCATTCTGATTAGGAGTCAAAACATGCAGCTTAATAGTATGCGCATTTATAGTATTGACTAAATTTGTGTTCGCAACAACAGAACTTAAATCTTTCCAATCGGAAGGTATTTTAGATATTTGCTGTGGAGATTCCAAGCCTGTATCGAAAAAGAAATTCTTCTTATTCTCTTTCATCTTGTAAGCAGAATAAACCAAAGAATTCTGTTCTGTAAATTGGTATTCCAATTTATCTACGCCGGGTTGCGTATAAACTAAGTAGTAGTTTTGTGCACCTAATTGGGCACAAAAAGATATGATTAAAACTGAAAAAAGATAATTTCTCATGCTAAAGTGTATTATAGTGTACAAATCTTTTCAAAATTAATACTAAATTTGATTTTTTCAATAAAAAATTAAGAATTAAAAATTAATAGTTAAAAATTTGCATTTATTTTAATTTTTAGTTCTTAATTTTTTAGTTAAAATGCTCAATTTCTTCAATTTTTAATTTTAATTAAAAATGCAAAGGCTTTTTTTTAAGATAATTAATTTTTTTTCGCGCCATTTCCACTTTTTCGCGCCAGCTTTCTATATTGTATTACTCTCGTTTATTTTTCCTGTGAGTGCGAAGTTCAGGTATCAATTCGAATTAGGACAAACGTGGTTGTATAACGATTTAGTTTCTAATGTCGATTTTCCGATTAAAAAAAATGTGGACGAATTAAAATTAGAGCGCCAACAAATTGAAGACGCTATTTCGCCTTTTTATAAAATTGATTTAGACGAAATAAAAGTAAGAAAAAGGCAATTTCAGAATAATTTTGAGGAATTACTGAAACGTAATAAAGGGGATTTTCCAGATGTTGCTAAAAACAATGAAATTTATGAAAACTTCGGTTCAAAGTTTTTGGAGCGGTTATTACTACTCGGCATCATAAATTCTGATACCGTTTTACATCATATCGGAAAGAACACTGTAGCAAATATTATATCTGGCAATGAAGTGAAAAAAGAAGCGATTGAAATGATTGCGACACCTGAAAAAATTGTGGAAGTCTTAAAAGATTCACTCACTCAAAGTAGATTTAAAGAACCTGCATTTTTATTTCTCACTTTAAAAGATTTTTTAACACCAAATTTAGTATTCGATGCCAAAAAAACGCAAGACTTCAAACAGCAAGAAATTGATAAAATTGTCTCATCACGTGGTTTAGTTAAACGTGGCGATTTGATTATTCAACGTGGCGGCAATGTAACGCCAGAAATTTATCAAAAATTAATTTCTTACAAAGAACAATATGAGACAGAATATATAACCAGTAGGCAACACGTCATTATTATTATAGGTTATTTATTATTGGTGACTCTTTTGTTTGTTTTATATTTTTATTACTTCAAATACTTTTACCCAACTTATTTTGTTCAACCACGTTGGTTGTTTTTTTTATACGGATTGGTGGTTTTACACGCTTATGTAATGCTTGCGTTAAAGATTTCAGGTTTTTTAGATTATCATTTATTGCCTTTTTGCATAGCGCCCATTATTGTAAAAAATTTCTTGACGCGTGAAATGGCATACATCACGCATTTAGTTACGGTTTTAATTGTTGGTTTAATTTTAGCACCTGGCTACGAGTTTATTTTCCTGCAATTATTGGCGGGTTTGGTGATTGCATTTTCTCGATTTGAAACGCGCTATTGGAATAATTTTTTTCAAAGCATTTTTATTTTAACGGGGGTTTACTTAATCGGTTATCTAGGGCTTTCCCTTATCGAAGAGCCAAGTTTTAGACTAATAAACTGGAGAATTATAATTTGGCTTATTTTAAATGGTTTTCTGACGCTGATTGCTTATCCACTTATACCTTTATTGGGACAAATTTTTGGTTTTACATCCAGCATAACGCTTTCAGAACTGAGCGATATAAATCACCCGCTTCTGCGCGATTTATATTTAAAAGCACCTGGCACTTTTCAACATTCATTACAAGTTGCACATTTAAGCGAAGCAGCAGCTAAAGCTATCGGTGCGGATGATGTGTTGTTAAAAGTGGCAGCTTTGTATCACGATATTGGTAAAATGGATGAACCTATGTATTTTATAGAGAATCAGACAGGTAAAAATTTACACGATGATTTAGACCCTTTCGATTCTGCTCGAATTATTATTGGGCATGTTGAACGCGGCATTCGATACATAGAAAAATTTAATTTGCCTTTTGAGTTAGCTGCTTTTATAAATACACATCACGGAACTACTTATGTCGAATATTTTTTAAATAAGGCTGAAAAAGAAAGAAAACTCACTAATGAAGAACGATCCGTTTTTAGATACAACGGACCAACGCCCCACAGCAAAGAAGAAACGATTTTAATGATAGCTGATAGTGTGGAGGCATGGTCGCGTGCAATGGTTGCCAAAGAAGCCAATATCTCTTTCGAAAATTTAGTGCGTCGGGTGATTGACGAAAAAGCGCGACTCAAACAATTTGTGAATAGTAAAATTACGTTCGAAGAATTAGAAAAATGTGTAGAAGTATTCTCTACTACGCTTAATAATATATACCACAGCCGCATCAGTTATCCCGAAAATTTGGATAAAGAAGAAGCTTTGCCGCGACTAAATATAGGAATATAAGGTTACAAGCACCCCAAAGCAAAAATCTTTTAAAACAAAATACTATTTTATTTCGATTGTTGAAAACTTCTCCTTTTATTTTAAAACACTTTATTTTAAATTTGCAGCATGAGTGAATTTATAGTATCTGCACGCAAATACAGACCCGCCCGATTTAGCGATGTGGTGGGTCAAGAACACGTTTCTGAAACGTTGAAAAATGCTTTGCGTCAAGAAAAAATCGCTCATGCTTTCTTGTTTTGCGGTCCGCGTGGTGTTGGTAAAACGACTAATGCGCGAATTCTTGCAAAAATATTAAATTGTACCAGCCGCACTTCCGATTTTGAAGCCTGCGGTAAATGTGCTTCTTGCACTTCCTTCGAGAGTAATAGCTCATTTGTTATTTTTGAACTCGATGCCGCTTCAAACAGTTCTGTGGAAAATATTCGGGGTTTAATAGAACAAGTGCGCATACCCCCGCAAAGTGGTAAGTACAAAGTTTTTATTATTGATGAAGTGCACATGCTTTCTCAATCAGCTTTTAATGCTTTTTTGAAAACTTTAGAAGAACCACCACCTTATGCTATTTTTATTTTAGCAACTACTGAGAAGCACAAAATATTACCAACCATTCTTTCAAGATGTCAGGTTTTCGATTTTAAACGCATCACTAATGCTGCCATTGTTACGCATTTGATGAAAATTTGCGCACTTGAAGTCATTGATGCAGATGAAGCGGCTTTGCACATTGTCGCTTCAAAATCGGATGGGTCTCTGCGCGATGCGCTTTCTATTTTCGATAGACTGGTTTCTGCTTCTTCAAATAATAAACTCTCGCTTTCTGATGCGGTTCAGAATTTGAACGTTCTTGATTTTGATTACTTTTTCAAACTCACCCAAGAAGCCGCAGCGAGCAATGAAAGTGAAATGATTCTCATTTTTGATGAAATTCAACACAATGGTTTTGAAGGCGATATTTTTATTCAGGGTTTTGCTGAGCATTTAAGACAATTATTGGTATCCAAAAATCCTAAGACTTTACATTTGATAGAACAATCGGAAAGTTTAAAACAACGGTATGCCGAACAAGCTGCGCTGTTACCAACGTCATTTATACTAACAGCCCTCGATATTTTAAACACTTGCGATATAAACTACAAATCAGCGCGTTCAAAGCGATTGCATGTAGAATTAGCTTTGCTCAAAATTGCGCATATTATTAATTACACCAAATTTGTGGCGCAACCTACCGAAAAAAAAAACAATGATCCTGCTATAGAAGTTAAAAAAGAGACACCAAAGCCCACTTCATCAGCATCCGTAAAAGAAACAAGTGTAAAGGTTGAAGCAAAAAAAGATAATTTGGGTACAACTTTAGCGCCACAAGATTATGTTCCAAAACCTGAGCCTGCTCGGGCATCAGAAGTTAAATCGAGTTATGCTGTTGCGCCCAAAATTGGCGATTTAGAAAGTATTGCGATGGAAATTGCTGCAAGTGAAGCTATGATTAGTGAATCGGTATCGCGATTGAGTTTTGATAATTTAAAGGAAAGTTGGAGTAAATATACTGAAACACATGAGAGACCTTCAGTAAAATCGGTTTTAAAATCTGCAGTTTTAAAACTCGAAGGTAAAAAGGTGAATGTTACAGTTGGCAGTGTCATGTCGAAAAGTTTTATTATTCAGGAACAAAATTTGTCCGATTTTCTGCGTTTCGATTTGAGCGAACCTAATCTATCTTTGCAAGTTCATATTGATGAGAGTATTAACCCAAACAATCAAAGTGAAGTTGTTGTAAAACGTTACCTGACTGCCCGCGAAAAACTTTTACTCATGATGCAGGTTAATCCATTAGTAAGTGATTTGGCAAAACGGCTTGATTTAAAGCCTGATGAATGAACACTTTATTTAAAAATTGGCACAACAGCAGCTGTATCTAGTTTCGATTTTAATACTGGTTTGATGGGTTTGATAGGTTTAATAAAATTTTTAGAACTATCAAGTGCCAAATTCTGACTAAAAATTAAACTATCCACAATCTTATCTGCCGAATCGCGTGCAATTGCCAGACATTCCCTATGTTTTTTAGTTATTATTTCAGCGAGTTTTGAATTAACTTCAGCCTCAATTCTTTCTTTTTTGGTTTTTTCGCTGGTGCAGTTACCAAATACGAATACCATTATGAGTAAAATAAAATTCTGTCTCAAAATATTTTTCATAGTGCGTTTTATTGAATCGAGTTTGTTATAACTTTAGATTGAATTTTTTCTAAACGCACTTTAAAAAGCGAATCAATAAAATGTTGACGATTAGAAACAAAATTATGTGCACATTCTTTGTCTAAACTGTCTAAAAGTTTGGGTGTTCTGTTTAAAACCGTGTTGTGTGCTTCTGCTTTTTCGTCTTTAGTTAATTCGACTTTTTCGTTGCTATTGCAAGAAGTGTATAAAAAGATTGAACAAACCATCGAGTAAATTAGCCTTTGTGAAGATTTAACTTCTTTATTCATAATCTGTTTTAATTAATAGTGAAGCAAAGAACGCATAAAAAACAATTCCAAATTCAGCCTCTAAAGGTATATCGAAACAAAATGCTAAAAACATATTCAAGTAGAAAAAGTATTTTATATCGTTAACGTTTTTTAATTTTTGAAATACATTAAATAAAAATGCTGACGAAAATACCAACAATCCGAATATTCCAAAACTTGCTGCAACAACAATAAACTGATTATGTGGCATTTTGGCATCAAGTTCAGGAGATATAAGCGCATATTTTTTTTGAATTTCCGTCCAAAAATCACCTGCACCCGTTCCTAAAATCTTATTTTCTCCCAATATTTTTAAACCTATATCGTTCGAAATCCAGCGTTCACCATCCGAATACGTTTTAGAATTGCCTTGAGATTGCATTTGCCTATCCCAAATAACGTAATTTATTTTTTGATGAAAACTATCAATCGTAAAAAATGCTATAACAGGAATAATAGAAAGAATTAATAAAACTGCTAAATATTTTAAATATTGTTTTCGTAGAATAGCTAATCGTATTACATAAACAACAAGAGATGCGTAGAGAATAAATAATCCACTGCGTGCTGAAATAATATGCAAAGCAATAAAAATGAGTGTTAACGCTGTGTAGTAAATTCTTTGTAGTGAGAGATTCAGAACTTTTTTTTCTAAAATAATTAAACCTATAATAAATGCGAACGCACATAAAATAGTAAATCGCACATGGTCGCGAATATGCGGAACAGGTTGACCAAGATACAAAAGCCTAATATATTCTTTTGAGTGAAGACTGTAATCGAAAATGATAAAGAGTCCATAGCAACCCAAAAAAATAATAAGTATTGTGAAAATTTGGTAAAATTGTTTCAAAGAAATCTGAGGCAAAAAATATATACCAAGTGGTAAAACAAAAATCGGTGCTTTTACTCGAATTGCGGTAAAATAATCGTGCAAATTTTCTGACCACAAGCCACTAACTACGGTCAAAAAAAATAAGGAAGAAACACATGCGTAAGGAAAATACTTTTTAAAATTTGAGCTTGAATTGCTTCTTTTCCAGACAAAATGGTAGATGGCAAACCCGGAAATAAGAAATATTGAAACCGAAGTCAAGAAAAAAGACCACGCTGAAGAAGTCATTAACAGCGCAAAAACTAAAACTAGGTAGTTATTATCAGAACTTATTTGATTTAAAAGCCTCGAAATACTATTTTTGCGCATCGAAAATTAAAAATATGTCGGCAGAAATTTTTGCGAAGGTACAAACTGTTATTGATGAAATAAAAAACGAGCAACCAAACTCGAAAGAAAGCCTCGAAATATTTCGGCAAAAGTACATCGGTTCTAAAAATATTTTGAAACCTTTGTTCTCAGAAATTGGAAAAATTGAGCCTTCTCAGAAAAAAGATTACGGTGCGCTCATCAATGTCGCTAAAGATTTAGCGCAAGCGAAATTCGGTGAACTTCAAGCACAATTGGAAAATACATTTGAAAAAGTCAATCTCGATGATTTAGATTTAACGCGACCTGGCGATCCGATGTCGCTCGGCAGTCGTCATCCTGTTTCTTTGGTAATGCAGCGCATTATATCTATTTTTCAACGCATTGGTTTCGTTGTTGCAGATGGTCCTGAAATTGAAACAGATTGGTACAATTTCACTGCAATGAACACACCTGAAGACCATCCTGCGCGCGATATGCAAGATACTTTTTACGTTCAGAATTCAAAAACGTGGTTGTTGCGCACGCATACTTCGCCTGTTCAAGCGCGGATAATGGAATCTCAAAAACCGCCAATAAGGATTATTGCTCCAGGTCGTGTTTATAGAAATGAAACAATTTCCGCACGTTCGCACGCACAATTTCATCAAGTTGAAGGTTTATATATTGACAAAAACGTTTCCTTCGCAGATATGAAGCAGACGCTTTTGTTTTTCGCTCAAGAAATGTTTGGCGCTACGCAAATTCGTTTGCGCCCATCTTTTTTTCCATTCACAGAGCCATCTGCAGAAATGGATGTGTGGCTTGGAACAGATACGCCTGAAAATACGCGTTTAACAAAAGGTACAGGTTGGTTAGAAATTTTAGGCTGCGGTATGGTAGATCCACAAGTTTTAATCAACGTTGGCATTGACCCTGAAGTATATTCTGGTTTTGCATTTGGTATGGGTATCGAACGTCAAGCACTGCGTTTTTACAATATTCCCGATATCAGAATGTTGTTTGATAACGAAGTAAAATTTTTAAGACAGTTTTCTTCAGCGATTTAAGAATCTTAAACCTCGTAGGTTTTTAAAAGCTACGAGGTTTATACACATAAAAAAATTATGTCAAAGCCGAGTATACCAGAAGGCACACGCGATTTTTCGCCAGAACAAATGTTTAAACGTAATTACATTTTTGATAGCATCAAAAGTGTTTTTCGGCGTTATGGCTTTAAGCAAATTGAAACACCAACTTTAGAAAAACTTTCAACTTTAATAGGTAAATACGGCGATGAAGGCGATAAATTGCTGTTCAAAGTTTTAAATAATGGCGATTTTCTGACAAAGGCAAACGAAGAAGCATTGCAAACGCGCAATTCTTCTAAATTGGTTTCGAGTATTTGTGATCGTGGTTTACGCTACGATTTAACCGTTCCTTTTGCGCGATACGTGGTGATGCACCAAAACGATATAACTTTTCCGTTCAAACGCTTTCAAGTGCAACCTGTTTGGCGCGCTGATAGACCACAACGTGGACGTTATCGCGAGTTTTATCAATGCGATGTAGATGTGGTGGGTTCAAATTCCCTTTTATTTGAAGCAGAGTTATTGCAGATTTACGATACGGTTTTCAGCGATTTTAAACTTCCTGTAACGATTTTAATCAATAACAGGAAAATTCTACAAGGCGTTGCTGAAGCTGTCGGTGCATCCGATAAATTTGTCGATTTAACAGTTGCTATTGATAAATTCGATAAAATTGGATGGAGTGGGGTAGCGGAGGAATTAAGAACGCGTGGTTTTGGTGAACCTGCTATTGAGGATGTAGAAAAGTTTTTGAACATCACAGATTTGAATGAGTTAGTGCCATATTTTAGTAGAAGTGAGCAATTGAAATTCGGCGTACAAGAGATTCAAACAGCATTAGACTTTTTAAAAGATTATAATTTTACTAACTTGGTGAAATTCGATTTAACGCTCGCGCGTGGGTTGAACTATTATACAGGTTGTATTTTTGAAGTGCGTGCAGATACGGTCAAAATGGGAAGTATTGGTGGCGGTGGTCGTTACGATGATTTAACAGGTGTTTTTGGTTTGAAAGGCGTATCGGGTGTAGGAATTTCTTTTGGTGCGGATAGAATTTACGATTGTTTGGAAGAGTTGGGGCTGTTTCCAGAAAATGCGAATCAACAAACACAAATAATGTTTGCAACTTTCGATGAGGAGTGTTTGAGTGCTGCTTTTTCATTGGCAACGCAACTACGCAAAGAAAATTTATCGATTGAAGTGTATCCTGAAGCGACAAAAATTAAAAAGCAGCTCGATTATGCGAATAAAAATAATATTCCCTTTGTTGCTATTATTGGTTCAGAAGAACTAAACGAAAAAATGCTTATGCTAAAAAATATGGTAACAGGAGAACAACAAAAGGTTCAATGGTCAATGGTTAATGATATAATGATTAATCTTTTCTCACTAACAAATAACAACTAACAAATATAATGGTTTATCTTATTATTCTCGCGCTAATTATTCTCGTTCCGTTACTTTTTATCATGTATAAAAGTATAGGGAAAAATAAAAGTGATTTAAGTTTAGTTGTTGCTGCGCCAAAACACGCAACTGTAACGCAATATGTTTCACCTGATTGGGTGCGCGACGCCGTTATTTATCAAATTAATACGCGCGTTTTTTCGCATGAAGGTACTTTCAATGCTGTTGAATCACACTTGCCAAGAATTAAAGATTTAGGTGTTGATGTGCTTTGGCTGATGCCCATTTTTCCCATTTCAGAAAAAAATAGAAAAGTTGAACCTGAAAATGAAAATGAAGCATTTGGCTCGCCTTATGCAGCTTCAGATTTTTTGAAAATACATACCGCTTTTGGTACAGAAAGTGATTTGCACAGTTTAATTAAAGCAATTCACGCAAACGGTATGAAGGTCGTTTTAGATTTTGTACCTAATCATACAGGTTGGGATGGCGATTGGATTGAAAATCACCCCGATTGGTACGTACAAAAAGATGGTGTTATTCAAGCCGTAACATCCGATCAAGGAGAAGTTTGGGCAGATATAGCACAACTCGATTTAACGAACAAAGAAATGCGCGAAGCTTGGATGCAAGTGCATGAGTATTGGTTGAGCGAATTTAATTTTGATGGATTTAGAGAAGATTGCGCTTGGGCAATCCCTAAAGATTATTGGAGTGAATTGCGAACGCGCCTCGATAAAATTAAACCTGTTTTCATGCTCGCTGAAGATGAAGTACACGGCAGAGAGCAATTCGAAGTGTGTTTTGAATCAAATTACGGTTGGGGAACACACCATTTTATGAAACAAATTGCCAAAGGGGAGTCTGCGACTTTGCTTTACAAACATACAGAAGAATATAAGCAACGACATGGAACATTAGGTTGGCAAATGAATTTCACACAAAATCACGACGAAAATACTTGGCATGGCTCTGAAACAGATTTATTTGGTGCTGGTGCAGATTGTTTTACGGCACTTATTTTCGTCATTGAAGGTATGCCTTTGATTTATAACGGTCAAGAAGTTTCGTTGAACAAACGGCTCAATTTTTTTCACGACGATGAAATTGATTGGTCGGGCACATCTCGGGCAGAATTTTTTAAGAAATTAGTTGACTTAAAACACAACGAACGCGCTTTGTGGAATGGTATGTATGGTGCGCCTCTAGAAAAAATAGGAAACTCAAAAGAAAATCAAGTCTATTCTTTCAGAAGGAGATACTATAAAGATGGTTATCACTCTAATGTTGTTTGTATTTTTAATTTATCTGATAAACCAGCAAAAATAATTTTAGCATTGGGTAAACGCGATGAACAATTAACTGATTATTTTACTAATCAGGAAATGACAATTGATAGTAAAGAAACTATCAGTCTCAAACCTTACGAATACAAGATTTTGTTAGGTTGATTTTAGCTTAAATCTCGTAGGGTTTAAAGTACTACCAGATATACACATCATTATTTTTAAAGGGCGACCGCAACGGTGCGCCCCTACATCATTCAATATAATTGATTTTTTATTGCAATAACGTGAGTTACGAATTGTAAAAGTCAAAATAGGACTCCATGATTAAAAAATCAAGCCGAATAGTGTGATTTTTGTGTTGCTTATTCACAATCTAT
>JAYWBA010000310.1:0-21375 GCA_043781915.1 Saprospiraceae bacterium
AGAAAATTCAATGAATCGCATAACTAATTTTTATAAATATGAGTCAGAAATGGAACGAACGCTATGCCGCAAAAGAATATGCTTATGGCGAAGCACCGAATAATTTTTTTAAAGAACAAATAGAAAAAGTTCCAATCGGAAAAATTCTATTACCTGCTGAAGGAGAAGGCAGAAATGCTGTTTATGCGGCTCAATTAGGGTGGGAGGTGTACGCTTTTGATCAAAGTATTGAAGGAAAACACAAAGCATTGAGGCTGGCAGAAAAGAAAAATATGAAAATTGTTTATGATGTTGCTGAATTTAACGCATCATCCTATCCGGATAATTATTTCGATCTAATAGCACTGATTTATGCGCATTTTCCAAGTCATGTTAAATCAGAATACCATAAAAAATTGACACAATATTTAAAATCCAATGGTATTGTCATTTTTGAGGCTTTTAGCAAAAAACATTTAGAATATAGAGAAAAAAGTCCTGAAGTTGGCGGTCCTGAAAATTTAGAGATGTTATTTTCATTGGATGAAATCAAAAGCGATTTCCATAATTTTGAAATCATTCTTTTAGAAGAAAGAAGTATCCAGCTTTCAGAAGGAGAATTTCATAAAGGAGAAGGTTCAGTTATTAGATTTGTAGGCAGGAAACTATAAATTATTCGTTCATTGTAGTTTCTTTACGAAAAATTTCTAATGGCTATTAAGAAAGTTTGCGTTTTAGACACAGGTTTTTTCAAACTCGATGGCGGCGCCATGTTTGGCGTAACACCCAAATCAATGTGGAATAAACTCAATTCTGCGGACGAGAATAATATGACTGTTTGGGCGATGCGCAGTTTATATATTGAAACAGATTCGAAAAAAATCCTGATAGACACAGGTCTTGGAAATGTTCTAGACCCAAAATTTGCTGCCTATTTTTTTCCTTTTGGAGATGATTCGCTCATCTCTTCACTACAAAAAATAAATGTAAAAGCTGAAGATATTACCGATGTACTTTTATCACACTTGCATTTCGATCATACAGGCGGAAGTTTAGAACGCAATAAAGAAGGAAATTTAATCCCGGCATTTCCCAATGCAACTTATTGGACACACAAAAAACATTTTGAATTTGCCATCAATCCGAATGCGCGCGAAAAAAATTCTTTCATTAAAGAAACTTTTCAGCCTTTACAGTATCTTAGAAAATTTAAGTTTTTTGAACTTGATAACGAAATTTTTGATGGTGTTTTGCACACAATAACCACCTACGGACATACGCACGCTATGACTTCTTTCGTTTTTCCGTTTGCGGGTAAAATATTTTATTATGCCGCTGATGTTTTCCCAAGCGAGTGGCATATTAATTTACCCAATGTTATGGCGTATGATATGCAACCGAATCAGACATTGATTGAAAAAGAAATTATTTTAAATGCGGCTGTTGAACAAAATTGGTATTTCATTTTTGAACACGACCCAAAAACGGAATGTGCTACAATTGCAAAAAATGATAAAGGAAAATTCGTTATTGCTGAAAGATTTAAATTAGATGAGTTAATTTTGCCGTAGATAAATTTCCCACATACTTACGCAGAAATCTTCGATTAGTTAAGCTGCGACCTCTACGATTCCTTTGCGACTCTGCGTTAAGATAGGTTTCACGCAGAGTCGCAAAGGAATCGCAGAGGTCGCAGAGATTATACTAAATATCTTTTGATAACTGTTACTCAACTCAATAAATAGTTTTATAAAAATCCAATAAAATTGTATGAATTTTAGCATTTCATTTAAGAAAAACTTATTTCTCTTATTTTTCTTATCAACCTCTACCCTATTCTTTGCGCAAAGCAATTTAATTCCAAGTGAAGTAAATTCATCAAAAACGGCGCAAGAAAAATATTCAAGCCGCTTTCAGCAGCGCGTTGAATATACCATCTCAGTTAATTTTGACGATAAGAAGCATCAATTTACTGGCAAAACGCATTTAGTGTACTATAATAATTCATCGGAAACTTTGACTAAAGCATTTTTTCATTTATATCCTAATGCTTTTCAACCGGGTTCTGGTATGGATGTACGTAGTTTAAATATTGTAGATCCCGACGGTCGAGTTGGCGCACGTATTTCAAAACTAAAACCCGATGAAATTGGGTATTTGAATGTGAAAGACTTAATGCTGAATGGCAAAAAATGTACAGCAATAACAGAAGGCACTATTTTAGAAGTGGCGTTACCAAACGCCATTCCACCACGTAGTAAAGTAGAGTTCGATTTTAATTTTGATGGGCAAGTGCCAATTCAAATTCGACGCAGCGGAAGAAATAATGCCGAAGGCGTTGATTATTCTATGGCGCAATGGTATCCCAAATTATGCGAGTACGATGAAGAAGGTTGTCATTCTGATCCATACATTGCTCGCGAATTTTATGGCATTTGGGGCGATTACGACGTAACGATAAATATGGATTCAAAATTCATGATTGGCGCAACTGGGATATTACAAAATGCAGATAAAATAGGCAAAGGTTATTCGGATAACAAGGTTGAAATAAAACCCAATTCTAAATTAGAATGGCATTTCAAAGCTCAAAATGTACACGATTTTGTTTGGGCTGCCGACCCTGATTACGTACATGAAAAGAAAAAAGCGGACGATGGAACCATGATGCACTTTTTTTACATTCCATCCGATAAAACTGCTGCTTGGAAGCAATTACCTGAATTAATGGCTAAAACTTTTGAATTTTCAAGAACGCATTATGGCAAATATCCTTACACTGATTATAGCTTTATTCAAGGTGGAGACGGCGGTATGGAATATCCGATGGCAACTTTAATTCTCGGTGAACGCAAATTAGAATCGCTTTACGGAACAGCAGGACACGAACTCATGCACTCGTGGTATCAAAGTGTATTGGCGACGAATGAAACTCAATACCCTTGGATGGACGAAGGTTTTACGAGTTTCGCCTCGAATTATTGTACTGATAATTTGCGCAGCATAAAACTTTTGAAAGGCGAAGTCAGAGCAGATCCAATGCGTAAAGATGTCGATGCGTATTGTAATTATGCCAAATCTGGTTACGAAGAAGCGCTTTCAACACATGCCGACCATTATTTGACTAATACAGCTTATGGTAGGAGTTCGTATGGAAAAGGTTCCGTTTTTTTGCAAGAAATTAAATATATTATTGGAGAAAACAATTTCAATAAAGGCTTGCTGACTTATTTCGATGAATGGAAATTCAGACATCCAAATGCAAATGATTGTGTGCGTGTTTTTGAAAAGCAATCAGGTTTGAGTTTGCAATGGTTTAAGCAATATTTCGTTAATACAACACACACAATTGATTATTCTATTGATAGCGTTAGTTCAAGTAAAAATGGTTCGGAAATATTTTTAAAACGTATCGGGCTTTTTATTATGCCTATGGATCTCCGAGTAACTTATAAAGATGGTTCTTCACAAGATTTTTATATACCGCTCGATTTGATGCGTGGCGAAAAACCTGCTGATTCTAACTCTAAAAATAGAAAAACCTTAAAAGATTGGACTTGGACGTATCCAACTTATACAATAAAAATGGATAAAGAAGTTTCAAAAGTTGAAATTGACCCATTGGGATTTATGGCAGATGTTGATAGAGCAAATAATGTTTGGGAAGCAAAATAGCCTTTTTTAAAAATGAAAATTGAATTTTTAAAAGAATATCATGAAAAATAATTTTCTCTTTTTTTTTCTCGCTGTAATTATTTTGACAGTGGCATCGTGTAATAACGATAAAACTAAAGCATCGAATACTGCTACATCAGGCACTCTAAATGCAGAAAATCAAAAAATTTACGACGATATAATGGCTGTTCACGACGAGGTGATGCCTAAGATGGGCGATTTAAACGCCGATAAACAAAAATTACGCGACTTAAATGATAATCTTGGGACAAATAATATCGCTTTAAAAGATACTGTACTAAACACTATTCTTGTTTTAAGCAAACTTGAGGACAATATGAGCGATTGGATGTCGAACTTTAAAACTTCTGACGTGTTGAACAATGCGGATTCATCGCACACTTATTTGGTTAATCAGAAAAAACTCATTTCTGAAATGAACGATGAAGTTAAAAAAGGTTTAGATATTTCATCTTCGCTTCTTAAAAGAAAAAATTAAACATGAAATTTATTACATACTTAATCGTTCTCATTGCATATTTTTCAATTGTAAAATGTGGCGATACAAAACAAACACCTTTGCCAATAATAGGAGAACGTCTCGGAATAGCTCCGAACGGCGATACGATTTATCCCACAGTTCGTCCTTTCAAATTCGTAAATCAAGACAGTAATTGGGTGAGCGATAAAGATTTTGAAGGCAAAATTTACGTTTCTGATTTCTTTTTTACGCATTGCCCTACTATTTGCCCAAAAGTAACGGCGCAAATGTTGCGCGTTTACACCGCTTTTAAAGATTCAAACTCTGTGAAATTAATTTCATTTAGTATAGACCCAAGACACGATACAGTGGGGAGGCTCAAAGAATACGCATCGGGTTTAAATGTAACAGCACCAAAATGGAATTTTGTTACAGGCTCGAAGGATACTATTTTTGCTTTAGCACGCGATTATTTCAGCATTGCTACTGAAGACCCAAATTTACCTGGCGGTTTCGATCACTCAGGCAGACTCATTCTTGTCGACAAAAAAAGGCGTGTGCGCTCTTTTTGCGATGGCACGGATGCGAAACAAGTTGATAGGTTTATGAAAGATATTGAAACCCTCCTAAAGGAAAAATAAACAGTATTTCTACAATTTAAAATTTTTTAACGCTTTGATCATTTTATAATCCGTCAAATCGTGCATACTCGGCACAACGCTGATATAATTATTGTCTAAAGCCCAGACATCAGTATCAGTCGCATCGGGTTCAAAGTTTTCAAATTTACCAGAAAGCCAATAATATTTTCTTCCCATCGGGTCAGTGGCTTCAATAAATTCTTCTACCCAATTCGCTTCGCCTTGTCGGCAAATTTTAATGCCTTTATAGGTAGTATCAGTTTTTGTTTTTGGAAAATTGACATTCAGCAAAAGGGGTTTATCGGCATAATGCGCTAAAACATATTCCGACATTTTAACAATATATGGTTTGCACTGTTCAAAATTCGCTTCCATCGAATAATCTAAAAGTGAAAAACCAATGGCAGGAATGCCTTCAAGTGTCGCTTCCATGGCAGCACCCATCGTACCTGAATAAATAATATTGATAGAAGAGTTTGAGCCATGATTAACACCAGAAAGGCATAAATCTATCTTTCGGTTTTTAAAAATGACATTTTTTGCCAATTTTACACAATCAACGGGTGTGCCCGAACATTCATACGATTCAATACCCTTAAATATTTTCTTTTCAGGATTTAAACGTATCGGTCCGTTAATAGTAATCGAATGACCTTTGGCAGATTGCGGTGAATCGGGTGCAACAACAACAACTTCACCTATCTGAGAAGCAGCATCAACGAGCGCAGCTATACCAGAAGAAAAAATACCATCGTCGTTAACAACAAGAATAAGTGGCTTAGACATAAATATATTTTAAAAGAAACTTGCGTAAAAGTAAAAAGAAAAATATCTTGCGATTTAGTTGTTCGTTGATAGTTGATAGTTGTTCGTTTAAGAGCGCCTAACAACGAACAACTATCAACGAACAACTATAATGGATTTTAAAGTTTTAATTAATAGTTTAGATAAAGGCGATTTCAAACCCATTTATTGGCTGCAAGGCGATGAACCATATTTTATTGACCTTATTGTCGATAAAATTGAAGCATTGGTTTTAAAACCAGAAGAAAAATCGTTCAATTTCACTACACTATTCGGCAAAGATATAAACAGTGCGCAAAATATCGTCGAAGCTTGTATGCGTTTTCCGATGATGGCACCAAAACAATTGGTAATTATTCGAGAAGCACAAGATTTTGACTTTCTCAAAAAGAGCGATGGCACGCGTTTGCAAAATTATTTTGAAAAACCCGCTTTAACAACTGTGCTTTGTATTGCCTATAAAAACAAAAAACTTGATGGTAGAAGTGCACTTGCAAAAGCATTAGAGAAAAACGCGGTAGTTTTTGAATCTAAAAGCCTTTACGAAAACCAATTGCCCGATTTTATTATCGATTATTTGCACGAAAGAAAATTTAGCATCGAACCGCACGCACAAACTTTATTGATTGACCAACTCGGCAACGATTTAAAAACGCTATGTAACGAGCTTGATAAAGTCATCATCAATTTATATTCAGCACAAAGGAATAAAATTACGGTTGCTGATGTTGAAAATTATGTGGGTATCAGCCGAGAATACAACGTTTTTGAACTCAATGCCGCACTTGCGGCACGCGATGTATATAAATCGTTCAAAATTGTGGATTATTTCAAAAGCAATATGCGCAATACACCGCTTGTTGTTATCATAAACAGTATTTTCTCCCAATTTTCTAAAAGCTATCAGTTTTCATTTTTGCAAACACAATCGCCAATGGAAAAAGTAAAAATTATGGGTTTGCGTTCTGAATGGTTTTTAAAAGAGTACCAAAAATTAGCAACGCATTATAATCGCAGACAAATTGAAGAAGTGATTCACATACTTAGTGATTACGACTTAAAAGCCAAAGGCGTTGACAGTGGCGGAACAGAAGATGGGAGTTTATTGACGGAGTTGGTTTTTAAAATAGTGAATATAGAATGAAAAACATTTTACTCGGCTTACTTTTCGCCGCACTTTGGGCTTCTGCGTCCGTGGCGACAAAATTGGGATTAAAAGGCGGTCAGCCTTTGTTGATGTTTGAAATTCGATTTTTAATCGCAAGTCTCATCATGTTTTTTTATGGACACGTTGTATTAAAAGAAGCGTTTCCCAAAAAATCGGAAATAGTGCCGTTAATTATTTACGGCGCTTTAAATGTTAGCTTATATCTAGGCTTATATGTTATTGCCATGCGCGAAGTTTCAGCAGGTCTTGGTTCTTTATCTGTTGCTATTAACCCTGTTTTAATAGCGGTAATGAGTACAATTTTTCAGAAAAAAAATATTAAACCGTATTTGTGGTTTGCTTTGATTCTTGGATTTTGTGGTGTCATTGTCGCAATCTATCCGTTATTACAAAACGCTCATGCAACTATTCAAGGTTTAATTATTTTATTTTGTGCCATGGTTAGCTATTCATTGGGTACAATTTATTTTTCAGGAAGAGCGTGGCATCAAAAATTGATTGTCATTAATACGTGGCAAATTATCTTCGGAGGGCTTTTACTTTTACCTTTTACGCTCATTTTTACTGATTTCGATAAACAAATTTGGGATACAAATTTTTGGATATGCACTATTTGGCTTGCTATTCCGGTTTCTATCGGTGCAGTACAAATTTGGTTATACCTTCTAAAACTTGATCCTGTGCGAGCAGGTTCATGGCTTTATTTAAATCCAATTTTTGGTTTTATTTTCGCCGCACTCATTATGTACGAACCCATAACAATTTACACGGCTATCGGAACAGTTTTGGTTTTGATTAGCTTGTGGATTGTACAGAAAAATAAAAAAGTAGTGTAATTATGGATTTTGGTAAACTCGAAAGCTTAGAAGGTTTAAATTTTTCAATGCCCATTGACGATTTAGGCAATACGCGCGTATTACAGAAATTTTTAAGCCATAAAACGCCAAAAGTTTTCATCGGTTGTACAGGTTGGTCGATGCGCGAATGGTGCGGAGGCATTTATCCTAAAAAAATTGTCACTGCAAATTTTCCAAAATATTACGGTGCTCAATTCAACACCATAGAATTTAACACAACGCATTATAGAACACCTGAAATTTCTGATTGCGAGCGTTGGTATGACGAAGTTCCAGAAGACTTTAGATTTTGCCCAAAAATGTTACAACAAGTTAGCCATGCAGAAAATCTAAATGCAGTTATGGGTTTAGCAAATCATTTTTATGAAAATTTGTCGTTTTTGAAAGAAAAATTAGGTCCAATTTTTATACAGTTTCCGCCTAATTTTACGCCGCGCAGCATAAATACTTTGGAAAGTATTTTAAAACAAACCCCAAAACATATTCGCTTAGCCATCGAAGTGCGACATCCGAGTTGGTTTCTTGAAACTAATTTCAACGCACTTAAACAACTTCTGGAAAATTATAACTGCTCATTTGTCATTACAGATGTTTCTGGTAGGCGTGATGTTTTACATTCGAGTTTAACGAATAATTGTGTTTTGATTCGTTTTGTTGGCAATAACTTACATCCAACCGATTATCAGCGTGTTGATGCTTGGTGCGAACGCATTCGAGAGTGGCTCATTTTAGGTTTGGAAGAAGTATATTTTTTTTCACACCAACCCGATAATATCGAATCACCCATTATGGCGCAATATTTTTATGAAAAAATGAGATCTATAATAAATTTTCCAATTGAGGTGCGCGGACAAATAGAATTGCAAAAACCTCAAAGTGATCAGCTCAGTTTATTTTAGTCTACAGTCAACAATTCACGATTTAATTCTTGTTGAACAATATTTTTAGGAAGTTCGCGATATTCGTATTGCTGATTGCGAAGTTGTGGTCTAAAACCTGCTTCTTCAATCGCTTTTTGAATGCCATCAGCTGTGAAACGAAAACCTGCCCCCGCAGCAGAAACTACATTTTCTTCAATCATAATGGAACCAAAATCGTTAGCACCCGCGTGTAAACAAACTTGTGCTACATTTTTACCCACTGTTAACCACGATGCTTGAATATTAATAACGTTAGGCAACATTATTCTACTCATAGCAATCATACGGATATATTCATCGCTCGAAACAGTATTACGTGCACGTTTTAATTTTTTAAGTAGCGTACCTTCATCCATGAAAGGCCAAGGAATAAATGCCAAAAAGCCTTTTGCACCAACAGGTTTTTCTGCTTGGACATCGCGGATTTTAACTAAATGCTCAAACCTTTCTTTATTGGTTTCAATGTGACCAAACATCATTGTAGCAGAAGTGGTTAAATTGAGTTTATGCGCTTGGCGCATCACTTCCAACCACTCTTCGGCTCCACATTTTCCTTTCGAAATTAATCTGCGTACCCTATCATCTAAAATTTCAGCACCAGCACCTGGCAAAGAATCTAAACCCGCTTCTTTTAATGATTTTAAAACTTCATAGTGCGTAGATTTTTCGAACTGAGTGATATGTGCAATTTCGGGCGGACCTAAAGCGTGCAATTTAAGTGTAGGGTATAATTCTTTCAGATTCTTAAATAAATCTACGTAATATGCTAATCCCAATTCGGGATGATGACCACCTTGCAAAAGCAATTGCTCACCACCATACATAAAAGTTTCGTCAATTTTAGTTTTATAGTTTTCAATAGAAGTTACATAAGCTTCTCCATGTCCAGGACGACGATAGAAATTGCAAAATTTGCAATTTGCGAGGCAAACATTAGTGGTATTGGCGTTTCTATCAATTATCCAAGTAACAGTATTACCTGGCACGCGTTGCTGGCGCATAATGTTTGCAGCAAACATCAATGCCGTTGTTGGCGCATTCTCAAAAAGGAAAACACCTTCTTCAACACTTAAAAATTTGTTATCAATAGCTTTTGAGAGAAGCTGTTCAATATCCATTGAGAATAAAATTTATCAGAAATTAATATTTAAACACAATTTCAATGGTAAATGTTCAAATAGGTATCAGGAGTCAGGAGTCAGACAAATAACATGATAACTGACTCCTGATACCTAAACAACTTTATTCGCCGCTTTAATATAATTTTCAATTGCCATCGGCATCGAAGGCATTTCGGATGTCGGTTGAATATTAATCACCAAGCCATGTTCCTTAACTGCATTAGCAGTTAAATTTCCAGATACTGCAATACGCGTTTGATTTTGCTTGAAATCTGGAAAGTTTTCGTACAAAGAAACAATGGCTTGTGGTGCAAAAAACACAAGAACATCGTAAGTAACGTCGCTCAAATCCGATAAATCGTTACTTACAGTCTGGTACATAACAACCTCCTGATACTTTACACCAATTTCTTCTAAAAATTTAGTCACATCTTTAGCGCCATAATTTGAACAAGGCAATAAAAAAGTTTCTTTTTCTTTGTGTTTTATAAAAGATGAAGTCAAATCCTCGATGTTTTTAATGCCTACAAAAACTTTACGTTTTCTATAAACAATAAATTTTTGAAGGTAATTTGCAGTAGTTTCCGAGGTACAGAAGTATTTTGTATCTTCTGGCATATTAACGCGCAATTCTTTACATGCTTTAAAAAAATAATCGACAGCATGTTTTGAGTTTAGAATCACAGCGCCAAAATCCAAGGGATTGACTTTCTGTCTGCGCACTTCTCGAATATCAAGGGCTTCGACACGCGTAAATTCTCTAAAATCTATTTTAATTCGATACTTAGATTCGAGATCAAAATAAGGCGATTTTAGAAGCGGTCGGGGTTGAGTAACTAAAATACTACTAACCAATTTTAAATTCTCCCCATTAACTTGGGCAAGTTCCGTCATAAACGATAGCTTTTACACCGTAGCGAAAATAATAAACAAATGATTAATGATGAAACACACTGTCTTTATAAAAATAAGACTGCCTAAACACAAATTGATTAGAGACCAAAATTGTATTTTGATAAGATTTTAAAGAAAATAACAACGGGTGCGATTTCAACGCTGCAAATATACAACAAAAAATGAAATCGGTTTTCTATTAAGAATTTTCCTATGATACTTGCACTCCGAACATAGCGAATTAAATACATAATCACCAAAATAAATATTCCACAATTGATAAAAAATGATGCCGCGTTTTTGGGTCCGAAGGCAATTGATAAATTAATAGCGAATAAACAAAACCCAGTTAATATTCCTGTGATGAGAATCACAAAATTGTAGAGTTGAACTTCTTTTTTGATAGGGAAAATGTTTGAAATACAATACAATATGAAATGTTTGATGGTAAAAACAGCAAAAACTACAGCACAGCAATAAAAAAACAAAGTACCTTGACCATAAGGCAAAGATGTGTTTTTTTCTTTTAAAATTAAAAACAAGTAAATACTTAAACTCAGCAGAAAAATTAAATACAAACCGTTGATTGTCACTTTTACAACACTCTTACTTAAAAAATCTCTGAAAGATTGTTTTAAGATATTTTCACTCGTTACCGAATTGTATGCTGCAGACACTGAACGTCGCCCATAAGACATTAAAACTGCCATTATCAATAAATTGAAAAAGAAAACCCAAAAGTTGAAATTTTTGTTATAAGTTTTCTTTTCTAAATAAGGTGATACAACAATTTCATTGGTTGGTACAGTTTGTTTATTTTCAACAGAAGCTGCACCACGTAACACATCAAAAGGATTGTCGGACTGTGATAAAACAGGAGTTGTATCTAAGGAGTTGTTAGTTATTAGTTGTGGATTGTTATTCGCGGGTTGAGGAAGACCTACAGTAGAAAGTTTACTTAAACTATCTTTTACAAAAGCTAAACGTGCATTATCGTTATTAATAACTTTTAACGCCAATGAATCTACGCGTTTTCTTCGAGGTCGAGGTGCTGTTTGGAGTGGCGTAAATATAGGAGGTACTGTAAAATTACCTTGAGGAGTACTAACTCCACTTTCAGCGGGTTTTGTAACGACAGGTATAGGCGTCTCAGTCGATTCTTGAGGTTTCGGTTTTGACGAATCAGCTTGAGCAACAACACTGTTATTTGCCGTTAGCAGAACCAGAAAACTTAGAAATATAAATATTTTGTTCACCCTGCGTTTATTGTTTACAGTAAAAAATAGTCAAGCAGAAGAAGTTAGTAAAAGACAGACAACTAAAAACAATTAACTAACAACTATTGTTTATTTAGCATTCTGAGTGCAAAAATAGAAATCAAAAGGCAAATTTCTTGCTAATTGCATTTATATTCGCAAATAAATCTTAAAATGTAAATAAAATGAGTGAGGTTGCTCAAAGTACAGAATCAATTGTTTTAGGTGGAGGTTGTTTTTGGTGTATTGAACCCATATTTTTAGAACTCAAAGGCGTTATCAGCAGTGTTTCTGGTTATTGTAATGGGCAAAAACCGAATCCGACTTATAGAGAAGTTTGCACAGGAACAACGGGTTATGCAGAAGTTATTAAAGTTACTTTCGATACAAACATCATTTCTTTGAAAGAAATAATACGAATTTTCTACCATGTGCACGATCCAACGACGCTGAACAGACAAGGGAACGATAAAGGAACACAATATCGTTCAGGCATTTATTACAATTCTGACACTCAAAAAGATATTGCTTTCGCTATTACGAAAGAGATTTCTGAAGCGCATTTATGGAGTAATCCTATCGTCACAGAGATTAAGCCACTTTTCAATTATTACGATGCCGAAGATTATCACCAAGAGTATTTTTATCACAATGGTTCGCAACCCTACTGCTCTTTTGTTATTGCGCCTAAAGTGGTTAAATTTAGGAAACAGTATAAAGATTTATTGAAGAGCTAATCAATTCAAAATATTTTTAGCAGCCAAATCAGATAAGAATTTCGTGAGTTTTTAGTAAAATTACTACTTCAAATAAATGGTTTTGCTCGTTTTAGCTGATTCTTTTGCAGCCGACAAAATTTCTACAACTATCCCATTTACTGCAAAAGAGGATAAGTCGGATTCAGGATTAATTTTACCAGTAATCACGGCTGCCAAATAGGAAAATATATTCGACCGTTCATGTGAAAGCGGAGATAAATCAAGCCACGTTTCTTTTCCATTTTGTTCGCCCACAATGTATTTCATCTTATTTTCTTTATTGGCAATTAATATGCCATTAGCTCCATATACTTCCGTATCTTTTACCCCAAAAGGCCAATTCCATGAAGCTTGAATGATAGCTTGGCAAGTTGGGTAAGTTAGAATAATGCTTGCCTCATCTTCTACCTTTGGATATACATTTGGTTTAAAATGTTGCGTAACGGCTGTAACGGAAATAGGTTTCTGCGCATCCATCAACCAAGTCATTACGTCTGCTCCGTAGCAACCAAAATCAATTAATGCGCCACCGCCATTTTTTATAGGGTCAGTGAGCCAATCTGTAAATTCTGGACTACATCCAATTTCTATTGGACCTTTATGTCCATCTTTAAATACAACCTTACGAATATTTCCTAAGCTTTTTTCTGTTTTTACTAAGTCCCAAACTTTCGCGTGAGATGGATACCATGTAGTTTCATAATTGGTTAAAAGTTGGATATGGTGCTTATTTACTAAAGCGCGCATTTGATTTAGATGATCGTTATTTACGGCTAAAGGCTTTTCAACAATAACATGAATTCCCTTAGGTGCACAAATTTTAACTACCTCCAAATGTTCATAAATGGAATTAAAAGCACAAACGGCTTCTGGGTTAGTTTTTTTGATTAATTCCTCTAAGCTCGAAAACCAAAGCGATTCTGGTAAATTATTCTTTTTTAATAATTTCATAGCTAATACCCGGTTTGGCTCTGCAAATCCTACTATTTCTACTTCGTCTTGCTTACCGATATAGCCAAAAACCTGATTGATATGATCGTGTGTCATACCCGCTATGGCTACGCGAATGGGTTTACCTTGCGCTAAAAACGATATAGAAAAGGACAAACCAATGAATAGGAAGAAAAGTTTCATAATTTAGCTTTTTAAAAGAAAACTTCATTTTCCAAGCGTGCAAGCGTCATAAATTAAAATTTTTAATTCAACAACTCATAAATCCCCGCAATACCTTGCCCACCGCCAACACACGCTGTCACCATACCATATTTGACTTTGCGGCGACGCATTTCGTTGAAAAGCGAAACAGAAAGTTTAGCACCTGTGCAACCGAGTGGATGCCCGAGCGCAATAGCACCACCATTCACGTTAACTTTTTCTGGATCTAATCCTGCCTCTTGAATGACAGCGAGGGCTTGTGCAGAAAATGCTTCGTTCAATTCAATAAGGTCAATATCGCTGAGTTTTAATCCTGCTTTTTTCAATGCTTTAGGGATCGCACTGCACGGTCCCATTCCCATAATAATGGGTTCAACACCAGCAACAGAGCAACTCAACATGCGCGCAATGGGTTTAATGCCTAATTTTTTAGCAAGCGTATTGCTCATCACTAAAACAAAAGCTGCACCATCACTTGTTGGCGAAGAATTACCAGCAGTTACTTTTCCATCTGTTTGAAAAGCAGGGCGTAATTTGGCAAGACCTTCCATGTTTGTATCAGCGCGAACACATTCGTCCGTATCAACGACATGCGTTTTTGAAACGCGTTTATCGTTTACTACCGACACTTCTTCAACAGTGATTGGTACTATTTCGTCTTTAAATAATCCTGCTGCCTGCGCACGTGCTGCCTTAGCATGTGAATTTACTGAAAATTGGTCGGCTGCTTCTTTACTAATATTGAATTTTTTCGCAACGGCTTCTGCCGTTAAACCCATACCGACAACATAATCGGGATGTTGTTCAGACACATCGTAATTCGGTGCGAGTTTATAACCCGTCATCGGAATCATTGACATACTCTCTGTGCCACCTGCGATATAACATTCCCCTAAATTGGCTTTTATTTTTGCAACCGCTATTGAAATAGCTTCTAAACCTGATGCGCAATAACGATTGATGACAAATCCTGGCACATCAACACCCAATGCCATCAATGAAATTTGTCTGCCCATTTGTAAACCTTGTTCACCTTCAGGGTTGGCGCAACCAACAATAACATCATCAACCAACGATGAATCAAAGCCAGGCACACTCGCTACTAAATGTTGGATAACGTGTTTCGCCATATCATCTGAACGATAATTTCTAAATCCGCCGCGACCCGCTTTACCAACTGCGGTTCTAAATCCGGCAACTATATATGCATCTTCCATAACTCGAATTAAAAGAATTTTAAGAATTAAAAAGAATAAGACTCGAATTGATAGAATTTGATCGAAAGAATTCCATTAATTCTTTAAATTCTATCAATTCGAGTTTAATTACGCAAGGGTTTATTATTCGTCAACATATACTGAATGCGTTCCAACGTTTTTTGTTCACTAATAAGTGACATAAACGCTTCGCGTTCTAAATCCAATAGATATTGCTCGCTGACTTTTTGAGGTGCGGTTAAATCACCACCCGACATAACATAAGCAATTTTTTTGGCAATTTTGGCATCGTGCTCGCTGGCTTGTTTGCCGAGCATTAAGCTATGTACTGCTACATTCAAAACCGACAAACCTTGACGACCAAAAACTAAAACATCCTTGCGCGGTTGTTTCTGAACGTAATTCACAGCAAGTTGCAATACTTTTTGTTTTGCTGTCGAGATAGCACGCTCTTTGTTATACCCTACTGAATCTTTTGTGCGCAATAAATGCCCATAATTGAATGCTTCGTCGGCGCTCGTTGAAACTTTAGCCAAAGCGATGGTTGTAAAACGCTCAACCAAACCTGGAATATTAATATCACCTTCAACAAAAGCATCGCCAGCGCGCAAAGCAAATTCTTTTGTGCCCGCGCCACCTGGTAAAATACCCACGCCAACTTCAACCAACCCGACATAACTTTCAGCAGAAGCTACAACAGCATCGGCGTGCATCGAAAATTCGCAAGCACCACCGAAAACATAACCTTGCGTTGCTATCACAACAGGAATAGCAGAATAACGCAACCGCATAGAGGTATCCTGAAAAGTTTTGACACCAAAATTGAGCGTATCCCATTCTTGTTCATACGCTAACATCGCCATTGACATCAAGTTTGCTCCAACAGAAAAATTAGTTGCATTGTTGCCAATCACTAAACCTTTCCAGCCATCGCGTTCTGCTATATCAATCGCTTCGTGAATACCCTTCAATACACCTTCACCAATAGAATTCGCTTTAGAACGGAATTCAAGACACAAAACGCCATCGCCAATATCATGTAAAATGGTATCGCCATTTTGAAAAACAGGTGCTTTTTCGCGCAAGTTATCGAGCACAATTATTTCTGACGCACCTGCAATCGGTAAATACGTGCTAGTCGCTGGGTCGTAACATTTTTTTACGCCAGCTTCAACGATATAAAATTTAGTTTTACCGCTCGCGTGCATCGTTTTTATCCAATCCGCAACAGTTAAACCTTCATCCTCTGCAGCTTTTATGCCAGCTTCCAAACCAACGGCATCCCAATTTTTAAAAGGTCCGAGTTCCCAAGCGAAACCTGTTTCAATCGCATCATCAATAGCGTAAATTGTATCCGAAATTTCAGGAATTCTATGCGACACATAAGCAAACAATCCGCCGAGCGAACGACGTACAAACTCACTGCCTTTATCTGTACCATTGAATAATGCGCGAATGCGATTCGGTAATTCTTCAATTTGTTTGGCGATAGCTATGGCAGGTAATTTCGATTTAATCGGCTCGCGATATTCTAAGGTTTTGAAGTCGAGGGTTAAAGCAATCGTTCTACCCGATGCGTCTTTTTGATTTGTTTTTTTATAAATTCCTTGACCTGTTTTGTTGCCGAGATATTTATTATCAATCAACCATTGTAAATGTGGCGGGATATCGAAAATATGACGTTGTTCATCGTTCGGGCAATTCGCTGCAATGCCTTTCAAAACATTGTAGCTTGTATCGTGACCAACCAGATCACCAAGCCTGAAAGTGCCAGTATTTGGTCTACCTAATGCAGAGCCCGTTAAAGCATCAATATCTTCGGGCGTTAAATCCATATCGGCACAAAGTTGCGTTACTTTGCTCATGGCGTAAATTCCGACGCGATTAGCAATAAACGCAGGCGTATCTTTACACAATACTGTTTTTTTACCGAGAAACACGTCGCCGAAGTGCATCAAAAAAGAAATAATTTCTGGGTCGGTTTCTTTTGTCGGAATCACTTCCAACAAACGCATATAACGCGGCGGATTAAAAAAGTGCGTGCCACAGAAATGTTTTCTGAAATCGTCACTTCTACCAGCAGCCATGAGATTAATCGGAATACCAGACGTATTCGAAGTGATTAAAGTCCCGAGTTTTCGAAATTTTTCGACTTTTTCAAACAATTGCTGTTTGATGTCGAGGCGTTCAACAATTACTTCAATTACCCAATCGCAATCGGCAATTTTTGGTAAATCATCATCGAAATTACCGAGCGTAATCCGCGAAGCAAAGTTTTTGTCGTATAGTGCCGCCGGTTTCGACTTCAAAGCATTATCGAATGCACCTTGAACGATTCGATTGCGCTGTTTTTTATCTTTTTTCTGGTCGTCTGTTAAATCAAAAGGCACGATGTCAAGCATTAATACATCGAAACCACAATTGGCAAACTGACAAGCAATGCCAGAACCCATTAATCCTGAGCCGAGCACGGCCACTTTCCTTATTCTATGCGTCATAAACCCGAATGGTTTTAAATTTTGGCGAAATTTCGCTATTTTATTTTAAACTGCGTATATAAATGTGAAAAAACTTGAAAAAAAATTATTGCACCTGATTTTTTGCCCCTTCAACCACGTCAACCCATTGTCCAGCCGTAGTAGCTGAAACAGAATTATCGTACATAGATTCGCTTAATTGTGCGGGCAACCAAAAATGACCTGCGTAGGCTGCATTCAATCGCACTTTATAAATTCTACTTTTGGCATTATCAACTCCGAAGAACGTATTGACATGATCGTCTCTGATGTCGCGATAATCGAATGGGCTACAACCCGTGTTCAACGCTTCTGGACCTTCTAATCGCTCATTTAAAATTTCCCACCCTGATGGAAAAATTTGCGCTAAAACCATATTATTAAATGGTTTTCCCATTTTACCCAGATTTGTTACTGTCACTTCTGCCACAAAATCTGTTCCTTGTTGTAACGAACTAATATTTACAGGTTCGCCTTTCCCAGTTTTGTACTGTACATTGATAGAAACATTGCTGTTCTTACTCGGCTCAACCGTTCCTACGTTCGATTTTCCGCGTTGAATAACGTGCACAAAGGTTTGTATTTTTCCTGTATTTTGAACACTTAAAGTATTTTGAGCATTGAGTTGTAGCGATTTCGTATTGAGTGTATTGTTCGAACTCAATTTATTCGCACTGCCATTGAGCGTATAAGCCACATTCGTTCCACCAGTCTCTATGCCAAACTTAGTCGTAAATTTCGACATTGCTTGCAAGGCAAAAGCAGTTTCTTGTGTATTATACCAATCAGAAGAATTGAGTTGTTTACTGATGTCTTGAGCTAATTTATACGATTGCGTTTTATCGTTGAACAAAAGCGTTGTCTCTAAAATCATCGCTTGGTCGCGCAAACTCGAACCATAAGTATAATACATCTCTCTATAAGGCTGAATATTGACGTCCAAATTATTTGTGATTTGTTTTGCCAAATCCGTTTTACCAATTAGAGCATAAGCTGCTGCTAAGCGCCAGCGCGCACCAGAAGACAGCGTTTTTGATTCGCGCAGTGCATTCATTTCGGCATTTTCGGGTGTTTTATTGAGCGCAAGCGTGTATAATCTATACGCTTGTGAAAATTGCCTCGAATCTTCTGCCCAATACATATCGTTCGGCAGTGTTTTCGATGCCCACATTTTAGCTGTGCGTTGTTGCCATTTCAACCAACGCTCTAACATATTGGGCGGCAAAGTATATCCAGCCGATTTAGCTTCAATCAAAAAATGTCCAACATAATTAGTAATCCATTGATCGACGTTGATACCACCGGGCCATATCGAAAATCCACCTTCTGCCGTTTGGCAAGTATTTAAACGCTCGAAAGCATAATTGATATTTGTTGCTATTGTTTTACGTTTGGCGTCATCCAAGTTCAAAATTTTATCAACATACAACTGCGGAAAAACAGCGCTCGTAGTTTGTTCAGCACAACCATACGGATATTCGAGTAAATAATTCAGGCGTTGGCTTAAATTAAGCGGCGGCATCGACGAAATTTCTAAATCTGTTTTATCGCCAACCAATCTTTGCAAATTAAAATTATACGTCTGACCAGGTGCTAAAACTACATCCTGACCTTTTACAATTGTCGGATTTGGATTGCGCACTTGCACTTCAATATCTTGTGTTGAACGCTCTCCTCCACCCTCAGCAACAACGTGAATTTTTGCAACGCCGTCCATTTCTGGTACATCGCAGTCGAAGAAAACCATTTTATCGGTTGGTTTATCGAAAGTAACCGATTTAGAATTACCATTTTTGAAATGAATTAATCCGTTTTGGTCAGTAACAGTTACAGTAACATTTTTAATTTTAGGATCAAGTGCAAAAACATTTACCGGCAGTTTGAAATTTTCTTTATGTGCTAAAACGCGTGGTAAGGTTGGTAAAACCATAAGCGGTTTTCTGACTGAAATCGTTTGTTCAGCAGAACCAAAACTGCGAACACCATCGCTTGCAACTACCATAGCGCGCAAAGCACCTATATAGTTAGGAATCGTCACTTCATGTCGCGCCGAGCCATTTTTAGTTAAAAAAGGTCCGAGGGTTAAAACAACAGGTTTAAATCTGTTAGCGACTTGTGCATTTTTTTGTTTGGCAGCTTTATCGCCACCAACGGTGCTAATTTTTTGCAAAGTACCTGAATAAGAACCTAAAACTTTATCGAACATATCGAAAGTTTGGATTCCGAGTGCTTCTTTGGCATAAAAAACATTGAAAGGATTGGGGGTTTCGAATCGTGAAATATCGAGCAAACCCTCATCGACTAATGCAATAGTGTAAGCCATTGCTCGATTATTTTTTTCGCTCACTTCAATCGTTACTTTTTCTTCTGGTTTAATGACATCGGGTAGTTTTACAACAGGTTGAAGTTGGGTCGAAGGGTCTTTAACCGAAATCGGTGCTACGCCGTACATTCGTATTGGCAAATCGTTCTTTACCGTATTATGCGGTTGCAACAAAGTTACGAAAGCATACACATTGGGCGTCATGGCTTCAGTTGCTTTAAAAGAATATTTAGTTGAACCGCGTTGCGTTTTAATCCAATGGCTTTCGATTACACTCGTTCCATTTTCTATTGTC
Source organism: Saprospiraceae bacterium (assembly GCA_043781915.1). Lineage (GTDB taxonomy): Bacteria > Bacteroidota > Bacteroidia > Chitinophagales > Saprospiraceae > JAAFJT01. The sequence continues at coordinate 20,061 of JAYWBA010000310.1, forward strand.
ACGAGCGCTTTTCCACTTTCAGGTGTAGGCAATGTCATTTCAACATTATCACCCACCACATAATTATCTTTATTGGTGCTGAAATTCAGCATGGCAATATTATTGCGCGTATTGCTACCTTCGTTTTCATCATCCCAAGGATAACCAGCGTAAAAGAAATCGCCTGAAAAGTGACCACCTGTTAAATCTCCTGCACGAACTAAATAGCGCCCCCATTGAGAAACATTAACATCAACACTCGCTTTACCAGAACCATCAGTAACAACAGTTTTTTGTAAAATTGATGCTAAATTTTTTCCTGATTGAAACTCTTCTGTTTGACGGTTGCTTTGCTCCCACCACCAATGCCACTCAACGCGATAAACTCCTACATCAACGCGTTGATTTCTTACAGGTGCGCCATTTTTATCGACAACTACAATATCAATTGATTTTGTTTTATCCATATCAATGCGTTTTTCTTTATTTTGGTCAATAGGAATTGCAACGCCAACATAATTTTTATAAGGAAAATAATCGAACGCTTGATAATCGCTTGAGAAATCGCCACCAGCTTCAAAAGCGCGCATTTTTATTCCAATGCGCATTTTACCCGGCGCATTTGTGTTTTTTGGTAGCGGCATTGAGATGTTCGCAAGACCGTTATCATCTACATTCGCATCAAAAACAACTGCATTATCCGATTTAATCGCTCGGGTTGGGTCATCAAAAACGTAATTTGGCAATTTATCGAATTTGGTTACGGCTGAAACAGTAGTAGCTTCAACTTTGGCTTTTAAACTGCGGGCAGGTGCACCATATAACCAATTCACTTTCAGGTTTCCTTTTATAGCATCATCATCGCTGGCATATTCTTTTTTCGACGTTTCCAATAAAATTTTTAACCTGTTGGGTTTTACAGTTTCAATTCGTATCGGCGTTGAAAAAATGGCACCACCTGCTTTCACATTGGCAGTCCAACGTCCTGTGGGTGCGTCACTCGATGTAGAAATATTTAATGGATAGATTTTCTTGACATTATTAAATGATGTTGTTCGCGATTGTAAAATCCCTTTCGGGTCAAGTAATTCCAAAGTGATCGGATAATTTTCAGGCAATAAATTATCTTTATCATTCAAAATAAAATTCAAGTGCATTGTATCGCCTGGTCGCCAAACGCCACGCTCGCCATATAAATAACCTTTTAATCCTTTTTGTACTTCGTTGCCTGCCACATCGAAACGCGCTAAACTGAGTTGAGAATTATTCTGAATGGTTAAGTATCCACGCTCATTCCCTTGTTTGGCGATAATTGCCCAAGGTTTTTGTTTCAAAT
>JAYWBA010000311.1:0-21262 GCA_043781915.1 Saprospiraceae bacterium
ATTATCAGCATGAACATACGGCAAACCATTCGCACCATACCAATGCGCATTACACGACCATGAGCCTGTCGCACCTGCATTCGTATTTTTCCAAATATTGACGCCACCTGTATAAATAATATTTTTATTTGTAGGGTCAACAACAATAGAAAGATCGTACCAACCTTGCCCACCTAAATCGCTGCCATCATAATTCCAACCTAAAACATTCGGCGTTGTTGCCGAAGGCGTTGTCGCTGAAGATTGAAGTGTAAAATTTGATCCGCCATCTATTGAAAGATACAAACCATTAAAACCATAATTTGAATGGCTAGCTATCGAATTTGAATTGTTCGATATCAAACAATAGACGTAATTTGTATCAAGCGCAGTTGTTGCCACTGCTACACGATATGTTCCAGAAGTTGGCAAGCCATTTCCAGTGCCAGGAGTACCGCTACTTGTCCATGTAGCACCAGCATCATAAGAGCGCAAAAAGACATTCGATTGATATCCGCCAGCGTAAATCGTATTTGTATTCACGGGATTAAAATCTAAATCCTTGACGTATAACGATGAAGTCCTCGTCCAATTTGCGCCACCATTAACAGAAGTATAAATTCCAATATTGCCACAAGCAAAGAGTTTTAAGGTCGTTGGATCTATTAAAATACGTGAAATTCTGGCACCTTGTGAAGCTGCAAAAGTTAACCCAGTGGTATTCCATGTAACACCACCATCTGTCGATTTATAAATACCAGTAGAGCGCACATCGCCAGCATCGCCATCACCCGTTGCGAGATACATGATGTTCGTATTCGTTGGGTCAATCGCTAAATCTGTTGCGCCAATAACTGGAATAGCATCTGTTATTACCGTCCAATTAGCACCTGCATTCGTCGATTTCCATAAACCGCCTGCTGGCGTACAAGCGAATAAAATATTATTGTTTCCAGGCAAAGTTCTTACACCAGCAACACGACCATTTCCACCCGAAGTCGGCGTGCTTGTTGGACCAATGAGTGTCCAAGAACCTGCACCTCGCGATTGCGCCGAATTTTTTTGTTTAATCAAAGCTTGTTCGGTAGCAGCGTCCATCGCTTTCAAATCGCCACTGAATGCTGCTACACGCGGTTCAACATCAGTTGACCAACGCATAAAATGAACAATGCCTTCCATTTCTTTTTCGAAATCATCGTCGCTGTGCTTATTATATAATTTTGCTTCCTTACGAGATTCTCGCTTAAATTTTGATAGTTTATTTTTATATTGTTTTAAAAAAGCAGCTTTTACTTCTGGATAACTCGCACCCGATTCTCTTAACTCAAGCCAGTTCTGTGCTTGAGAAGTAAAAATTGAAAAGTGCAAAAATAAAATTGAAAAAATAATTATCTTTTTCATGGCAGAATCTTAATGAGTAGTTACTCGACGTTAGTTTAATAGTGCTTTAAAACTACCGACTAACAACTCTTCACTGATTTGTTTTATTTCTATTATTCCAAGTCAGAGAGCGGTCAGTTGCATCAACAACACCATTCATACTGCAATCTGAATTTAAATAGCCCGTCTGATTTCTATTATTCCAGGTAGCAGATCTATCGGTGGCATTAATGACGCCGCTATTATCTGTATCACCAGAATATATTTGAAAAACAGCGTTCGAAGTTAAAATATTACCGTAAATTAGTGTTGCGGTGTTTGTAAAATCGAGTGTTGTAACATTAAAATCGAAATTAACAACATTTGAAGATCTAACCCCTAAATGATTGCGGTGACTTACGGAGACGTAATAATTATCGCTAACAACACTATTAAAAAAAACAGGCGATACACCATCTGTTTCAACAATATCGCCATCGCGTTGCAGTATCGCACTGCGCGTTTGTAAAACTGTGGCAGGTGTTGTTTTATCGCGCAACTCTACTTTAATCCAGTCAACAATAGCATCGTTGCCTGAAACAGTTAATATAGCAGGATCAATTGTTTCACTTGTTCCATAGGGTGAAGTAGTTGGGAAAGATGGTAGCATGCGCAATGCATCATTCATCAAGCCAGTGCCACTGTTGTAAGGACCTTGTAAAAAAACTTTAGCTTTTAAAGTTAATCCCGACCGATTGATGAATGTACCCGTAAAACAAGTATTCACTTTCGGCATATATTTTACAGTGTGCGGAATTAAAACCGTGCTTGTACACGTTGGAATGCGTCCTTCTTCCCAATTTCTACAATCGCTCCAATCGTTGTTGTCGGCATTGCTCGACCAAATTGAAATATTTGTGGCACTTGGCGAACTCGAAGAAATCATAACCTGTGGCGCTGTATAACTCACCTTCACAAAACATTTCTGACCTGAATAGGTGGCAGCCGTATTCCTCACTTTAATGGTTACCCATTGTGTTGAAGCGTTTGTAAAAGATCCAGAAATTGTAGCTGTGCTGCCATTATTAGAGTGCAAAAGATTTCCTGATAAATCGTAAAAGTCTAAAGTTAAACTGTTACCTACTGTGCCGAGCGTTAAAATATAATTTATAGAACTCGATGCAGTCGCGTATATTTTCCCAACTACCCTATCGTTTGGCGAATTATCGGGTGTTTTTCCACCTTGACCCAAACTTTGACAATTTGAATCGCCAAGATCATTATCCATTTCCCATTCTTGCGTTGTAACGGCGTTTAATGGTGGTGTATAATCTAAATAGGCAATCATTGAAGCCACTGATATAAAAGCCACATTACCAGGCACAGGTGCCCAAACGGAATAACCATGACCGAAAACATTCGCAATGCCATGACCAACCGCTTTTGTTTTTATGTATGCGCGTTTATCGCTGAAAACGGTTGACGTTGTGATGCCATTTGCACCTGAATAATCTTGCAAAACCGTACCTGCTGGAAAATCAGTATCAATATAAATGTCTTGATCAGTGCTGTATTGATCGTTAATGCCAATAATCGCTTTTCCCGAACGCTCAAAAACCAAATGATTGTTTGTTGACGAACCCGATGGAAAAAACGCTCCGCTTTCAGCACTCCTAACTTTATAAACGCCTGCTTTAAATTGTAATTTATTATGGCATTGTACAATGTTGGCGATATCGTTCCAAGTTGGTAAATCTGTTGGATTGGTTGGTAAGTGCGACCAACGTTTTCCAGTAGTACCGAGATTAAAAATATCTTCAAAAAATACAATAGGGTTGCCATCCATTGCCATAATAACGGCGTAAGCTGCGGCAACGCGTGGTTCGCGTGGATCAATATGTTTCCCATTTCCACCAAGTTCATTACCAGTATCCCAACCCGTTGCGTCGCCGAGCGGTTTTTTAAAATTACCGCCCGAAAGTGTATCAACAATAGGACGATAGGTATCGTGACTGTTTACAAAAGGTACGGTGCGATGTACGCGAGCCGAAGGTGAAGCATAATCCGTATAGCGTTTAGTTTGTTGTTGACCGGGCAAAACTGACAAATCAAAACCACCACTAAAATTATTAACAACCATATCATACAGCGTCGAACCCGAAGTGCCATACGCTCGTAAATTAAAATCGAACGTACCTGTGTGTTCTTCGTAACCAAAACCCAAACTTGCAGTCGCAACATCTGTAACATAAGCATCTTCATCGCTCGAGTTGCCAATCCATTCACCCACATCAAACATGGAATAGCCACCATTAGCAGTGCCGAGATTATATTTTACAGTGCGCATAGCATCGCGCTGCACATTTCTATCAAAATGTTTTACGGCGTCCCATCTAAAACCATCAACACCTGTTTGTTTTTTAAACCACGAGAGCCAATTAATGGCACCATTGTACATGTAATTGGGGCTCTGCGTTGGATTGTAATAAGATCGTGAAGCGGGATAACCACTTGGTGCGCCACTCGTTGGAATATTTGAACTCAATCCATAAGATACTGAAGTATAGTCAATATCAGGACCGAAGTAAGCCGCGCAAATATCGCCTGTTGAGCAATTGTCATTATCGTTTGGATGAAAATTGAAATAATTTTTCGACCAGCGCCCACTGCGCGTCCAATAATCGTTTTGCGATTCATCAATACTCGGTGTCGCATAACTCACATATCGAAAGTTTTTATAACCAGAATTGCTTTGTAATGAATACGAATTGGGGTCAATCCCTCCAGCGCCTGTTGTCGTGCCAGCACCATCGCAATGGTTTAAAACGATATCTTGTATAACTTCTATACCGTTGGCGTGCATCACAGCAATCATTCTGAGTAATTCATCCTTTGTACCTAAACCTGTCGGTGTTGTGGGTGAACCTTTTTGAAATTTATCGCCGAGATCATACTCATCCATTGGTCCATAACCGACATAAGTCGGTGAATAATTTTTATAACTCGGCGGAATCCAAATAGCATCGAAACCTATCTGTTTTAAACGTGGGGCTAATTCGGCTAAGTAATTGGCATAGCCGCTGGGGTAATTATCGTTTTTAAAATTCCACCAAAAGGCTTGAAAAATGACTTTTTTTACTTGCGTTGTTTGTGCGTCCGAACTAACAGAAATTAAAAAAATGAGTATTAGGTAAATTAAATGCTTCAAAGTATTGATGTTTTATGATTCGTTGAATAGCTAATTAACTGAAAGACATGAACAACTGAGCTTCAATCTTCGTTTAAAATTCGATAAATCCCAAATTGGCTTTAAAAGGCGGGGATTAATTTGAATAAATTAAATGCAAATGTAAGATAAACTTGATAATTTTAAAAAAAATTCAACTCATGTTAAGGAGACTGGTAGGGTTTTCTTATCAAAAATAATCACATGCTTTTCTAAGCTTTCTTTATTCCCAGTTTTATAAGAAAACCCTAATGCGGCGTTTTAATATTTAATTGGATTTAGTATTATTGTTTTGGGTTGAAAACAAATCACCCATATTAAAACTTGTAGTTATTCCTAATTGCAGTTTACTACCCACAGAATTATAATTAAATACTCTTAATCATTACGCCCAAATGGTCGATAGGAGAAAATGCCAATTGAAAATTATTATTTAGCCAGCCTGACGAAAAATTGTTACCACCATTATAACTTTGCTATGACAAATAGTTTATTTCTTTTCCACTAAAATAACACAACTCAAACTCGGCACATCAAAAGCAGAACCTTTCACAGTTGTTGCAGCATCTAATTCAAAATCAAAACCATCGAGAACGAGGCTCCATTTTCCTTTTGGTAGTTTTACAAGTTCATCTGTGCGATTGCCGTTGTAAATGACCAGAATAGTTTTAAACGCATCACCATTCGCATTGTTTTTTAATTGATAAGCCACTATCTTATCAATTCTTTTGGGTCCATTTTTTTCTGCCGAAGCTGCATCAAAGAATTCTAGATTTTGGCGAATGAGGTCGCTGCTCGGCATTCTAAATGCCGCATGCGATTTGCGCAGGTTAATCAGGTTTTTCAAAAAATTATTGACCTCAATATAATCAGTTTTTCTGTTCCAGTCTATTTGATTAACCGCATCGGGTGAATTATACGAATTTTCGTTACCACCTTTCGTGCGCAAAAACTCGCCACCTGCATGAATAAACGGAATGCCTTGCGACGTTAAAACGATAGCATAAGCCAACTTAAACATTCTTATGCGCGTTGCTTCATCATCGTTCGTATTAGAATTGGCTAATCTATCCCAAAGGGTGTGGTTATCGTGGCACTCAGCATAATTAATACATTGATAGGGTTGCAATGCCCAGGGCACTTTGGAATAATTGACTTTTGTATAATCGAGTTGTGGATGTTGCGTTGCAGCTACAACACCAAATTTAATCGTTTCCTCCAAACCCGATTTACCTGAAACAAAACCAGAATCGCGCGCATCGAAAACGGAACCTTTAATACCGTCGCGTATATCATCGCTGAATGCGGCAATTTTATCGAGTTGAGGAACTGCATTTTTCAATGAGCGTTGATTCTCAGGCAATGTCGTAGTCCCCCCTGTCCAACCTTCGCCGTATAAGATAATTTCGGGTTTTATGGCGTGCAATTCTTTCGAAAACAAATTCATACTTTCAATATCGTGCAAACCCATTAGGTCGAAACGAAAACCGTCCACATCGTACTCATTCACAAAATGTTTGAGGCAGTCAAGAATATATTTGCGTACCATTGGTTTTTCACTCGCCACTTCGTTACCACAACTCGCGCCGTTAGAATATTTACCATCCGGCGTAAATCGGTGATAATAGCCCGGCTCAATTTGTTCAAAAACAGATTCATCGTTAAACATCGTGTGATTGAAAACCACATCCATCACGATACGCATTCCTTGTTTATGGAATGCTTGAACGAGCTTTTTGAATTCGATAATGCGCGTTGTTGGTGTAAACGCATCTGTACTGTACGAACCTTCGGGTGTAAAATAATTCAAAGGGTCGTAACCCCAATTGTATTTTCTATAATTGGGATCTTTTTGATTAGCAGCTTCATCGACAGTATAAAAATCGAACGACGGCAATAAATGCACGTGCGTAACACCCAAATCTTTCAAATGCGAAAGTCCCGTAACATCTTTTGAATCGTTAACCGTATTCAATTCTGTTAAACCTAAAAATTTGCCTTTGGCTTTTATGCCTGAATTAGCAGCTATACTTGCATCGCGCACGTGCAGTTCGTATAAAATAGCATCGGTTTTATTTTTTAGAGTGGTAGGCTTAACTTTTTCAACCGAAGTTTCCTTAAAATTTACAATAGCTCCACGCTTACCGTTTACTCCAAGCGCTTTTGCGTACGGGTCAGGTACTTCAGAATTTACCACTCCCGTCATAGTTGTAACTTGAACAGTATAGAATAAATTTTTGACATCATCTGCGATTCCCGCTTGCCAAACGCCATTTTCGCCCTGTTGCATAGCCAAAGTTTGGAAGGCTACTGATTTATCGTTCACATCACCCGATTTGTAAAGTTTGAGCTTCATGCTTTTTGCACTCGGTGCCCAAACTTTAAAAGTGGTTTTTGAAGAAGTATAAGTTACTCCTAAATCATTGCCCAAATAAACGGGTAAATTCTGTGCGTCGAGTTCGTTTTGATTCATAAAAAAAAGAAGTAAAATGATGAGCATCATAGAGACGCCATGTTTGTAGGCTAATTGTATGATATACGAAATGCCTAAAAATTTGTTTTTTGAGCCCCCAAGCATGGCTTCTCTACAAACCTCGTGAATTAATAAATTTTTCAAAATCATTTTTTGTTCCATTAAAAACGTTTAAATCTATTTTTTCTGAAATGCCAGCACATCTGCCCGTATTAGAATATTGCCAAAAGAGCCAAGGTTTATCTCCCAACTGTGGCGATTGTCCAGCGTAAGAAGCAATCCATATCGGATTGTTCGGAAAACGACCACGAATATAACGCGCGTAATATGATTGGTTGCAATAAATGATAGGAACTTTTCGCGTAGTTTGCTCAACTATTTTTAACCAAATAATAATGCGTTTGAGTACAAAGTCGGAAGTGAGTAATTCTTTAGGTGTTTCTTTGTCGTCTTCAATGTCTAAAACAGGTGGCAAATCTCCATGGAGCATCGTAACCGATTGCAAATAAAACCGTGCTTGCATTTCAGGGCTTTCCGTAAAATTAAAAAAATGATATGCGCCGCGCGCTAAGCCGTATTGTCGCGCTTTATACCAAAAATCGTCGAATTTTTCGTCTTTGGCTTTGGCACCACGCGTTGCACGCATAAAAACAAAATCGACTTTATTCTCACCGTCATCCATATTTTTAACGGCTTCCCAATTGATATTGCAACTGTAATGGCTCACATCAATGCCATGAACAGCAAAATTTTCGGGTTTTTCATCGCTGAATTTTTTCCATTTATTGTTTGTTACTGCACATTTTTCGCCAAATAAATTTCCCAGCCTTTTTTCTTCTATCCAGAAATACGCCATCAAACCAAAAAATATCAACGCTGCATAAAACAGTGAATTATTTGATTTTTTTTTGGGTTTACTCGGCTTGATATTTCTCGACTTAGGCTTCAAAGTAGTTGATAGTTTGTAGGGGCGAGGCTTGCCCTCGCCCTTGTTAATGGTTAATGATTTATTGGATTAATTGATTAGCAGATGCGAGTCAAATTTATGATTAACGAATTCTGTAAATTCTTTAATTCAATAAATTCGAGTTAATTTAGCTAATACAGTTTTATTTCCTACAGCTACTTGATCTAAATTTACCAGAATTTCAGCATCGAGTGGTAAAAAAACATCAACACGCGAACCAAAACGAATAAAACCTAAATCTTCGCCTTGAATGGCTGTATCTCCTACTTTTGAATAAGTAATTATACGACGTGCTACTGCGCCAGCAATTTGTCGAATAAGGATTTTATTTTTGCCATTATCAATTACAATGGTTGATCGTTCATTTTCTGTCGATGATTTGGGTTGCCAAGCGGTTAAGAATTTTCCTGCATGGTATTTAAAGTATGCAACCGTTCCACCGATAGCATATCTGTTTACATGCACGTTTAATGGTGACATAAAAATGGAAATTTGAATGCGCTTATCGTTAAAATACTCCGTTTCGGTGGCTTGTTCAATCACCACAATTTTTCCATCGGCAGGTGCATAAACAATATTATTGTCAAATTTCTCAATCATTCTAATAGGATTTCGAAAAAACTGAATGACTAAATAATTGAAAACTAATAACCCAATATTTATTAAATAAAATAATGGTGCAGGAGTAAAATGTGAAGCCAAAAGGAGTATTGCAAACGATGCCGCAATAACCAACAAAATTATTTTTACTCCTTCTTTATGTATTCTAAAATTCACAATTTTTAATTAAGATTGAAAATTACAAGATATAAATATGAAAACGGAATTTGCATGATAAACGCATCGTAGCGGTCGAAAAAACCGCCATGGCCTGGGAATAATGTGCTTGAATCCTTGGCATTGACGGAGCGTTTTAGTAAACTTTCAACCAAATCGCCCATTGAACCAAAAATAGGAACTAAAATACTTAAACCTAACCAATGATACCAAGGCAAAACACCCATAACGTAGGTTATTAAAAAAGAGAGCAGAATGCACATGATAAATCCTCCTAAAAATCCTTCCCACGTTTTTTTAGGCGATATATGAGGCAGAATTTGATGTTTACCAAATTTTGAACCAACCATATATGCCGCTGTATCGCTCATCCAAACCAAATACACCAAGCCTGCTACTAAATTGGGTGTAAATTTATGACTCGGATTCATATAGCTAATATCTTGAACTATAGTAATTGGGAAAGTAATATAAAAAATGCCAAGCGTTAAATAGGCAACATTCCTAAATGTTTTTTCAGATGCAAAAAACATTTCTACAATTAAGAACACAGAAACAGATAATGTAACTGCTAAAATTGACATTCTTGGATTATAGACTGCAATGTGTCGCCAAGTCCAATAAATAATGGTAAATAAAATGATGCCGACAATATGCCGCCATTTTGCGTTTTTGAGTGTTAAGTTTAAATATTCCCACCAGCAACCCAAGCCTATGAGAAAGAAAAGCGCTTGGAAACTCAATTCGCTCCAAAACATCCCTATTAACATACTGCCTATAAAAACCCACGCGGTTATACTGCGCCGAACTAAATCTGTCATTATATTTTAAGCTTTGAGCTTTGAGATATACAGCTCAAAACTCAGTTTGTGTCATCAAATTTAAAAAATTGAACACCATTCGACAAATCGCGAATTAAAGTGCCGAGGAATAAAACGCTCACCAACGAAAGCCCAGCAATTGTCCAATGAACGCTATCACCTGGATCTAATTTATTCATTTCTTCAGGTTTCAAATTCATGGTATAGAGCGCAAAAAGTTGTGCGCCGTTATTGAAAAAATGAACGAAGATAGAATACCAAAGCGATTTTGTCCAAACAAATAAATATCCTAACATAGCACCGAGCGCTGCACGTGCTGCAAAACCTTCGAATTGAAAATGTATAGCACTAAATATGATAGCTGTCACCCAAACTGCTGCATGGTCGTTCGAAAAAAAGTGTTTCATTAATGGTTGTAGCCAACCCCTAAATAAAAGTTCTTCGCAAAATGCAGGAATAGCTGCCACTAAAATAAAAGTCAAAACCATTTCATAACTATATTCTTTACTGAACAGGACGTTCAACAAACCATCTTGCGATTGTTCCATTGATTTCATCCAAGCAGGCAAATTCACTGATTTATTAATTTCTTCCAAAAAATAAATGCACGGAGCACTAGCAATGAGCATCAATACAGCTAAAAAAAGCCTAAATTGGTTTGTGCGCTTATTTAACCCCAAAGTTTTAAACCATTCCGTTTTATACACCCACCGCAAAGTTAAAAAAGCAGGTAAACCAATAAGAAAAATTTGATTCATAAAAATAAGCGCGCGCAAAATATTGCGCTGACCGATATTGAAATTTGCTGACTCTTTTCCAGATACTAAACTAACTATATCTACTCCCGAAAAGCGTTGAAACAAAAATGTCAACACTTCTGATAAAACCAATCCACACAAAAAATAAAGAGTAAACCGCAATACTTCTTGCAAAATGGTTTTTGGCACAATCACATTGGAAGCTATTTCGGCATTCTGAGCGTGCGAAACAAAATCGTTTTCTAATTTTTCGTGATTCTCCATAGATAAAAAGTAATGATATAATGTTGTAAGTGCGGCTAAGTTTATAAAAGTAATCGTTTTCAAGATAAATTTATTCTCAAAAACTAAAAATCGCTCAAATTTATATCGAATATTTCTTATTGTTTGTCTAAAAAGTGAGTTAAAGTATAAATCGTTCAATAATTTTGGTTGCAATAAGCCTTGTTTTTATATTTTTGCATCTTAAAAAAATAAATTGTGATAATATTATTGGTTATAGCCCTTATTTATGCTTTAATGTGTTTCACTTTAATGCCTGTTTTTGAAAAAGCAGGGGTTGAAAAATGGAAAGCTTTAGTACCTGTAATGAATTTTGCAGAAATTTGTAAATTAGTCGGCAGACCCACTTGGCATGCTGCATTACTTTTAGTTCCAATCGTTAATATTTTTGTTTACGTTGGTTTAAAAATTGATTTAGTTCGCGCTTTTGGCAAATTTAAACTCGCTGACAGTTTTTGGGCGACTGTTTTTTCACCGTTTGAATTCTGGAAAATATCTAAGGATAATTCACAATACGAAGGGCAAGTTGTCATTAAAGAAAAACAATACAAAGAAGATCTACAGAACGCGCTTAATAAAAAAGACAAAGTTACGCTCAAACGTTTAGAAGGCAGCCCATACAAAAAAACAGAAGTGCGCAATTGGTTTGAAGCCATTGTGTTTGCTGTTTTTGCAGCCGCTTTTATCAGAATGTTTTTGTTCGAAATGTACACCATTCCAACATCTTCGATGGAAGGTTCGTTATTGGTTGGCGATTATTTATGCGTTAGCAAAGCGCATTATGGCATTCGCACACCCATGACGATTTTACAAATTCCGTTATTGCATAATCAGATTCCAGGCATTGGTTCAGAATCGTATATCAAAGAGCCAAGTTTCCCTTACTTCCGTTTACCTGCTTTCGAAAAAGTAGAGCGCAATTCGCCATTTGTTTTCAATTGGCCTATCGGCGATAGTATTATCGTCTCGCCCGATAGAACTTGGAACGTTGCACAATTGCGTCAAATGCACAGACCGTATTTACCCGATGAGGTTGTAGTTCGACCAATAGATAAAAAAGACCACTATATAAAGCGTTGTGTTGGTACGCCAGGTGATGCTTTAGAAGTACGTGATAGACAAATTTTCATTAACGGTACGCAACAAAAATTGCCTGAAAAAGCACAATTTATTTATCATATTACGGGTAAAGTGAGTCTTGATAAATTAGAAGAATGGGGCGTAAATGTGACTGACTTAGGCGAAAATGCACGCGATGGATATTTCACACTCAACCAAGAACAAGTCGACAAAATAAAATCACTCAGTGGCGTTACAGTCGAGTTGCGTCCAAATAATGCGGTTCGTACCGATATTTTTCCATGCGATACAGCCCACTTCAAATGGTCAGTTGATAATTACGGACCATTGACTATACCTGCAAAAGGCGCAACGGTAAAACTTTCGAACGAGAATATAGCGCTGTACGAACGCATCATTATTGTTTACGAAAAAAATACTTTTGGAAACAACAATGGTAAATTTACAATCAATGGTGTTGAAACCGATAGTTATACGTTCAAACAAAATTATTATTGGGCGATGGGTGATAACCGCCACAACTCTGAAGATTCGCGTTTTTGGGGATTTGTACCTGAAGATCATATTGTAGGTAAACCATTATTCATTTGGATGTCATCGGGCACTAATGGCATTCGTTGGAATCGAATTTTTACATCCGCCAATAAAAAATAGTGCTCGATTCAAAAAATATTATTTTTTTCAAAAAAATAATTTTACTTTTGCACCCGCTTAATAAAAAATGAGTTAAGCGGCTTATTGTTACTGCGGGCGTGGCGAAATTGGTAGACGCATCAGACTTAGGATCTGACTCCGAGAGGTGTGTGGGTTCGAGTCCCTCCGCCCGCACAAAACAATAAAAACTGTTCTTTCTTTCTTTCCTTCCTTACAAAAAAATATGGCAAACGTAACAGCTCATGACCTCGGCGCTAATGTATGGCGCTTAGAAGTTTTTCTTCCTGAACAAGAATATAAAACTAAAGCACAGAAAGATATAAATAAGTACGCGCAACGCGCGCAAGTTCGTGGATTTCGCCCAGGCAAAACGCCTCAAAAATTGGTTAAAACCATGTACGGCGATTCATTCACAGTAGAATCGGTTAATAAATTAATATCTGAAACCGTCAATAAATATATTGAAGATAATAAACTCGATTTAGTTGGAGAACCTGTTGCTTTTGGCGAAGAGGACAATGTTGTTTTTAGTAATAAAGAAAATAAAGATATCACTTTTTCTTTTTGTGTAGCTAAACAAGCTTTTTTAACGCTTACCGATTCCGATATTAAATTGGTACCGCGTTATTGTATGACGGTGACACAAGAGAAACTCAATGAGCAAATAAAAAGTATTCTTAAAAGATATGGTAAATTAGAGCCTGTAACTGAATTGGGTTTAACTGCTGAAGCGGGAGAAACTTTTGATGCTAAATTTATTGGCGATAATGGAGAAGTTTTGAACGAAACAGTTCTTGCGCCACAAGATTGTAGCGAAACTTTAGCTGAAACATTGAAAACTGCTAAAACGGGTGATACTATAACTGCAACACTCGCCGACTTAGACAAACAAAGTGGCGATGTAGCTTTTGTGGTTAAAAATATTTTGGGTAAACCAGAAGATTTTGTAGCACCTGAAAGTATTCAGATTGAACTAAAAGGTATTCGTCGTCAAGTACCTGCAAACCTTGATGAGGAGTTTTTAGCTAAAATTTCTGAGCAATCGAAAGAGAGTCTTAAAACTGAAAAAGATTTCCGACAGTTCATTGAAAAGCAAATGCGCCAAGCGCATTATTTCGAGGAAAATTTGCTTTACTCCGAGGCTTTGATTGATAAATTGGTAGAAAAATACGACCCAAATTACCCTGAACAGTATTTGCGCCGTCTTATGAAAGTTAGAAACCCCAATATGGATGCAACATCATTGGATGATTTCATAGTGAATTATACTGCGTTCTTCAAACGTGCCAATGTTTTAGAGTCTTTATTGATTCATTTGAACATAAATGTTACAAGAGCAGAAGTTTATAAAACCTTCTTGAATATTTATAACGCTTCGATGGGATTGCCGCCTGATTTTGAATATCCACAATATCACGAAGGCATTTTTAATAAAGCTAAAGAAGGTAACACTGCCGATTATCAGCATTATATTGATTCTACTAAGAAAAATAAAATTGCACAGTTTGTTTTCGACGAAGATAGAACAGATAATGTTTTTGTGAGCGATGAAGTTTTCCAAGAAAAATTTCAAGAGTATTTCAAACAACCTGTAGGTTCTGAATTGGGAGATACGCATGATCACGAACATGACCATGAGCATCACATTGAGCATACACATAGTCACAACCATGAGATTGAAGATACTGAATATGTAGAAGTACCATAATAAAATACTGCTCGAACAAAAATTGCAATAAAAGAGTTTAATAGTCGTCTAAATGTTTGAGTAGATTTTTCACCCAAGATTTTAATTAATTATGATACCACAAGACGAGTTTAAAAAATACGCGGTTAAGCATCTCGGAATGAGTTCGATGCACCTTGAAAAATACATGGATAAAAGTGTTCGTGGCATTTCTGTTCCAGATATTACAGGTTTCACGCCAGCTATTATTGAAGAGCGTCAGATGAATATGACCCAAATAGATGTTTTCAGTCGTTTAATGGCTGATCGCATTATTTTTATGGGGGTTCCTGTCAGCGATTATGTTGCGAATGTCATTCAAGCACAACTTTTATTTTTAGAAAGTGCTGATGCCAAACGCGATGTTCAATTATTTATTAACAGCCCAGGTGGTTCTGTTATTGATGGTTTAGGTATTTACGATACTATGCAATACGTTTCTCCGGATGTGGCAACCATTTGTACGGGTTTAGCTGCTTCAATGGGTGCAGTTTTATTAGCTGCTGGTCAAAAAGGGAAACGCAGTTGTTTAAAACATAGCCATATCATGATTCACCAACCCAGTGGTGGTGCTTCAGGGCAAATGTCGGATGTTGAGATTACGTACAATTTGATGAAAAAAATGCAGAAAAATTTGTATACTATATTAGCTGAGCACACGGGTAAAACGCTTGAAGAAATTGACCGCGATAGCAATCGCGATAATTGGATGACTGGCGAAGAAGCTAAAACGTATGGATTGATTGATGAGGTTTTAATTCGCAAAATCGCGTAGAGACACCATCTGGCGTACCACTATACACAAGCCTCCGATTGTAAAAATTGGAGGCTTGTGTATATAAAGAATGTGCCAACTGCATATACTTGTTCGGAAATAGATTTTTAAATTCGGACAAACAAAAAACATGTAGAGACAATGCATTGCCTCTACATGTTTTTTAAATACGAACAAGTCTCGTATCTTTGATTTTTTTTATTACAAAAACAGTAGAACTAAAGTTTCATGGCAAAAAGAATTGAACAGAAACATTGCAATTTTTGTGGTCGAACCGATGACAAAGTCGCCATGTTATTGGGCGGCATTGATGCAAATATTTGTGAAAGTTGCTTAGAGCAAGGTTTTCACATGCTCTATGAGGAAGATGATACCACCAAAAAGGGGAAAGGTAAAAATACAAAAGCACCGAGTTTCGATAAAAAGCCGATTGATATAAAGAATTATATGGATCAACACATCATCGGACAAGATGATGCTAAGAAAGTTATTTCTGTGGCGGTATATAACCATTATAAACGCCTCGGTGCGCCACTCGATAAGAATGACGAAGTTGAAATTGAAAAATCGAATATAGTTTTAGTCGGAAGAACGGGCACTGGTAAAACTTTAATTGCACGTACAGTAGCTAAATTATTGAACGTGCCGTTCTGTATTGTCGATGCTACAGTTTTTACAGAAGCAGGTTATGTGGGTGAAGACTTGGAAAGTATGTTCACGCGTTTATTACAGGTTTGCGATTACGACGTTAAATCTGCTGAGCGTGGCATCATTTATATCGACGAAATTGATAAAATTGCGCGCAAACAAGACAATGCGAGTATCACACGCGATGTATCGGGTGAAGGCGTACAACAAGGTTTATTAAAAATGTTGGAAGGCACGGAAGTTTTGGTACCGCCGCAAGGTGGCAGAAAACACCCTGAGCAAAAACTCATTGCGCTCGATACTTCGAATATTTTATTTATTTGTGGTGGCGCATTCGATGGGATTGAAAAAATAATTGGTAGAAGATTAAACACCAGTGTGATTGGTTACAAGAAAGACAATAAAGCCAAAATAGACGGCGAATCACTACTGCAATTTATAGCACCCCAAGATATTAAATCGTTCGGCATTATTCCTGAATTAGTGGGTCGTTTACCAGTTATCACGCATTTAGAGCCACTCGATTATGAAGCATTACTCCGCATTTTAACTGAACCTAAAAATGCCATCATTAAACAGTACAAAAAACTGTTTCGAATTGAAGGCATTGATTTAAGTTTCACGAACGATGCACTCGGTTTAATTGCGCAAGTAGCACTCGATTACAAACTCGGTGCGCGTGGTTTGCGCTCTGTTTGCGAAGCGATAATGACAGACCTCATGTTTGAATTGCCTTCAAGCAAAAATATTAAATCGTTTGAAGTGACGCACGATTACGCTTCCGATAAACTCGTTAATACGTTTATAACTAAACTAAAAGTAGCCTAAAATAAGTGATAAGTGACAGGTGATAAGTGATATTTTTACTTATCAGTTATCACCTATCACTTATCACTTAACTATGAAATTTCTCATCACCGACGACGTTCACCCCTCACTCATTCAAGGCTTAGAAACTCTTGGTTATGAATGTCATTATCAGCCCAATATTACAGCTGATGAAGTACGAACAATTATTTCCGACTATCAAGGTCTCGTTATCAATTCAAAAATTAATATTGATAAAACCCTAATTGATAGGGCGACAAATTTAAAATTTGTCGGTCGAGTCGGTTCAGGGATGGAAATTGTCGATATTCCTTATGCACACTCGAAAGGTATAGCCGTTTTAAGTTCACCCGAAGGAAATAGAAATGCCGTTGCAGAGCACGCTGTGGGTATGTTATTGAGTTTAATGAACAACCTGAATCGAGCGAACAACGAAGTCAAAAACTTTAATTGGCGCAGAGAAGAAAATCGTGGGCAAGAGTTACTTGGCAAAAAAATAGGCATCGTTGGATTTGGAAACACCGGAAGTAGTTTTGCGGCTAAACTTTTAGGTTTTGGTGTTCAGGTTCTCACTTACGATAAATATTTACCCAAAGGTTATCTCAAAAAGTTTCTTCCTACACATATTGCGCAAAAACATTTTACCGCCCCACGCAAAAGTTTTGTATCCCCCAATTTAGACACCAACACGTTTAACTATAATTTTTCGACTTATACTGAATCGAGTTTGTATGAAATTCAAGATGAATGCGACATCATTAGTTTTCATTTGCCGCTAACAGCAGAAACAAAACATTTCGTCAACGAATCATTTTTGAATAGTTGCACAAAGTCCGTAATTCTTATCAATACTTCTCGTGGCAATGTCATTGAAACAAATAGCCTAATATCTGCTTTAAAAAACAAAAAAGTACAAGGCGCCTGTCTTGATGTTTTTGAAAACGAAAAAGTAAATACCTTCTATATTACCGAGCGCGCAATGTATTCTGAATTATATAGTTACGAAAACGTTGTTGTATCGCCACATGTCGCAGGTTGGACAATTGAATCAAAACAACGGCTGGCAGAAATTCTGCTTGATAAAATTAAAACAAAGCTAACGAAACCTTAAATAATTATTTTAGTTTCTATTCTATGAGTTTTTATTGAATAAAAACTACATTTGAGCGTTAATTGAAATCATTAAATAAATTAAATAAAATGTTCCTGAAAATAAAATGCACCCTTGTTTGTTTTTGTGTTGCATTCACAATGGCTTTTTCCCAAACTAAAGCTCCTGACAATTGGTTTAACCTCGATTCTAAAGAAAATAATGTTAATGGCGTTAGCACCGAAAAAACATATTCTGAATTACTAAAAGGAAAGAAAGGTCAAACTGTCGTTGTAGCCGTTATTGATAATGGATTAGATTTTAACCACGAAGATTTAAAAGATATTGCTTGGACGAATCCAAAAGAAATTGCTGGGAACGGCAAAGATGACGACGGTAACGGATTTATCGACGATATTCATGGTTGGAATTTTCTCGGTGGTAGCGACGGTAAAAATGTGGTGCACGAAACTTTAGAAATGACGCGCCTTTTCGCACTTTTAAAACCGAAGTACGATAATATTGATTCTACAAAAGTAGCACCAGCCAATAAAAAAGAATATGAGCAGTATAAAAAATGGAAAAAAGAAATTGAACAAAATCTGCAAGAATCGCAAGAAGAATTGGCGCAATTAGAATCAATTAAAACCATTATTATTGGTGGTTTAGATGCTGTCGCTGAAAAATTAGGCGATAAACCCGTTACGAAAGCGAATGTTGAAGCCATTAATGCGGGTTCAAATCCCAATTTAAATGCAGGAAAAAATATTATACTTAAACGCCTAAGCACTACTAACGAACCCGTTACAGTTCAAGGTGTAAAAGAATTTTGGTTAGAGCAAATTCAACCAGATATTGAGCATTACGAATCGAAAGTAAATTATCAATACAATGTCAATTTCGATTCACGCAAGACTATTATAAAAGATAACTACGCTAACAGTTACGAACATAACTATGGCAATAATATGGTGAACTTGCCCGATGCCATGCACGGAACCCATGTTGCAGGAATTATTGGCGCCAGCAGAAGCAACGACATTGGTATTAAAGGTGTGGCAGATAACGTGCGTATCATGTCTGTAAGAGTTGTTCCTGATGGTGATGAACGCGACAAAGACGTTGCGAATGGCATCATTTACGCAGTTGATAATGGTGCACAAGTGATTAATATGAGTTTCGGAAAAGGTCAATCGTGGGATAAAACTGCCGTTGACAAAGCCGTAAAATACGCTGCTGCACACGATGTTTTAATCGTTCATGCTGCAGGTAACGATTCCAAAGACAATGACGATAAAGGAAATAGCAATTTTCCGACAGCACGTTTCGAAAAATCAGGTTGGTTTTGCAAAAAGAAAGCCTCTAACTGGATCGAAGTCGGTGCACTCTCTTGGAAAAAAGGTGAAGATGCCGTTGCTCCTTTTTCAAACTACGGACATCAAAACGTCGATGTTTTCTCACCGGGTGTAGATATTTATTCTACCGTTCCCGATGGAAAATACAAAAGCCTTTCTGGCACTTCTATGGCTTCACCTGTCACTGCTGGTGTAGCAGCATTAATTCGCTCTTACTTCCCAACACTTACAGCCGAGCAAGTTAAAAGTTGCATTGAAAACTCAGCGGTTAAACAAAATTATAACGTTAAAAAACCAGGCACTGATGCGCTTGTTCCTTTTAGCAGTTTAAGTAAAACTGGTGGTATTGTAAATGCTTATGAAGCAGTTAAATTGGCGGGTACGATACAAGGCAAAAAGAAAATTAAAGCGGTTGCGCCAAGAGCATAAGGAGTTTTAAAAACCTCGTAGGTTTTTAAAACCTACGAGGTTTAGTGTTAATTCGTAATTTTGATTGATTCAGCCGCAAACATAGCAGCGCCAACAATACCCGCATTATTCAATAATTGAGCAGGTACAACAGGTGTAGAAATTTTAATTTTATCTTTAAATTCGTCAAAATCTTTACTCGTTCCGCCGCCTAATAGAATGATTTGTGGCTGCAAATAAAGTTCGATGAGTTGTAAATACTCGTTAAATCGTTTTGCCCATTTTTTTAGGGGTAAATCTTCGCGTTTGCGTGCAGAATCTGCGGCATAACGCTCACCAATCATGCCGTTTTTCATTAAAATATGACCAAATTCGGTATTTTTCAACAAATGTCCGTCAGTAAAAACAGCGCTGCCTAAACCAGTTCCAATTGTTATTAAAACAACGGTTCCTTTTACATTTTTACCCAGACCAAAACGCATTTCAGCCAGACCGGCTGCATCTGCATCGTTCAAAGCAACTACTTTACAATTTGTAGCGCTTGAAACTGTTTCTTCAATATTGCATCCTATCCAACTTTTATCTAAATTAGCAGCAGTGACGGCAACACCTTTTTTCACAACAGAAGGAAAACCAACACCGATTTGACCTTTATATTTAAAATGCTTTACAATGTCGTGAATGACACCTGCAACATTCTGAGGAGTGCTCTCTTTAGGCATATCAATCCTAAATCGCTTCTCAGTCAATTCACCTGTTGAAATATCAACTAAAGCACCCTTTATAGCCGATGCGCCAACGTCAATACCCAGAAAATGTGTCTGTTCCAAAATTAGTTGATAGTTGAATTTAGTTGACAGTTGACAGTTGTTGGTTGACAGTTTGTGACACAATTTACGACTGTCAACTGTCAACTAACAACTGTCAACTAAATTTATCTAATTACGCGCATTGTCATCTTAATATCTTTCGATGGTCTGTCTCTGCCATCTTTTTGAACAGCCGCAATTTTATCAATCACGTCAAGTCCTTCAATTATATGACCAAAAACCGTATATTCTCTGTCTAAAAATGGTGTTCCACCCAATTCTAAATACGCTGATCGAATATGCGGCGCATAACGCGCACCTTTTTGGCTTTCAAAGTAATCGAGTTGTTGCGCCGTTGGCACTTTACCTTGAACGATATAAAATTGCGAGCCACTCGACGCTTTTTTCGGATTACCCGCATCACCTTGTCTTGCAGCTGCTAAAGCACCTTTTGTGTGCGCCAACGTATCGATAAATTCGGCAGGAATGGTATATCCAGGTCCACCAACCCCCAAAGACTGACCAGGACTTGCATTTTTTGAATCAGGGTCACCACCTTGAATCATGAAATCGGAAATAACGCGGTGAAAAATAGTTCCGTTATAAAAACCTTCTTCCGCTAATTTTAAAAAATTATCGCGGTGCAGAGGCGTAGCGTTAGAAAGTTCAACAACCATTGTGCCGAGTTCCGTTTCAATTTCGACCATACAATTGAGTGGCGCTTTAATTTCAATTTGTTTCTTACTTTCGTTCATTTTTTTTCCTTTATATGCTTTAAGAGTAACAGTGTAGTTACCCGAATGTTTATAAGTATGCAATGTATTTGTTTCGTTCGATGTTTTGCCATCGCCGAAATTCCATTCATAACGTTCCGCTTTTTGCGATGTATTTTTAAATTCGATGGGCGAAGGTGCTTCTGCTTTTTTAACAACTGTGCTAAACTGCGCGATTGGACGAGCACATTGTGCAAAAAATACAATTATCCCGATAGATGTTAGAATCTGAGAGACTCGTTTAAGACTCATTTTAATGTGTTTTACAATTTGGCGCAAAAATATAATTCAAATGTGTAAATTGGTGCATTGAACTGAAAATTAATTGTGATTAGTATTGGAATTAATCAAAAAAGGTAACTATTTAGCTAAAGCTAAAATGATTATTGGTTTCCCGCAGATTTCGCAGAAATTTCAGCAGAAATCCGCAGAGTCATAATTATTTTTACTTTCTGCGGATTTCTGCTGAAATTT
>JAYWBA010000312.1:0-7949 GCA_043781915.1 Saprospiraceae bacterium
TTACTTCAAATACTTCGTGGTCAATTGTTAGAGTTCCTGTTTTAGCAACTTGGGTTTATACTTCAGCTACATCAACTAGTAGTGGTAATGCTTCTATTACGGTTAATTGTTCAGCAAATACAGGCGCTGATAGCAGAACTGTATCGTTTAAAGTGTCAATTGGAAATGGAATTTATAAAGAAGTTGTAATTAGTCAAGATGGAGTTGCAGCTTCGTGTGGTGATCCTGTTGGCTCTGTATCAGATGTAACATCAAATAGTGCTACTGTACGATGGAATACCATTTCAGGTGCTTCAAGTTACAAAATCGGAATAACTGGTGGTGGGTTGAATAATATTTACACAGCAACCGGTAATAGTTATCAACTCTCTAACCTTGCTCCTAATACAAAATATGCCGTTGGTGTTCAAGCAATTTGTGGTACGATAACAAGTACTTATACCGGAGTTGTATTTACTACTCCTACAACTCCATCATATTCTGCTAGAATTGGTACAGCTAAAGGTGTTCAAAATTTTGAGCCTTATGATATGATCGAGGAAACATCAAATTTCAAATCTACTGATGTTGTATATTCTTGGATGAGGGTTGATAATATATCAGAGCAAATGAGGATGAATATAGCTTGGTATGCACCTAATGGTTTTCAAGCTGTAAATTATACATCTAGTTTCTTTGGTCCCTTTGGACAAGGTTCTTACTATGTACAATATTATCACTATGGACCTTCATTAGCACCTGGAACTTGGACTGTAAAGTATCTTTTGGACAGAGGTACGGGCTCTTATGATTTTATTGGAGAAAAACAATTTACTGTTTCGACTGGATTATCGAGTGATTCTACCAACAATTCTTTCAACATAGCTGGTCAAAATACAAATAGTAATAACAAAGTTTATCCAAACCCTGCAAAAGATGAACTTAATGTCTCTCTAAATAGTGAATTTGACAAACAAGTTCAATGTACTGTTACAGATTTACTTGGCAGAGAAGTTTTATTAACCGAAAAACTAATTACAAAGGGAAGTAATGAATTTCAAATTAATACATCCGATTTAAAAAATGGAATGTATCTATTGAATATTATCGATAAAACTGGTATTTCAACACACAAGTTCACGGTTCAGAACTAAAAAATTTAAAGCGTTTATTTAAAACTCCTACTGAAAAGTGGGAGTTTTTTTTATGCTACTTCTCAAAAATCCTCCGCGCATTCCTCGTCGTCACCTCAGCCACAACCGCATAATCAACCTCTTTCACCTCTGCAATTTTTTGCGCTACAAACTTTACATAGCTCGGTTCGTTGCGTTTACCTCTATGAGGAATCGGCGACAGATACGGTGCATCAGTTTCTAAAACCATATAGTCTAAAGCAATATTGCGTACAACGCCGTCTAATCCAGAATTTTTGTAGGTTACAACACCTCCAATGCCGAGATAAAAACCCAAATCAATAACCCGTTTAGCTTGTTCGGTATTTCCTGTAAAACAATGAAAAATGCCGCCTTGAGAGTACCATTTATTTTCTTCTAAAATTGAAATCGTTATTTCCATCGACTCGCGACTGTGAATGGCAATCGGTATTTTTAAATCTTCTGCCCAGTGCATTTGCTCGATAAAACATTTTTTTTGTTCTTCTAAAAAAGTTTTATCCCAATATAAATCTATGCCTATTTCGCCCACAGCACAAAAAGTGCGATCTTTCAAATAATTTTCCGCCACGCGCATTTCTTCAACATAATTCGCGTTAATACTGCACGGATGTACACCCATCATAGATTGCAAATATGTTGGGTGTTTGGCTTCAAGTTGTAACATTGCTTCGTGTGTTTCTAAATCGATAGCGGGCAAATAAATTTGGGTTATGCCCACATCTTTAGCACGTTGAAGCGTGGCTTCCACATCGTTATTGAAATTTTTAGCGTAAACGTGTGCGTGTGTGTCGATTAAATCAAATAGCATAAATGAAATTCAGTATTGAAATAGCCTCGTCCTTTGTGATCCCTACATGTAGGGACCTTTGTTTCTTTGTGCTGAAGAAATTCATGGTCTATTTTCAGCACAAAGTCCACAAAGGAACAAAGTTTCACAAAGTGTATAATAGCTCTAAATGAAAACGTATTTTTGCATGAATTGTTAATTATGGCGACAAAGAAAAAGTTTTACGTGGTTTGGGTGGGTAGAAAAACGGGTATTTTTGAAGATTGGGAAACGGCTAAAGCGCAGATTTTTAACTATGCTGCTGCGAAATACAAAAGTTTTGAATCAAAAGAAGAAGCCGAAAAAGCTTTTAAAAACGGAACTGTTAGAACCGACCCAGAAAAACAAAATTCACCGCGTTCGCGAACACGTGCTGTTTCGGTCAATATCATTTACAACAGCATTTGCGTCGATGCGGCTTGTTCGGGCAATCCGGGTGATATGGAATACCGCTGTGTAGATACGCAAACGAAAGAGCAAATTTTTCATCAAGGTCCGTATAAAGAAGGAACGAATAATATTGGTGAGTTTTTGGGTTTGGTACATGCACTTGCACTTCTGAAAAAAAATGGGAGAGAGGAAATGATAATTTACACCGATTCAATGACAGCAATAGCTTGGGTGCGCAATAAAAAAGCAAAAACAACGCTGAAAGAAACAAAACGCAACGAAATTATTTTTGAACTCATTGACCGCGCAGAGTCTTGGTTGAAAAATAATACGTTCAAAAACCCTATTTTAAAATGGGAAACAGAAATTTGGGGTGAGATACCAGCCGATTTTGGAAGAAAATAACTACTGTTTTTAGGTTATAAAGATTAAATTTTGTTAATGTTGTGTAAAAATTTAAGAATTGTTGTATTAAATGTAAAAATAATTTCTTGTTTTAATAAATAACCTTATTTTTGTATTATTAAACTTTACAACAAGTTTGTGACAGCATCCAATTTGGCGATTCCTCTTCATGAGATTTTGCAATAAAGGTTTAAAAGCGTATTTGTTACTGAAAACTGAGGAGATGGATAGATTCATTAAGCGAAGATATTACATTCCAAAAACCGATAGTAGCACTTTGTAAAGTGTTTTTTTAAATCTTCTCAGTATTCAGTTTTAAATTTTTAAACCGCCCTATTTATTTTTAAACGAGCCGATGTTTCATCGGCTTTTTTTATCAAAACCTCGTAAAAACCTCGTAGGTTTTTAAAACCTACGAGGTTTAATGCTTACCTGACCAATGTCACATCGCCGTAATATTCTTCTTCGCCGCCATCTTTAAATCGAAGTTTGATATAGTACATGTAAACATCAGGTATTGCAGGTTTTCCGTTAAAAGTTCCATCCCAATTCGTATCCGGCTTTGCATTAGTTGCAGAAAAAAATTGAACGCCAGTTCGATTGAAAATTGTAAAATCGAGAATACTTACTACCGTACTATCAGAAAACAAACCAAAATTATCGTTTAACTTGTCATCATTAGGGGTAAATACGTTTGGGATATAGATTTTTCGCGTTCTATCCACATCAATGAATGTGCGCGCTTGCGTGTAACAGTCGGAGCTATCGTAGGCAGTAAAAAGAATAAAATTCGGAAATTTAGGTTTTGCAAAGGTAGTGATACAATTATTACAACCCACATTTTCAGTTTCGCGCCATGAAACGCGTTTCGGTACAAAATTTAAATTGGGCGTGAGTAAAACGCTATCACCCAGTTTGATTTTGTAGTGCGGTGGTAATTCTGATTTTAAATTCGGTGGACTCGGCACAAACCGCGTATCAACTGTAGCAATGCTATCGCAATTGAATGAAGATAGTTCGTGTTTAGTCACTTTTTTCACTTTGCTGCTATCGCAAGTGGTGAGATAGAAGAAAAAAGAATCTTGTTTCCAGACAGAAAGTTTTAGAATTATGGTACTATCGCAACCGAGACTATTATTAATGGTTCGGTAATAAGTACCTTCATTGCTTAAATCCTGTTCACCAAATTTATATGGATTATCGTGGCAGATGACTTGATTGACAACCGTTGAGTCAATCCGTTTTTTATTAACAGAAACATTGTAAGTTACCGTACTATCGCAACCAAACTGATTTTTTATAGTAACAGGATATGAGCCCGATTTTGTTACACGCGTTCCACCTGCTAAAAAAAAATTACCTTCACAAACAGGAACGTTGACTGATTTTGTGTCACTTATTCGAGGCGCAGTTTCAGTTCTGAGAATA
This sequence comes from Saprospiraceae bacterium, assembly GCA_043781915.1. Lineage (GTDB taxonomy): Bacteria > Bacteroidota > Bacteroidia > Chitinophagales > Saprospiraceae > JAAFJT01. The sequence continues at coordinate 4,204 of JAYWBA010000312.1, forward strand.
ATGAGTGAATCGCATTGCCCTGCTTTAACTTGGTAAAAAGTATCATTGTGCGCCGTAACTTGGGTGCATTGCCATAAAAAACGTTGCACCGTATCAATTTGGCGCGTAAATTCCGTTTTTACAACGCTATCACAGCCGCGAGAACTGGTATAAACTACCCGATCTACTGTGCCGACTTTATTTATTGTACACGTTGGTTGATAAAGGTAAACACTATCTGGCGAAGCTAGTGATGCAAACAAATCGTATTTGCTGGCTGCGCCGAAAACAGTAGTGTTGATTGAACAAATTTGATGGTAGGTGTTTGTCGCCCAATCAATTTCAAAAATTCGCGAATTAGGTTTTTCAGAAGTAACGGCAAAGGTTTTTATGCCCTTACAATCGGCAAAACCAGCTAATCCAAAAACGGGGTCTTTTGCTGCAAACGTTTGAATAACTGGACAAAATTTTAAATTACTCAAACTTACGCGAATGAGATCTTGCCCTGCAACCATGTATAAATCGCCTTTATAAAAGGTTAAATCGCCTGTTGAACCAATAAAAAATTGACCATTCTTACCAATTCGTCCTAAATATGTTTCTTTATCAGTTTTCAAATCGTAAGTTATAAACTCCCCAATCAAACTCGTCAGATAAATAAGTCCGTTTTTATCGGTCGTCATCGCATTCAACGGATTGGTTAAAGTTGAAAAAGTATGTACTAAATTTGTCGATCCAGAAGTCGTATCAATCGTATATAGTGAATTTTTTGTAATGGCATAAAAATTTCCATTCGGGCGGTAAGTAATATCGCCATACACTATATTCGATGCGCTAGTACCTCTCGGTGTTAAGGAACAAGTACTTAAATCTACTTTAAGTAGATTTCCTTTATCGCTGATTACAAAAAAATCTTGCCCAAAAAGTGTGGTGCCGTTTAGGTATAGGAATGCTGTGAAGATAATTTGTAAAAAACGAAAATTCATAGGGTTGTTATTAAGCCTTGAGCTATTAACCATGAGCGTTGAGCTTTTCTCGTAAGGCTCAAAGCTCAAGGCTAATAGCTCAAGGCTTTTAAAAGACATTCTTTAATCAAAATTAGCTTCTTTGAGGGGTAAAAAAAATTTATTTAGAAAATAAACAAAATTTTAACGTTTTGAGTTGTTGTTCTTATAGATAAATTCCCCGCAGACTTCGCGGATTTTCGCAGATTAATAATTTCTGCGAAAGTCTGCGAAGTCAGCGGGAAATTTAATCACAATGAGAAATCTACATCTGCACAAGTTTGCGTAGTCTGCGGGAAATTTATCTACAAGAACAGTCTAAACTGCTAAATCGTATTCCCGCAAAACACCATTCAACGATGTTTTTTTATCTGTCGATTCGCTGCGTTTACCAATAATGAGTGCACACGCGACTTGATAATTACCCGCAGGAAATTTCTTTTCATAGGTTCCTGGAATAACTACCGAACGTGCAGGAACTCTGCCTTTTAAAACAACGGGCGTTTCGCCCGTTACATCAATTATATGTGTCGATTTAGTTAAAACAACATTCGCTCCGAGTACCGATTCGCGCTCAACGTGCACGCCTTCAACTACAATACAACGCGAACCCACGAAACAATCGTCTTCAATAATAGTTGGCGTAGCTTGCAAAGGCTCTAATACGCCACCAATTCCCACGCCACCACTTAAATGTACATTTTTACCGATTTGCGCACAACTTCCCACTGTCGCCCAAGTATCAACCATAGTGCCTGAACCAACGTGTGCACCAATGTTTACATAACTTGGCATTAATATCACACCCGATTCCAAATAACTGCCATAACGTGCAATCGCGTGCGGTACAACGCGTACACCTGCAGCAGCAAATTTATTTTTTAAAGGAATTTTATCGTGAAATTCAAACGGACCTACTTCGATAGTTTCCATTTTCTGGATGGGAAAATACATCAAAACAGCTTTTTTAATCCATTCATGCGTTGTCCATGTGCCATCTGCGTTCGGTGAAGCGACACGCAATCTACCATCGTTGAGTTCTGCAATGACTGAACGGATTGCAGCACATGTGTCTTCGGTTTGTAATAATGTCCTATCGAGCCAAGCAGCTTCAATATGTTTTTGAACGTTTTTTAAATTAAACATCGCGTGATAAATTTTTATTAAATTACTTTTTGCGTAATAATAAGACTTGTCATTATAATTGCAAAAAGTTTTGAAAAAAACGTTTAAAAATAACTTCAATAATGAAAGAAAAATTTTGCATCTGCACGTTTTAAACAGAATAATAATAGTTACCTTTAAATACTATAAAAGCACTTTTTAAACAGAATAACATTTGTTACCTTTAAGTGATCTATTTGACGATTTCAAAAAATATTTATTGAAAAATAATTTTTAATTTTTAATTTTAATTGAATCCGAAACAGTTATTTTTCAAACACCTTGCTCCAACGAGTGATGCCCCATTAGCTCTTGAAATTGATAGTGCTAAAGGAATGCATTTCACAACGACGGAAGGCAAAAAAATGCTCGACCTTATCGCGGGTATTTCTGTGAGTCTGCTCGGTCATCGCCATCCGAAAGTTGAGCGCGCAGTCGCTGCTCAAGTCAAAAAATATTGGCACACAATGGTGTATGGCGAGTTTGTGCTTTCGCCACAAATTCAATACGCCAAAGCCTTAACGGATAATTTACCTAAAAAACTTAATTCTGTTTATTTTACAAATTCTGGGACAGAAGCCATTGAAGGCGCAATGAAACTCGCGAAACGCGTAACGGGTAGGAAAAAATTTGTCGCTGCGCGCAATGCTTATCACGGCAGTACACAAGGTGCTATGAGTTTGAACAGCAGCGAATATTTTACGGATGCCTACAAACCGCTTTTGCCAAACATAGAATGGCTTAATTTTAATAATCTCGAAGATTTAAATATTATTGATGAAAACACTGCTGCTGTTATTGTTGAAACAGTGCAAGCAGAAAGTGGTTTAAATCCACCAGAAAAAGGATATTTAGAAGCTTTGCATGCGCGTTGTAAATCAGTTAGTGCGCTTTTGATTTTAGATGAAGCGCAAGCAGGTTTTGGCAGAACGGGTAAACTTTGGGGATTTTGCCACACACAAATTCATCCTGATATTTTAGTCTTGGCAAAAAGTCTCGGTGGTGGATTTCCGCTCGGGGCATTTATTTCTGATATAAAATTGATGCAAACGCTTTCAGAGAATCCTGTTCTCGGTCATATCACAACTTTTGGCGGACATCCTGTGAGTTGTGCTGCGGGTCTCGCCACTTTTACAGAACTTTTAGAAAGCCATTTAATAGATGAGTGCGAACACAAACGCCAAGTTTTTATTCAACATTTAAAACATCCTAAAATAAAAACCATTCGCAGTATCGGTTTGTGGCTTGCTGTTGAGTTAGATAGTTTCGACGAAGTTAAACGCGTTATTACTTATTGCTTGCAAAACGGATTACTTACTGATTGGTTTTTGTTTAACGATAAATGTTTGCGCATTGCGCCGCCGCTACTCATTACGGAAAAACAAATTCGGTGGGCGTGTAGGGTTATTTGTGATGGGTTAGATACCTTGCGGATGAAGATGTAGACAAATCTCCCTCAGACTTCGCTGACTTTCGCTGATGTCAATAAAAAGTCAGCGAGGTCATACGTTTGCAAAGTTAACAAACAGTTTTAAATTTACTGATAAAAGAAAGCGGGAACGGATAAAGACTGTAGCGAAAATGGGTTTAAAACCCGGC
>JAYWBA010000313.1:0-7914 GCA_043781915.1 Saprospiraceae bacterium
CGAAGGATTTCTTTTAAGTGATAATGAATAGGTAAGAAGTGATAGGTTTAATTATTATCACTTATCACTTATCACTTATCACTTATCACTTATCACTTATCACTTATCACTTATCACTTATGACTTATCACTTATCACTTATTCTAATCAAATTCAAACTCCAATTCTACACGTCTATTGAGTTGCAAACCGGCTTCTGATTTGTTATCAGCAGCGGGCAAATCCTGCCCGTGAAATTCGGTGTCTAATAAATCGGGCGGAACACCTTTGGATATCAGGTAATTCTTCACGGCTGTGGCGCGATTGCGAGAAAGCAGGAGGTTGTGCTCTTTGTTTCCGCGAATATCGGCGTGACCGCTGATTCTGATTTTCCAGTCTTTTTTTTCTTTTAATAATCGCGCCAACTGATTCAAATTTCTAAACGACACGGGTCGAATTGCCCATCTATCGGTATCGAAGTACAAGTTCTGAATAGTGAGCGATACAATGTCTTTTTCGCTTTGAAGAATCACTGGGCAACCATTGTTCGATGCGGGACCTGCCGTGTTCGGGCATTTGTCAATCAAATCTGGTACGCCGTCACCGTCTTTATCGTCCGTCACTGGGCAACCATGATTTTCAGGCGAGCCTGGCACATCGGGGCATTTATCGTCGCGGTCAATAACACCATCATGGTCTCTATCGCCATCAAGTGGACAACCTTTATTCGACAGTGGTCCAGCCACATCAGGGCACGGATCCATTTCATCGATGATGCCATCGTGATCTCTATCGCTCAAGGGGCAACCTTCGTTGGCTACCGAGCCTGGCACATCTGGACATTTATCTACATCATCGCGCACACCGTCGCCGTCGCGGTCTTCAAATGGGCAACCGTGATTCGATTTCGGGCCCGGCACATCGGGGCATTTATCATCTTTATCGCAAATGCCGTCGTTATCTCTGTCGGGGCATTTACTTTTAATATTTTCTTCTTTCGGCAACGGGCAACCTTGTGTTTCTTTCGGACCCGCCTCGGTCGGACACTTATCGTCTTTATCGCAAATACCGTCTTTATCTTGGTCTTTACAAGCTGCTTTAAATATTTTCAAACCCAGAGAAATCTCGTGACTGCCTGAACTCGCATTGCGCAAGGGGGAAGTTGTTAAATCGTAACTATAAGCCAAGTACCATTTCGGCATATCAATGCCTACCATAGCTGCGAGCGCATCTTCGGTTCTGAAACTACCACCTACCCAAAACATTTTATTGAAAATGGCACGAACAGTTACATCGAATTGTGGACCAACAGATGGTGCTAATTTTATTTGTGCCGATGGCTCAACTGCCATTTTATCGCTGAGTGGATAGGTGTAACCCGCCACCAAATAGTAATGCCGCGCAATGGTAGTATAAGCCGTTTTAGCGAGCGTTGGGTCAAAATCCAACGCTTTGTTAAACAGTTGAGGCACTGAAAAACCCGCAAATAGACCATCTTTTTGTTTGTAATATACCCCTATATTGATATCAGGTAAACTCTTTCCAGCTAAGGCATTATCTAACGTAGGGTCAATGGTCGATTGGGCAAAAAAACCATCAGTTAGCGACACTTTATAATAACCTGCTGATAACCCGATACTCAGTTTAGACCTCTCCGTCAATTTTTGGTTATACGAAAGCATTAAACCACCGCCCGTTTTTTTGATATGCCCCGCCATGTCTGTATAAAATAAACCACCAATAGTTAGTGGTTGATCTTTTCCCACTGGAATCACCAAGCCAGCAGTTGTTGTAACAGGTGCACCTTCAAAATTAACCCATTGCGCTCTGTATGTACCGCGAAAATCGGTATGGTCGTAAGTTCCAATAGCGGCAGGATTAAAAGCATACGCATTGGTAATATAATTGGTGAACAACGGATATTGCTGCGCCTCGAGCAAATTGCAAAAGGCAAATTGCAAAAGGCAAATTGCAAAAGGCAAATTGCAAAATGTAAAAAATATTTTTTTCATGCTTTAATCAATTAATAATTAAAAATCAAAGAGCAAGATGCAAAGGGTAAAATACAAATTGCAAGGGGCAAATTGCAAATTTTGCGTTTTGCAATTTGTATTTTGCATTTAACGAATCACCGTTATCGACCCATCGAGGAGTGTATTCTTAGCATCGTTAAGGTATGCGATGTAATAATATGCACCCGTTGTGAGCTCTTTACCATCAGTGGTAGTACCCATCCAATCATTTTTATAGCCCTTGGCGGAATACACTAATTGACCCCACCGGTTGTAAATCAGTAATTGACTGATTGGATATTTATCAATGTTCGGAATAATAAGCACATCGTTGTTGCCGTCTCCATTCGGCGTGATGATATCATACGCCGATATTTGAGTTTTGCAGCGGCTGCCGATATTTACGGCTGAATCTAACTTGCAACCGTTCGAATCTACGAGCGAGAAAGGGTACTTGCCCGCAATCAGCGAATCGCGATTTAAACCAATTGTACCATTCGACCACTTTACGGCATAAGGCGCCACGCCACCTGTCGGATTCAAAGTGATACTCCCATCACCAAAACCTATACACGCCTCATCGGTCTTAAAATACGTGAAACCGACTGCACCCGAAGGTTGAGAAACCAGCGTATCGACATTGAAAGCACAGCTATTGGCATCCGTCAGCGTCGCTTTATATCTGCCAGCTGCTAAATTGGTGAGAGAATTTGTGGTAGCATTATTAGACCACTTCACTGCGTATGGCGCAATGCCCCCTTTCGGCGTTAGCGCAATACTACCCGATGTAGCACCAAAACATTTCACGTTCGTCGTCGCCACATCCGCCACAAAACCCAATTGCGATACGCCAACAGTGATAATTTTAGCCACACTCACGGCATTACAACCTAGTGTCGTAACACTTAAAGAAATATTTTTATTCCCCGCAACAGTATAAATAACTGTACTCGGAGCAATCTGATTAGATGTACCCGGCGTAGCCCCCGCACCAAAATTCCAAACATACGTCGCATTCGGAATCTGATTCCCCACAAATTCAAAATCGAACTTCGTGCCACACAAACTCGGCGTTTGCGTAATCAAAAACTGCGGTTGTTGCGGAATATTGATACACGTTGAAGGTTGAAACGCATTCGGCGGCTGCTGAAAACCCTGCCGCAAATACCCCGCTGTTGCGGGCGTTGCGGGTCGAATAACCGAACACCCTGGGCAACTCCCTGCCGTATAACTCGCCCTAAAAGTCGGTTGCGCCTGCACTTTTCCACTTCCTGCCAATGTTTGACGCTTTATCTGTTGCGCATCGACGTTTGTTATCACAACATGTAACAAAAGCCCTATTAATATTTTAAATCTCATTTTAAATCAGGATTTACAGGATTAAGTAACCCTTAGTTGACAGTTGTCAGTTGACAGTCTAAGAGCACCAAACAAACTGACAACTGACAACTGTCAACTGTCAACTAAAATGAATTATTAAGCAGGTACCCAGTCACAGTAAACTTTTCGCCCGGTGTTAAAGTAGGAGATTTCTTTAAAGTTTTACCCGCTGGTATAAAAACCAGACGTGGCGCAGGCGAACCACGCGTATAAAAGCTATAATTATCGGTATCAATTTGAAAATCCATACGCCCAGAACTTGTCGAACCGCTTTTAATAATCAGCGTTTTTCCAACTGGCACTGTATAAGTGTAGGCAGTAGACGTAAAATCGAGCAATAAAGGAGTGATATATTTTTTAGCATTCACACCCGCTTGCGCGTTCGCACCCGGTGCAAGCAAACCCGAACAATAACAAGATTGAATGAAAGTATTTTCTGGAATGATTGCCATGCCCGGCTCATTAACGAGCGTAATATTATTCGATAAATAAATATCGCTGCTCGCCGCCGTCACATAAAACGTTTTACCCGCCGGCACCATAAAATTAGACGTTATAAGCATCGCATCGCCCGAAGAACCCTCTGGGAAAACAAAATCGGGAAGCGGAATAAAACTTTGTGTATTTAGGTTAACGGTATCGTTAATGTGTGTAAATGGATTGGTCAATGTAATGATACCATTATTGACCGACATTTTCTGAATCTCGTTCGAAGGGTCCGTATCCTTATCATTAATCGCCGTATATGCCGCCGTAGCTGTATCCGCCCGCGCTGCATTCCAAGCAAACGTTGCCCGCGTTGCACTATCCGCTTTGAGTGCATGATTTGAATTGATGGCATTTTGAGCTACTTGCGCCCTTAGTGCACTATCCGCCAAAACAGAACGCTGCGATTGATAAGCCCTACGACTGCTGTCAGCATACCAAGCAAAACTTGAAGTGTCTGCTTTAACAGCAAAATTAGAATAAATAGCATTGCGTGCACGGCGCGACGAATCTGCCAACCAAGCAAACGTTGCCGTATCCGCTCTGCCCGCCGTATTAGCGCGCATCGCATTCACTGCCGTTTGTGCATTCACCGCGTTGGTCGCATTCACAGCCGTTTGCGCGTTTTGTGCATTCACCGCGTTGGTTGCATTCACAGCCGTTTGCGCAGTAACTGCCGAATTGGCTTTGCCGGCTGAATCGGCATAAGCCGTTGCATTCGCGTATAAGGCATACGGCACCGAAACCAATTGGTTCGTGCCCATCAAAACAAAGTTGTTGCCGCCCGTAACGTCCATTTCAACTTTTAAAAAATATTTATCGCTTCCCCATTTAATACCCGAAAACTGCGTTTGTGTGCCGCCCACCCTCGTGCCGTTGCCAATCATTAAATCGAACAAACCAAAACCATCAGTTGTTACATTTTGTGTTTCAATCCATTCTTCTGATCCTGCCGTAGAGGATTTTAGAACCGTTAGCCGCATTTTAATGTTTTGACTAATGAGTTCCCTGCCAGATGGGTCGGTGGCGACTGCTTGATAACAGACGAATTGAGGGACTTGTGCATAACCAACAAAGCCCATTGCTAATAAAATAACAATCAGGTGTACGCGCTTTTTCATGATTTTTAATGTTAATGAGAGCATGCTTTAAATAAGAAAATCGTTTAAGAATCTTGAACAAGCGTTCAATTTCAGAGTTAGACTTATTAGTTTTTCCTTTAAATTCAGATGAATCAATAAGTTATTCGAATATAACACTTTTTTGTTACTTCATAAAGCGCAAAAATATATCTTTTTTTTATCTTTATGTAATTAAACTATAATAAATTAATATTTTTCGATTATATTTAACTAAAAAAGAAAAAACCAATTCAATGTTTTAATTTTGCCCGATATGAATTCACGGACATTAGCTGAGGGTAAACATTTTGAGTTGGCAATTGAACGGTGCTGCTATCAACTCATCGAAGAATTTGAAGATCGAACTGAAATCTACTTGGTTGGTATTCAAAGCGGGGGTGTGCAATTAGCCGAGCGGTTACTTCAAAAAATGACTGAGATTGACACAAAACTTAAAATTCATCTCGGAAAACTCGATATAACTTTTTATAGAGATGATTTCAGGAAAACGAACAAACCCCTCAGAGCGCACGAAAACGTTATGCCGTTTTTTATAGAAAATAAAATTGTGATTCTCATAGACGACGTGCTTTATACGGGTCGTTCTGTTTCCGCAGCGATGACCGCACTCAATCATTATGGAAGACCAGAAATGATTAAGCTCTTAGTTATGGTAGATAGAAGATTCAATCGGCAGATTCCCATCCGAGCTGATTATTCTGGTATTGTTGTTGATGCACTCGATGAAGCTTATGTAGAAGTGGAATGGAAAGAAAAACAAGGCGAGGATAAAATTATTTTATTTTCGCATAAACCATAAGATGCTGTTTAAGTTTTCTGTTTTGAATTGAAAGTATTGTATTTTTGAATAAAAGATTTAAAAATTTTTGACATATAGCAGAGCTACATTGAGAAAATTTTGGAGTCTTTTATTTAAAAAGACTTAGTTTCAAACGAAACAGACAACTTAAACAGCTTCTTAGTCAAAAATTAAAGAAATATGTCGGAAATTAAATTTTCCTCAAAGCATTTATTAGGAATCAGCGACGTTACAACCAACGATATTCAATTAGTTTTTGAAACGGCTGACCAATTTTTAGATGTCATTCACCGACCGATAAAAAAAGTGCCTTCACTGCGCGATATTACCATCGTCAATTTATTTTTTGAAAACTCTACACGCACACGCATTTCATTCGAACTCGCCGAAAAACGCCTTTCTGCTGACGTGCTTAATTTTTCAGCTTCTACTTCGAGTGTTAAAAAAGGTGAAACACTGCTCGACACAGTGAACAATATTTTAGCTATGCAAGTCGACATGGTTGTTATTAGACATCCTCAACCTGGTGCACCCCATTATTTAGCCAATCATATTGACGCTTCGATTGTGAATGCTGGGGATGGCACGCATGAACATCCAACCCAAGCATTACTTGACGCCTATACCATAAAAAAGCATTTAGGAAGTATTGCTGGAAAAAAAATAGCTATTGTCGGCGATATTTTACATTCTCGAGTAGCACTTAGTAATATACTATGCTTAAAAAAACTAGGTGCTGAAGTCGTTGTTTGCGGTCCGCCAACGCTTATATCACAGCATGTTAAAAGCCTTGGGGTCGATGTATCTTATAATATTCGTGAAACTTTAGAATGGTGCGATGTAGCTAATATTTTACGTATTCAGCTCGAAAGACAAGATATAAAATTCATACCTTCCTTGCGAGAATATGCTTTGTATTATGGTGTGAATAAAGCACTCATTGATTCAATCAAAAAGAAAATCCTGATTTTGCACCCGGGACCCATTAATCGCGGCATTGAAATCACTTCCGATGTGGCAGATTCTGAAAATTCGGTCATTCTCGACCAAGTTCAAAATGGTGTCGCTGTAAGAATGGCTATTTTGTTTTTATTGGCATCGAGTAGAAAAATTTGACCTTAGTCAGTTGCCAGCTAGAAACGAAAAGTTGATAGCTCATAGCAGTTCTAATACTTAGAAAAATCAAACGTCAATTCAGGAAATTTACCAACGGCGCCCTTAAAGAAAGGCATAATTTTCTGTAAATCAACTTCATAATTACCTGTAGGAAAAAAAGGTTCGTTAAATTCGATAGCTTTTAGTGACCAATCAAACCTACATGGCACAATCGGGACACCTGCTTTCATAGCAATAAAATAAAATCCCTTTTTTATTTCTTTTACTTTTGAACGGGTACCTTCAGGTGCAATTGTCATTTTAAAACTTTCTTTACCTTCAAATAGTGCAGCACATAAGTCTATAAAACTATTTTTCCTATTAATCTTATTTCTATTGACAGATACACCACCCATTGCCCGCATTAAATATCCTAAAGGAAACCAAAATAATTGGTGCTTTGCAACAAAATAAGTATCTAATTTTAAGATAGGTCGAAGGAGAATGCCAATAGGAAAATCCCAATAAGAGGTATGGGGCATTACCATAATCACCGACTTTTTTATATCAACCGGGTAAGGATTAACAATTTTCCAACCCCAAATTTTGCAAAGTATTAATTTAGAAATAAAACGCATCATGAAATTTACATATTAAGCCCTAAAAGTAATATTTGATGGGGAGTTTTTTACATTTCTATCACAAAACAAAACTAAAAAAAACTACTCTATCAAATATTGCTTTTCAACATAGAAAAATTTTCCTTTTTGTTGGACAGTAGCAATAACCGTGAGTTTTTCACCGCTGCGCATTTTTTTTATTAATTTCGAAGCATCTTCATTGATATTACCCCTCGTTGAAACTTCTTCAATATCACCTTTTTTATTCCTTTCGAACAGTAGCTCGTTAATATTGAGCGAATTACCGTTCAAATCGCGTACTACCATAGCCGATTGAAGGAGCTGAGGAAAATCATTTTTACTCAAACTCTGAGATCTATAATTTCCCCAAAATAGTTGAA
>JAYWBA010000314.1:0-2848 GCA_043781915.1 Saprospiraceae bacterium
GCAGTAACTGCATCATGGAACGGCGCAGCAGTAGCAAGTGCTAATGTAGCTGAGATTACTTTCGTAGCAAATACAAACGGTAAATTAAGCGACGTATTAACGTTGGGTTCATCAAAAACTACAGTTGTAGCGAATGATGCGAACGGTAACGAAGCTAACGTTACATTGAAATTCAACACAGGTAAAGTGTCAGGAGGCGAGTTCGCTCTATACCAAAACACACCAAACCCAGTTGAGAATTCAACAGAAATCCGTTTCAACTTACCAACAGCGGCTAAAGCTACATTGTCAGTAATGAATGTAGAGGGTAAAGTGTTGTTCGTTAAGGCGATTGACGGCGCTGCGGGTGTAAATGCAGTTCAAATCAACAAATCAGAACTTGGAGCAAGTGGTGTATTACACTACCGTTTGGATACAAATGAGTATTCAGCTACTAAGAAGATGATTATTGTAGAATAGTTTTAGCCTTGAGCAATGAGCTATGAGCAATGAGCTTCTCAACGAGGCTCAAAGCTCATAGCTCACGGCTCAAAGCTTAAAAAATATGCTTTAAATCGGTTTTTGGGATGGCTCCTCGCTCTACTTGTAGAGATGAGGAGCTTTTTTTTCATGGATTTTTAATTTCACTTTTCACTTCTTTTCACTGTAATAAATTTATTTTTTACATCAGCTTCAAAATCTTTAGAATAAAATTTTTTTGATTCAAAGTTTTGTTCAAAAACACAATCAGTGATATTTTCAACTTGAGTGGCATTGAAATCAAATCGCTTTAGGAATTCATATAGAATAATATGCGGCGATGGAAAATGCGGTAAAAAAGAAGTATTGATTTGAATAGATTCTTCGCTTAAAAGCGTTACATAATCCATTCGCAATGATTCAATAAACGAATTGAACAAGGCATAACTATCGCGTAGATATTCAATCGTTTTTATAGATGCTGTCACAAAATTCGGATTAATTTTTTCCATTTCAGGAATGACGTTAAGTCGCAATGCATTGCGTGTATATTTATCACTTGCATTCGACGAATCTTCGCGAAAAGCTATATTATTCAATTTAGCATAATCTACAATTTCCTTTTTTGTCGCCCAAAGTATTGGTCGAATAAGTTGTTCGTCGCGATTCGCTATACCACTTAAACCTTGCCAACCACTACCGCGCATAAAATGATGCAAAACTGTTTCTACATTATCGTTAGCGTGATGTGCTGTTAAAAGGCAATCAATTTTTCTTTCCTCCAAAATTTTATAAAAAAACTCATACCGCAATACACGCGCTGCTTCTTGAATACCCATTTTATTATTCTTAGCGAAAGAACTTGTATCAAAACTGGCAACAAAATATGGTACGTTGATATTTCGGGCATATTCATGCACAAAATCTTCATCCAAATCCGATTCATTTTCACGCAAATTAAAATTACAATGCGCGATAGCAAAGGTATAGCCACAGCGCTGTAACAAATGACAAAGTACCATTGAGTCTATCCCACCACTGACAGCAACCAATAATTTTTGGTCTTTTCGGAATAATTGGTATTTTTTAATGTTAGCTTTGAATGATTTAAGCATATTTTTTAAAATAAATTTCAGTTCTCGATTTTAAACTTATTATTGGCTTTTTCGTTTGTTAAAATTGCTTTTACTTTACGCCCCGAATCAAAGTTAAGAATAAAACCAACAAACTTTGGTAAATAGAATGTATTTATGTTAAAGAATTCGACTTGTATTTTTGATTTAGATGGAGTTATATGCGACACAGCTAAATATCATTTTAAAGCGTGGCGCAGACTTGCCAACGAATTAGGTTTCGATTTTACAGAAGAAGATAACGAAAAACTAAAAGGTGTCAGTAGAACCGAATCGTTAAAACTTATTTTGCAGTGGGGGAAAAAGGATATTTCTGACCCAGAAGAATTAGAAAGACTCGCCCAAATGAAAAATGAGTGGTATTTAGATTTTATTCTCCGAATGACACCCGAGGAAACTTTGCCAGGCGTTAAAAATTTTCTCGACGAATTAAAAAAGAAAAAAATCCACATTGTTTTGGGCTCTGCTAGTAAGAATGCGCAAATTATTCTCGACAGATTGAATTTAAAGCATTATTTTGATGCCATTATTGATGGCACTAAAACAACGACAAGCAAGCCCGATCCAGAAGTATTTTTATTGGGTGCTGAAGCGGTTAAAGCAAAACCGAAAGATTGTATTGTTTTTGAAGATGCTCAAAAGGGAATTGAAGCTGCTTTGAAGGGCGGGTTTCTTACGGTTGGCGTCGGAAACAGTGATGCTTTGGAAGAAGCTCATATTATTATTCCTGGATTTGAATACATTGAATATAAAGAAATTTTAGAAGCATTAAATGCAGGAATGAAATAAAGGAATTACGAATTAGGAAAAATATACGAGAACCGTAATTCGTAATTGACTAATTGAGCCTATAAATAAACATTGCATAATGTAAGGGATTCTATTAGAACCCTTAGAACTACAAAATCTTAAAGGTATGAAAAATTACATTCAACACCATCCTTGGCACATTATTGAAAATAGTTGGTCAGCACACAATAATAAAATTTCCGAAAGTTTGTGTTCTCTCGGGAATGGCAGAATGGGTCAACGTGCCAATTTTGAAGAAACTTATACAGGCGAAACGCTTTCTGGAAATTATGTTGCCGGCATTTATTATCCCGATAAAACGCGCGTGGGGTGGTGGAAGAACGGATACCCTGAATACTTTGCAAAAGTGCTAAATGCGCCGCAATGGAATGGCGTGCGTGTATTAGTTGATGGAGAAGAAGTTGATTTAAATACAGCCGAAGTTCAATCTTTTTCGCGCATTTTAA
>JAYWBA010000315.1:0-7849 GCA_043781915.1 Saprospiraceae bacterium
ATATCGAGACCACTGACGCGGTGCATATTTAAATCGAGGAGGATAACTGAATAACCTGCGCCATCGTTTGTTTCGGTAAAGTTTAAAAACTCTTGCCCATCGCCAATGTGAACAAGTTCAACTGGCGATTCTAACTCGCGCACGCTGAGGCGCACTAATTCTACATCTGCTAAATTATCTTCTACTAATAAAATTTTCTTTGTCATTTTTTTGAGGGTCCTACTATTGGAAATTTTCTGCACTTTTATTATTAAAAGAAAGTGTCAGTAAAAGGAGTATTTGTAAAATCGAAATCGGTTCTAATTAAATCCATGTTTTCTGAAAAAACGTATTTAATGGTTATGTGTAACTAACAATTGTATGTTGGTGTACCTTTTCTTAAACCTTTGGCTCAAATATTGGTTTGTAAGCGAACCTTTGTAAATATAAACACCATTCATTAAACCTGGGCTTTGACTCAACAGATTTAAAAATCCATTTTTTTCGACGGTTTCTAAAAGTAACGGCATGATGACGTGGCTTATTGCTTTCGATGCAGTGCGTGGTACGCGCGATGCAATATTGGGTACGCAATAATGAATAATATCGTTGTGCGTGTACGTCGGTTTTTCGTGCGATGTTACGCGCGATGTTTCAAAACAACCACCTTGATCGATACTCACATCAATAACGACAGTACCAGGTCTCATTTTCTCAACCATCTCTGTAGTTACAACCATCGGAGTTCGTCCATTTTTAGAATGTATAGCTCCAATCGCTGCTTCTGCCGTTTGAAGTTCGCGCTGCAAAACGTGTGGGTCAATAGCAGACGTATAAATCTGTCTGCCAATTTGATTCTGCAAACGCATAAGTTTGTACATATTATTATCGAACACGCGCACTTCTGCGCCTAAACCTATGGCAACACGCGTTGCAAACTCCGCAACTACGCCCGCACCCAAAATAACAACTTTCGCAGGTGGAACGCCAGCAACACCGCCCAATAATTCGCCGATACCACCGCGACTAATACTTAATAATTCGGCAGCGATGAGCATCGAGCAACTACCCGCAATTTCTGACATGATGCGAACAATAGGGTACATACCTTTATCGTCGCTCAAATATTCCATCGCTAAAGCGATAACGCGCTTTTCGCATAATTTATCGATATATTCAGCCGTAATAACTGGCGCTTGTAAGGGCGTAATGATAACTTGATCCGGATGGCAAAAATCTATTTCTTCGAGCGTTGGCGGTGCTGATTTTATAATGATATCAGCTTCAAAAATACTGCGCGTATCTTCGTGTAATTCTGCACCAGCTTCCGAATATTCAATATCGGTGAAATTTGATTTGATGCCTGCGCCGCGTTGAATGCGCACGCGGTGTCCGCGACCAACTAAAGTACGGACTGCAGAGGGAATGAGTGGTACGCGATTTTCTTGAAGTGTTGTTTCTTTGGGAATGCCGATGAAAAGTGCCCCTTTTTTTACTTCAATGGGCATCATTTCTTCTTGCGGTCTATAACCGTGCTTATATTCTCCGAAACTTGATGCCGCACCTACGCCCATTAAAACTAATTTTTTACAAAATTATGATTTTTCGTTCAGATTTTGCATCAATATCAATAACTATTTTAAAAAAATTGTCATCTGCCAAATTTTCTATTATCTGAGGCCATTCTATGAAGCAAAAATTATCGTCGTCCAAATAACTTTCTATATCAATATCGAGCGCTTCTTCGTAGCTTTTAAGTCGGTATAAATCGATATGGTAAATGCGTTCCTGCTTATTTTCTTTTTTTTCATAGACGTTTACAATCGAAAATGTTGGGCTTGAAACAACAGCATCTTTAAAACCTAAAGCTTCCACCAAATGCTTTACTAAAGTTGTTTTCCCTGCTCCCATGCCACCATAAAAAAACCATTTTTTTCGCCCAGTCGATTTTTCTATCAGCCAACGCGCTGCAAGAGTTAACATTTTTTTATCATCAACCTCAAAAATATTTTCTTCTGAACCCACGTTTTAATTCTTTTTACTGTAAATATAATTGCTTTGTACAAGAGTTATGAGAATTTTAAAGAGAAATGCGAATCTATTTTATAATTTTACATTTCCTTTTTCGGCTAAAATCTCAAAATCATTGTTCAAGAAGTTTTTTACATCCGAAAGAAGCGAAACCTGCATCGATTGCATCCAATAGTAAGAAAAGATTATTTCAACCTAAAAAAAGATTTTAGATGGAAAGACGTGAGTTTTTAGAAACCCTTGGCTTAGGTGCCGCATTTGTTTTAACAGCAACTTGTTTACACAGTTGCGCTAATAATAATAGTAATTTAATAACACCCACTACGGGTTCTGATTTAGCAACAGTTGATTTATCTCTTTCAGCGAACGCAGCTTTGAAAACTAACGGAGGCTATATTGTCTCGAATGGAATTGTGGTTGCACGCGATACAAGTGGTAACTATGTTGCAGCAACCCAAACGTGTAGCCACGAAGGTTTACAAGGAATTTATTACGATGAAAGTAGCAACTCATTTTGGTGCAATGTTCATGGTGCACACTATACTTTGGCAGGTGTGGGTTTAAATGGAAATGGTGCTAAAGGAATTACGGTTTATAAAACTTCCTTAGTTGGAACTATTTTACACGTAACAGCTTAAAATAGTTGTTCGTTGATAGTTGTTCGTTTTAAACTTAAATATCAACCATCAACTATCAACTATCAACTATCAACGAACAACTATCAACTTTAACATGGAAAGAAGAGAATTTTTAGAAAGTTTGGGCTTAGGTGCAGCATTTGTTTTAACTGCTACTTGTTTAAATAGTTGTGCCAATAACAACGTGAGCGATTATAATCCAGTTGCAACACCTACGGGAACTACTGGTACAACAGGAAGTACAGGAACTACTACCAATAATGATTTATTAACTCTTGATTTAACCTTAGCTGCCAATGCAGCTTTGAATACGAATGGCGGGTATATTATATCAAAAGGCATAGTTGTTGCCCGCGATAAAAATGGAAATTACGTAGCAGCCACTCAAACTTGCAGTCACGAAGGGCGACAACAGGTGTACTACGATGCAAATAGTAATTCTTATTGGTGTACTGCGCATAGCGCACATTTTAGCTTAACAGGTGCTGGTTTAAATTCAACTGGTTCGCGCGGAATTACCATCTACACCACAAAACTTGACGGAACTACTTTACATATAACAGCTTAATTTAGTTGATAGTTGACAGATGTTTATCATTTCTGCAACTGCCAACTATCGACGGTCAACTGTCAACTAAAATATTATGTCTTTAAGAAATTGGATAATTGCAGGAATTATTATTATTCTAGGCGTTGGAGCTTATGGTTTGCAACAATGGTTTAAACCACATGCCAAAATTGGTAAACCCACATTGTTTACAACTGCAAACGCTGTTGTGAACGAATTTGAAACCGATGAAGCTGAAGCGACAAAAAAATACGTTGGTTCAGAAACCGATTTGCGCATAATAGAAGTTTCTGGAAAAATTTCAGAAGTTGTTTTAGATACAGTAGGTACTACCATCGCCTTTGAAACAGAAAACCCGATTAAAGGTGTGCGTTGCACACTCGATAAGTTCACTAAAGCACCCGACAGAAAGTTTAATGTAGGCGATAGCATAACGCTAAAAGGTTTATGCACGGGTTTCCTTTCCGATGTTATTTTCGATAGGTGCGTTTTTGTGCGTTGAGCATTTTGCGCAAAGGCGCAAAAGAGTTTGCAAAGGTGCAGAAGAAAGATTTGCGCCACTGAATTTTTTGCGTCTTTGCGCTTTTTCTTTGCGCCTTTGCGCGGAACTACTATCTTTGTTTTAAAATTCTCTCTCGCCATTAAATTTTTCAACATGGATTTACCTAATATTTTCACCCCCGCTGTTTCAGAAAAAGTTATTCAACGTATCAATGCACTTAAACCTACTTCACAAGCACTTTGGGGAAAAATGACAGTTTCGCAGATGTTGGCGCATTGCAATGTTTCTTATGAATATCTGTTTGAAAATAATCATCCCAAACCCAATCCATTCTTGAAGTTTATCATTAAATTAGTGGCAAAAAAAGCTGTAGTGAGCGATATTCCGTACAAAAAGAATTCGCCAACAGGTCCAGATTTTAAGATGACAACCGAAAAAGATTTTGACACTGAAAAAAATAGACTCGTTAGTTATATAAATCGAGTCCATGCCTTAGGTGAAAATCATTTCGACAATAAGGAATCGCATTCGTTCGGAAAATTAACCACCAACGAATGGAATAATATGTTTTACAAACATTTAGACCACCACCTAACCCAATTTGGTGTTTAATGCGCAAATCGCATTGGGTTAATCTCAATTTTTTCCATTCTTGGCATTGACTTTGTGCTTTATATGAATGAAGTACTAATAGGGCAAGCAAAGGGTTTATTATAGTAAAAATCAAATTAAGCCAAATCGTGGTAAAATCTTCGCAACTTTGTGACTTTGCGAGAATTTTGCTTGCAAAGTTGCAAACATTGCCTAAGTATGGTCTCAAATTTTTTATGAGAAAACCGTTTTGTAAATACAAGAATGTTATTAAAATGAAAATTCCAGTACCCGATTTGCAAATAACAGTCCGAATACCTTATTTTTGAATTATATTTTAACTGTGAGCATTATTTATACACAATTAAATTCCCATGAAACAAATTTTACCTTTTATTGTCTCAATTCTTATTGTAGTTTTGGGTTTCAACGTTAATGCACAAAACTGTGGTTCCAACGGCATCGGCTTTAATTCTCAACTCGATGTAGATAGTTTTCCGATTAAAAACCCAGGTTGTACGCACATTTTAGGCGGCTTAGCCATTGTCGGAAAAAACATAAAAAACCTAAATGGATTAAGTGCCGTTACCGCCATTGATGGCGATGTTTATATTGGCGATTATAAACCCGATGGCGGACAATATATCTCTTCCGGATTCAATACACTCAAAGGCTTAGAGGCGCTCAAAACAATTAAAGGCGGCTTGTTTATTTCTGATAATGATTCTCTTACGAGCTTAACAGGCTTAAATGCTCTTACTTCAGTTGGTTCAATCACCGTTTTCAACAACAAGGCGCTTAAATCTTTTTCAAGTTTAAATGCACTGACAGCTGTTCAAGGTAACGTAACCATTAATAAAAATGCTTCATTAGTTAATTTAAACGGATTAACAACGCTGAAATCAGTTACTGGCGGTTTGTTTATTGAATTGAACTCAGCTTTGACGGGATTTCCTGAATTAAAAACATTGAATAGTATTGGTCAGAATTTAAGAATCACTAACGATACGGCTCTTGTATCTTTAACGGGTTTAGATTCTGTGAAAAACATTGGCGGTGGTGTTATCATTTCCGATAATCCGATAATCGCTAATCTTACTGGATTTAATGCGCTGAATAGCGTTAATTCATTTTTTATTGTTGCCAATAACAAAGGGTTAAAAAGTTTAGATGGTCTGAATAAATTAACATCTATTGGTGCCGATGTTTATTTTCAGAACAATAATTCTTTATCAAGTCTGAAAGGTTTAGATTCTTTAACTTTCATTGGTGGCAGTTTAACACTTTCATATAATAATGCTTTAACGAGTTTTTCAGGTTTAAATGTACTTAGTCATTTAGGAGGCTCGCTTAGTATTACAAATTGTTCAGCATTGACAAAATTAAATGCCTTCCGATCCATAAAATCTATTGGGGTCGATCTGAGTATTGTTTCTGATAGTGCTTTAACGAATATTTCTGAATTAAGCGCTATTAATTCGATTGGTAGAGACATTGTCATTAGTTCAAATCCGGCGCTAACAAATATTAGTGGCTTGGGTTCGTTGAATTTAATTCTGAGAAATTTACTCATTTCTGATAATCTTTCTCTTAAAAATTTATCGGGTTTAAACGCCGTACGCTCCATTGCAGGTTCGGTTGAAATCACGCGGAATTCAGCTTTAACGAATTTGAGTGGCTTAGATTCACTCAAAACTGTGGGCGGAAATCTCAATATTGGATACAATAAAAACCTGCAAAATTTTATGGGTTTAAATCTACTCGATACTTTAAAAGCGGGTTTAAGTATTGTCGGTAATGGGTTAGAGAATTTAGCAGGTTTATATTCATTAAAGAAAATTTTTGGAAATGTTTATGTATTCGGCAATGCTTCACTCACAAGTTTAAATGGCTTCAATGCACTTAATTCTGTAGGTGGTTCATTCGAAATATCGGGACATAACAATTTGGTCAGTTTAGCTTCTCTTTATGAGTTGAAAAATATCAATGGAGGGCTTTATTTAGATAGTAACGCATCATTGTTTAGCTTATCTGGTTTAGATAGTCTTAAAACTACTTCTATCAATGAAATGAAATTAACCAATAACACTAAATTATTCGATTGTACGGTTAAAAGTGTTTGCGACTATATAAAAGTCAAAGCAAATATTGCAAATTTCAACTTAAATTCTAAAGGTTGTAATACGCGCGTTGAAGTTCAAGCAGCGTGCTATGCTTTAACAGGCGTGAACGACCCACTCGATGTAAAAATTTCAATTTCACCAAATCCAAGTTCGGAGACTATTTTAGTGGGCGGTTTAACAAAAAAAAGTGCTTACTCCATTGCAAATGTTCAAGGACAAATTTTGCAAACAGGAAATATAAAACCCGACGAACACCTTAATGTGTCGAATTTGCCACAAGGTTTATATTTTTTGAGAGTTCAATCGAATGTAGCAAAGTTTGTGAAGGAATAATGTAAATTAACCTATTAGGTGCGAAGCTCATAAATGAAATACACATAGTAAAACTATTTTAAAACGGGTTACAAACTTTACAAAAAGGGCGACCGCAAGGGTACGCCCCTACATCTTTTCGTGTTTTTATTTTCATTTTTTTGCCATTTTGCACTATAATGAATTTTATTGAATGATGTAGGGGCGTACCCTTGCGGTCGCCCTTTTGTTTGAATTACGTAATTTGCTAAATTAGAAATAATTGTTTACTTTTGTTTCAAGAATACACCATATTTCAACGAATAAAACACATTTAAAATGGAGACGAAAATTGCATCACACACGCTCAGTTCAATCATTCTCATTGTCTCTGTTTTCGCAGCTTGTGGAATGCGCTCCAAACACACATTTCCTATTCCTTTACAAACGCGAGGAACTGATTTAGATACCATTTCCAAACTTTCCGATATGCGCGGAGATAGTGCTATTTTCGTTCACAACGGAAACTATTCTTTCGTAGTGAAAAGTAAGTATGTTGAAACAGCAGAATCGGAAGATGTAGTTAAAGACCGTTCTCTCGAGCCAAACTTTGAAACATATCGCGGTATTGATAGGGCTGATGCAAAACTTTCAATTCCAGAAACGGAAAAAATTGTTTTTCTTACCACAACAGAATTGCGTGCTTCTTTGATTCCGGACTCCATTATGCGCAGTAAAAAAGTTGGTTTGAAAACAAATTCAGCGCGCACATTGTCTGAAACACAGAATGTAAGCGTCACGAAAGCCTATTTATTTGCTATTTCGCGCGAAGCAGACAATGATTTACACCTCATTATTGGCAATAAAAACGCTAATGGTGCGCCTATAAAATTATTAAATTGCGAAATTACGGGTTTGCCCGACACAAGCGCGCCGAGTTACGCCACTTTAAAATCTGTGCGGGATTATATTATTGGTTTTCTTGGCACAGACTTTACAGTTAAACCTGGACCTGGTTATATCGTTTTTACTTCTGGCTTAAAAATGACGATTGAAGGTCCGCTGTTTTACGATATCGGGCATGGACCAGGCATAATTGGTCCGAAAAGTTTTCGGTCGCCAACGG
>JAYWBA010000316.1:0-46618 GCA_043781915.1 Saprospiraceae bacterium
ATTTAGCAGAAAACAAATCGGGTGTTGTACCTTACTTAAAAGATATATTTCTGCAACCTATTGGAGATAGTTCGACTTTTTCTCAAAACGTAAAGCCGAAAGAACCTACTGCAACCGTACTTAAAAACGTTTTTTTTGAAACCAATAAAGCCGATTTATCACCCATATCGCATTTTGAGTTAGATAAATTAGTCAAATTGCTTTCTGAAAATCCCAAAATGAAAATTGAAATCCGAGGACATACGGATAATGTTGGCAAACCCGCCGATAATCAAATTCTTTCAGAAAAACGCGCCAAAGCTGTTTATGATTATTTAATCACTAACGGCATTGCTGCCAACCGTTTGCGATTTAGTGGCAAGGGTGAAACGCTTCCGATTGATACAAATACAACAGACTCTGGAAGAGCGAATAATAGGAGAACTGATTTTCAGGTGTATTAGCTCGCTTTATTTATATCATCCGAATAGCAATAATCTTGTTAAAAGCATAAGTCTTTTCTTTAAAAGATAATACTTAAATCCTTTGTGAAACTTTGTTCCTTCATGGACTTTGTGCTGATAAATAATACCAATTTCTTCAGTACAAAGTCCGAAAAAAGAAAGTTTAATTTATTTATTAGAAAACTCTTTTATCAGCATATAAACTAATAAGATTATTGCTTGGCGAAAAAAATTGTCAAACGTTATCAATTGTTCAAAATCAGTTTTATATTGTTGCTTTATTTAATTCAAACCAACTTTCTATGAAGAATTTTTTGTTAATTTTATTTCTACTTTTGGGTTTTCTAAGTGCAAATGCACAATCTTATGCAGTCAGTGCATCAGGTATTCCTGTAATGACATACAAATGCCCCAAAGGCGATGCACTTTGCGATGCGCCTGGAAAATGTCCATTATGTGGCACCGAGATGGTATCCATCAAATCTTCTTCAATTAATATAATTTCCGATGGCGGTAAATTGGAATCAAATAAAGCGGGAGGTATAGATGCTCTAAAAAAAATTCGTTTAGCATTGACTCCTCAAGAATGGGATGATTTTAAATCTGCCGTTCGTTCCGTACCTGAAACAGAAGTTAATAAGGCATCTCGATTACCCTTCTATGAGAAACTTGCAAATTTAGATGGTGCGACTTTAAAATCATTTACATCAGATTTTAAAGCTGGGAATGATACATTTCGATTAAATTTAGTAAAGGAACCCAATGAATTGGTTGAAGCGTGGAAAATAATCAAAGGATTTTCTACACCAGGCGAAGTTTTCAAAGGCGCAAAGCAAATTGATTTTTTCAAATCGGTCAAAGATTTTAGTAATGTTGCCAACGTTAAATATGCCAACGATTCTTGGAAATTGTGGAAACAAGAAAGTTGGAGCGATTTAGAAACACTGTTTAAAACTAAAAATTTCAACGGTGGTTGGCCTCCGTATAATGGTGGTTATAATATGGTTGATGATGTTACCATCAACGCGGGCGAAAAATTTGATAGATATGGAAATGCTTTAAGAGGATATACGGGCGTGGGCGTGCCTAATTTAGGCGGTAATTTTACAAGCCCTATTATTGGTGGTTACATTTATAAATTTCCTGAGCGCGCTTTAAACCAAGCCGAAAGTGCTTACGATTTTTATTATGAAATCGAAGTTTTGCAAAATCTGCCATTTAAAGGACAAACAGCCGATATTATTCCTTGGTTTGGTCAAATAGGGAAAGGCAAGCAAACGATGTGGAAAATACCGCTCGATGCCACATCGGGTTATCCGAAAACATGGAATAAATTAGCTCAAGAAAGTTTGATAAAAATTACGATAAAAAATAGTCCGAGTGGTAAATACACCAATTTAATTGGGACAGTAATTCAATAAATATATGTTTAGAATATTCCATAAAATTAAAATTTTAAAAGCTGCCATCGTTTCTGAAAATACTTTCAGGAATGAGCAAACTGATCCTTCGGTTCAGTCTTCTTTTAAATGTTGCCATTGTTCGAAGTATAATAAAATAAATATTGTTCCATACCAAACGGGTTTTCCTTTTTCTGAAATTTACAAAAATGAAAAAGTTTTAACCGCGCATGAAATATTAGATAATGGCTTAGCTACGAAAACATCCGATTGGGCAGTGTATATGGGAGATTTTACCATTGATAACTTACCCACACTCTACTTTGGAGTAGATTGTAATTTTTGCAACGCTAAACACATCGTTGTCTTTTCTTTTGGTGAAAAACAACCCGGTTTAGAAATTTGTGAAATATCGGGGGTTTGGGAGTTTGGGAGCGCACATTCTTAGGAGTAATCAATTAATATCCAATATTAACCCATAAATATTAAAGAGCTATCAAACATCACAAGTTTTTTCTACTTTACAAAAACAGATTTCGGCAGCATGCAATGAACACCCACATTGCCATCAACTAATTGGGTAATATTTACATCAACTGCGATGCTGCAAAGCATATAAGCATCAGCTTTCGATAAGTTTTTTTCTTCCATCAAGTATTTAATCATTTCTCTGACGGCGATATGAGTAGCGGCATTTAAATCCCTATCGCAGCCCATAGAGATAATATGCGTGGCAGTTTCTGCTCTGGGCCACGCGAGTGTTTTACCTTTGTGTACAACAAATTGAATTTTCGCCTTCAAAGAAGTTTCAATGGCAGTAATATCAACTTCACCATTGCCTTGAGCAGCATGACCATCGCCAATTTCAAACAAAGCACCTTTAACATGTACAGGAATGAATAATGAACTGCCTGCTACGAGTTCTTTGTTATCTAAATTTCCAGCATTTATCCAAGGTGGCGCGCTGTTCCAACGACCCGCTTCTTTAGGCGGAGCAACACCCATACTTCCAAAAAATGGATGTAAAGGAATATCAATGCCTTCTTTAAAATGTCCAATCCGTTTCACTGTATCTAAATTGATAATTATCATTTTTCTTTCAAAAATTTCATCCGAAAGAAATCCAGCTTGACCAATAGCGTTGTAACCATAAGGTATTGCAAAATCTATAGAATTTAAACGCACTTCCAGAACATCTCCAGGCTCAGCTTCTTCAATAAAAATTGGTCCAGTTAAAATATGTCCACCCGGACCACGTTCCTTAACAACTTGGACATCGCGAAATTCCTTTTCTACTTTTTCAGGTGGTAAACCAGCAGCTTCTAATCTTTCTGGACTAGAAGTAACAAGCGTACGAAGTTTTACAAAATCTCCAGAATGAATTTTTAAACACGGCGGCACTTCCGACCAATAATATCCCCACGCAACAGTTGTCGGGCTTGGATTGAGTATGTACGGATTTTCAGAACTTCCAATAGACTGGGCTTGAATATGGGTTGATAAAACACAAATTACGAGTAGAAAAGAAAATTTATAAATTCGCATCATTTTTACAATTTCAAAAAATGTAGTTCAATTTTTTTCGATGTTATGAATTTTCGATTTGGCAAATTATTCAATACAAAGTTATAAAGGTTTATTCAATTACTGTACAGTAATTCTTAAAAAAACCAAGGCTATATTTTAAAACAGGAAATTGAACTATTCGTTAGTTTATTTTAAAATGAAACAGTGAAGCCTATTGAAAATCCGTCTAAAAGTAAAACAGTCGAGAAAACCTAAACTTTTTATGTTAAATCTTTGGTCTTAAATATAACATTTAGTAAAATCACGTTAGAAATAGCGTTATTTGCGTTTTCAAATCCCATGTAATTTTAAAAATATAAAGCATCTTGAAAAAATTTTGTCTTTCTCTCATCATTTTAGTTTCTTTTTTTTGTTCTAAAGAAGTTTTTGCTCAACGCGGTTGGGAAGTAGGTGGCAATATTGGGGTTTCCCATTATTTCGGCGATTTAAACACTTCTTTCGATTTATCGCATCCCGGCATTGCGCTTGGGGTTATGTCGCGATTTAATTTCAACGAACGTATCTGTCTTAAAATGGCTGGCACTTATGGTAAAATTGGTGCTGACGATAAAACTTCGCAAAATGCTTACGAACGCATACGCAACTTAAATTTTCGGTCTGATATTTTCGACGGCGGCGCACAATTGGAGTTTAATTTCTTGCCTTATAATTATTTTGACGCTGCAAAACACTTTTCGCCGTATGTTTTTGGCGGATTTAACGTTTTTCATTTCAATCCACAAGGTAATTTAAACGGCACTTACTACGATTTATCTCCTCTTGGTACTGAAGGTCAGAATAAAGGTGAAGAATATTATACAACGCAATTAGGTTTGGTTTATGGTTTCGGATTTAAAATAGCTTTGGGTGAAGAATGGAGTATTAATTTAGAACTTTCGGCACGCAAACTTTTTACCGATTATTTAGATGATGTCAGCACGGTCTACCCTAATATGAACGATTTAAGAAAGGTGCGTGGTCCACTCGCTGTTTCGTTATCCGATCCCTCTTTATTAGATACAGAAGGTAAAAAATTAGGTCAAGCAGGAAGACAACGCGGCGATAGCAATCAGAACGATACTTATACATTTTTCACTTTCGGAGTACTGTATTATTTCGGCGATTTGAAATGTCCGACCATTGGAAGGAATTAATTTTTGGAAAATTAGAATATAACGATTAATTTGCAGAAAATTTGAATTATGCGGACAATATCATTATTACTTTTGCTGTTTGCTTTTTCTTACCAAGTTAATGCTCAAACTGTTAACTCTGAAATTGAAGGAAGTTCTTCTACGTTTTTGAGTAAATTCGAAAAGCGTGAGCTTAAACGCGCGCAACTACTCCATCTTTCGCCTGAACAGCTTAAAACTTTGGATGACATCAACGATACGTATGTCACACGTTTTGCCGCTATTCACGAAAATAAAAATATTTCAAAAAAAGAAAAAAAAGAAACCGTAAAACAATTTCAACAAGAGCGACAAAATAAGTTTGTAAATATGCTCCAACCCGATCAAAAAATAATCTGGGATTCTTTAAAACACAAGAAGCAGAAGAAGTTTTTTAGGAAAAAATAAAATAGAAGGGAGGATATCCCATAAAAAAAGCGATGAAATTATGTCGGATAATTTCATCGCTTTTTATCAAGTTAAAAGTTTGAACTTTTATAAATTCGGCACATCTAATTTTTTAACAGCCGCTTTTGTGAAACGGTGAATGTCTTTCTCTGTCAAAATATTTCTGCTAATATCATCTTCTACCGATGCTTGCCAAATGAGTTTGTTATCGTCGGGGCGATACATATTTACTTTTAAAGTCGCCTCTTTTTCAGTACTTACATAACTACCACCATTCGGATAATAAAACGGCGAAGGATATTGAATAATACCACGACGCGTAATAATGCTCGTGAAAGGGAAGCCATAATACGCAGACGAAGGGTTTTGGCGATTGACACGTTGCATTTCTACATTGTAATCTAAAACGACATCAGGCTTGTCTTTTGTAAGCCGCCAACCAATTTGAGCTAAATCAGCGTTGATTTCTTTCTGAACATTCGCTTTAACGATATCATTGTCAATATGATTAACCGAATTGAAATTGTGATTTTGAGACCAAGCAAAAGTTTTAATCTGTCTAAAATTTACTGATGCATCTTTCTCAACGTGTGCGCTGGGTGCACAACTACTGAATAACTGGCTGCCGACAACAGCCCAAAATCCAAAAACAAATACTTTTTTCATCATTAAAAGTTTTGTAGGCAAAGCCTAAGTGAAACAATAATTTTTACTAACTGTATTTGTAGGTCATAATTTTTTATGATTTTTAAATGACTAAATCGCTTACAAAAACAAATTTCAGCGTATTTTAGTGCATCATTAATTGTTAATTTTTTTTTAAAATCGCTTATTGCAAACTGTTGACGAGCAAAATTTTTCATTGCCTTCCTCTTTTTATATTGTTTGCCACTGCGAGAAACTTAATACATGAGAAAAAGTGTAGGGTAGTGAATGTCGCTTTACCATTATTAACCCATTAACACGTTTTAAACAGTCAAAAATTGAACAATCCTCTTCACCACATCCGGATTTTTCGCTAATCTATAATGTCCATAACCGTCGGTTATGATTAAATGCGCATTGTGCCAGTGCGAAACAATATTTTCCGCCACTGAAACTGGCGTAACAGTATCTGTAAGGTCTTGAACGATTAATAATTTTTCAACTGGAACTTTATTTTCTGCGGTAGCAGGGTCAAAATGGGCTAAATCTGGATATTGAGCAAGGTTTTTTTTCGTAAATAATTGCTTAATTCGCTCAGGAATATATAATTCTCTCAAAAAACCTTCTAACATGGTTTGAGGCTTCGGCGGCGCAGCCATAAATGCCATTCGAATAAGTGGATAGTTGCTGGCATAAAATTGCATTGCATACATACTACAGGCACAACCAAACGAATGTGCAATAATGCCTAAAACTTTATTTTGCTTTAACAGTTCAGCAATCACAAAAGCATTTTGTGGCAATTGGCATGTCTTTCCTCCCGATTCACCATGTGCAGGCGCATCGAAAGCCAAAACGGAAATTCCAAGCGCATTTAAAGGTTTAACAAACATTCTCAATGCGGTTCCGCGCGATTCCCACCCGTGCGCTAATAAAATGGTGTTTTCGAAATTACCCCAACGGTAAGTCATTATATTATTGTTTTCAATTTTTACAATTACTTTTTCTGCACTATCAATGACAGCATCTGTTCGCGTATGAACGGCGCGAATACGCGGCGTAATAAAAAGAGAAAGCGCAAAATCGGCTGCTATTCTGGGCGCAACAACACCAACGGTAGAGAAGTATATCTTTAAAAATCGCAAAAGTGATTTCGGGATCGGTTTGGCGGTTTCAACTTTAGAATCTTTGTATTGCGAGTTCAAATACTCTATTTTCGGGTCGTCCATAATTCTATTTTAAAAAGAAGCTGCAATTTAATTAGAGACTTAATATATTACGTCTGTACAGTGATGAGATATGAGAGATAAGAGATTTTTTTTCACTCTTTACTATTTTAACCGCTCATAACTCATAACTCATAACTTAAATTGCTATTTTTGACGCGAAAAAAATAATAACCAAAAATGTCAGTAAAAAATGCAGCCTATTTGCTCATTGGAACAAATTTAGGGGATAGAAAAGCACATCTCTTGGATGCTTGTGATAAAATTAAAAGCCGCGTTGGGAGTATAAAAAAAATTTCAAAATTGTACGAAACAAATGCTTGGGGGAAAACAGAACAACCCGATTTTTTAAATCAAGCAGTTTTGGTTCAGACTGAACTCACCGCACATGAATTGCTCAAAGCTGTTCTCGACATTGAAGCGGAGATGGGACGAAAGCGCGAAGAAAAATGGGATGCACGAACAATCGACATCGACATTTTATTATATAACAATGACTTGATTAATACACCTGATTTAATCATTCCTCATCCCCATTTGCATGAGCGCAATTTTACACTTATTCCATTAATGGATATTGCAGCCGAAGTCATCCATCCGATCTTAAACACCACCATCGAAGAATTGTATTTTGATTGTCACGATACCTTAGATGTTTTTTTATTAGAAGACTAAATTTTCAATTTTGTACAAATACATAGCCATAGAAGGCAATATCGGCTCGGGAAAAACAACTTTAGCCACAATGCTCAGCAATGAATTGGCAGCACCTTGCATTTTAGAAAATTTTGAAGAAAATCCGTTTCTGGATAAATATTACAACGATTTTGAAAAATATGCACTCCATGTTGAATTGTTTTTTTTAATGACGCGGTTAAATCAGCTAAAAAGATTCTTTTCTGAAGTTGAGCTGCACAACAAAAGCTTCTTTTCTGATTTTATTTTCGATAAAACCAAAATTTTTGCAAGCACGCACTTAAAAGAGGAGTCACTCCAACTTTTCGAAACTATTTTTTCTGAATTAGAAGAAAATCATTTTTTGCCCGATTTGGTTATTTATTTGCATCGCCCAGTTGAGGAATTAAAACGCAATATCAATAAAAGGGGTCGTGGTATGGAAAGTGATATCCCAGATTCTTATCTGCAAAGTGTTGAAAACGGTTATCGCAATACGTTTGAGAATGAAAAACGCTTTCCTGTTATTTGGTTGAATTGCAGCAATATTTATTACCGACCAAACGATACAATTTTTGATAAGATTAAAGATCTATTGAATCACAAATGGGAAAACGGTTTGAATGAATTATACTTGAAGTAAATTTCATCTCTAATTTCAAAAACTCCAACCAAACTTAAATGGTTTTAATTTAGCCCGAATGAGCGTTAAATGTTGGGGCGTTAAAATATCTGTATTAAAAAAAACAATACCGCACCAAAATAAATCAATCGAGAATCTAACTGTAGGATGAATTTTAATTTCGTTCCAAGCACGCGTCATATCTTCACTCCAATAAATATCGTCGAAAATTAGAATGGTGTTTGTTTTTGTATACGGAAGAATTTGTTTGAAGTAATTTATAGTAGCATCGTAACGGTGATTGCCATCAATAAAAGCCAAATCGATTTGTTGTAAGGTTTTTAATGTTGTTGGCAAGGTATCATCAAAATTTCCTTCAATCAATTTTATATTGGGTTGGCTTATTGCAATATCATTTTCAAGTCGCGATTCTAACTCCGGTGTGACGCCATCGTATTTAGCTAATGTATATTGCATTAATAAATAATTAGCACGTTGCCAATTTTGTTGCGCGAGGTGCGCAATATTTAGGTCACCTTCTAAGGTAAAAATTTTAGCTTCCGCATTAGATGCTGCGTTTAAATACAAGGTCGAAATACCCAGAGAAGTACCCAGTTCTAAAATATTTCTGGGCTGATATTCATTCACAATATTAAACAACCATCGGCACTCAAACGGTGCAGAAAGTGCTGAATGTGCAATATCTTTAACTCTCCTCATTTTTGTTGTAACCGTTTGACTCCCTGCACCGAAATCAACGACTTCGATAGATAATTTTTCGTCGAGTAAACTTTTTCGAACGCCTTCAATGGCATCAAAAGCGTAAAATCTTTTAGTATTCTCTATAACATTTTCAATAAAATTGTATGCAAAAGGCGTTTGAATATTATAACGCGTTTTGGCATGCAGATAATAACGTACAAATTGCCGAGCTTGATAAAGTTTGGATTTTAGAAACATTTGCAAAACTAAAATTTAGTTGTGAGTTTCGAATGATGAATGATGAGAAAGATTTGTAAAATTTGAAAATAAAAAAATATTTTTTTCCCATTCAAATTCTATTGTAACATTTTTAGTTATTATAGAATTTTCAATTTTAGTTTTTGATAAAAATTTATTAAGACACAAGCATTGCGTCTTTACAATTTTCCAGTTCAAATGTTGTGCAAAAGTTAAATTTGCCACAAAAACTGCCTTTGAGAATTTTTTTATAGCACTCAACTAAATATTCCCATCGGAAAGACTAAATTTGCTCCCATTAATTCTAGAATAAAAGTAATTTCTATGAAAGCTCTTGCGCTGACCCCAGGTACAACCGATTTGAAACTCATTGATCGCGATGTTCCCAAAATTTCAAGTCCAACCCAAATTATTGTTAAAATGCTCGAAGTGGGCATTTGTGGCACCGATCGAGAAGAAGCAGCAGGCGGGCGCGCTGATGCACCTACAGGTCAAACAGAATTAGTTATTGGTCATGAAATGTTTGGTCAAGTGACTGAAATAGGAAGTGGTGTGAAATCTGCAAAAGTTGGCGATTACGGCGTGTTCATGGTGCGTCGCCCTTGCGGAAAATGTTCAGCTTGTGCTGCGCGTCGCAGCGATATGTGTTTAACAGGCGATTACACAGAGCGCGGCATTAAAATGGCAGACGGGTTTCAACAAGAATTTGTCATTGACGATGAAGCTTATTTTGTTAAAGTGCCGGAAAATATAAAACATCTCGGCGTTTTAACTGAACCAACTTCAGTTGGAGCCAAAGCGATTGATGAAGCAGTGCGTATTCAAGCAGCCCGCATTCCAAGTACTAACATCAACAATTATTTGCAAGGTAAAAAAACTTTGGTTGTCGGTATCGGACCTATTGGATTACTCGGCGCATTGATTTTGCGTTTAAAAGGTGCTAATGTTTATGGCATGGATATTCAAGATGAAGCTACGATTCGCCCCTCGGTTTTGAAAAGTATGGGTGGAACTTATATTGATGGCAGAACTGTAAAAGCATCTGATTTAGACGATAAATTTGGTGAATTTGATTTTATTTTTGAAGCGACAGGCGTTGCTCAACTCGAGTTTGATTTAATTGACGCACTCGGCATTAATGGCGTATATGTTTTAACGGGTATTCCATCTGGAAATCGTCCAGTCACTATGGATGCTGCGGGCTTAATGTTACAAGTTGTTTTGAAAAATCAAGTGGTTGTAGGCAGTGTAAATGCAAGTTATCAGCACTATGAGGATTCAGTGGCGTATTTAGCAGAAGGGTTTAAATTATATCCTGATGCTTTGAACAAAATTATTACTGACCGTCACGATTATACTGCTTTTGCCGATGCACTTGCCCATCATACTTCAGATGAGATAAAATGCGTTTTAACTTGGGCTAAAAATTAACAGGGGGAGTTGTCAGTGGTAAAAAAAGCGCTGACTACTCACTCATCACTTACCACTCATATTATGTTTAAATATTTTTCGATTTTACTTTTATGTATATCTCTGATGCTTTCTTGTTCAAAAACAACGACGGTACAGAGCATTGTGCCTACCGAATTGGTAGGAAATTGGACGGCTGTGAGTTTTGATTTAACTTATACGGTTGGTGGAAATCAGACAACAACTAAAACAGGTGTTGCAGTATCGCAACCTTTAGTGGTAAATTTTACAGCGGATACTACTTACACCGATTATGGCGCGTTTGATGTGACGACCAATGGCGTAAATAATAAATATTCGGCAGGTAATGGTTCATTTTTAATACGAAACGACACCATTAAAATTATTCCGAGAGTATTAACTAATACTCAATCACAATACGCTAAATTCAGTGCTACAGCAACAAACCTTTACATCACTATCGATAAAGATATTATAACAGGTTCTAAATTTGGTCAAACTGCTGCATTAATTGGCAGTGTTTCAAGTTTCGATAAGTATTCGATTGTTTATACGTATAAGAAATCGTAGATCTCTGAATCAGGATTTTAATACATTGCACTAATCAAAAATTGATTCAGAGCATGAGCTGAGCGCAAATGCTCTGCGATTATTTCTGCAAAATTAGCTTTCAGTGCTTCTTCTGATTTGAATGAGTGGCTCCAATAAAACTGTGTATTGACAATAATAGGTTGCACATCAATCATTTCTTGCAATTGGGGTGTGAAACGTTTATTTTTTTCGCCCTTCATTTCGCCAAAATATTTTACAAAATCAGGCGCGTGGGTAAGTTTAACAAATTCATCATTGTGCTCAAAAATATAATGGCGCACTTTTGCGAGCATTTCTTTTTGTTCAAAAAAGTAAGCACCACCCGCAATGAAAATTTCTTCAACGCCAATATGAATATAATGCCCTGGATACATTTTATCTTTTGTGCCAAATTTTCCTACCGATGCAGCGATATGCTCTTTGTATGGTCGTTTATCTTTCGAAAAACGTATATCGCGATTGATACGAAATAACATTTTCTTCGGCTCTACATTCTCTAAATCGGGTTCAGTATCTTTCATTAACTGAACAAGCGTTTCTAAAAAACTTAAAAATGGTGCTTTGACATCGCGTTCATAACGCGCTTTATTGGCATTAAACCATTCGCTACTATTATTATTTGCAAGTTCTTTAAAAAAAGTAAAGTAGGCGGGCGTTAGGTGAGTCATAGAAAAATTATAGAATTTCTGTTTCTAAAAATCGCTGTATCATGATGTAAATGTACAAAATACCGAATAAATTACAAAGTGCACATTGTGATTTACTCGGATGAAATTGAAAAATCATTTTTATCTGCGAAAGTTTGCGGTGTCTGCGAGAAAATATCTGCAAGACGATTAACAAAATTTGTTTGTTTTCCCACTTTCAACTAAATTTGTACATAAAATTATTTATGGCTACTTCTGCTCAAATTCCTGCGATATTTAAACATAAATTAGAGAAGAAATACACTATTGAGGAATACTATCGCCGAGAGGAAAAATCAATTCACAAACACGAATACCACGCAGGTAAAATTATACGGATGCCCGGAGGAAAAGCAAAACATTCGCGATTAGGCTATGAAGTATCAAGATTGATAGGCAATTACATTGCAGACGAGAAATTAAATTTCACAGTTTTTAACAGTGATGTTATGGTTAGAATAGATAAACTCAATAAAATAGTTTATCCAGATGCAACTGTGGTTTGTGAAAAAGTATTATTTTTTGATGATGGTAAAACCACAATAGTTAATCCAATATTAGTAGTCGAGGTTTTGTCACCAAGTACGAAACTTCACGATGAAACTACTAAATTTGGTATGTACAGAACAATCCCAAGTTTTAAAGAATATATTTTAGTTAATCAAGACACCGAACAAGTTTCAGTTTTCACGAAGCAAACCAATGGTGATTGGCTTTTGAAAGATTACATCGGTCGAGATGCAACAGCTGTTTTAGTAGCTATTCATAATTGTCCCGTTTCATTAGCTGCGTTATATAAAGGGACGGAAAATTTGTGAAAATTTAATATTTTGGCTTTGAAAAACATTCCTTACTTTTATGAAACTCAATTCACAATTTTATTCCTTTCAATTACACTGTTTCCGAGCGTTTTTAGCGCTACGTTCAACACGATACACAAGCTGACCCGAATTCAACAACTGCACTGAGCACAGAAAAATAAAAAAATTTAAGTCGGCTTTTAGTTAAGCTGCGAGCTGGTGACTCTGATAATTCAAACTGCCATTTTTTATCCTACGGAAAGCCATTCGTTTAAATTGTAGTTTATCTTTGTAAGATTATCTGATTTTTTACTCATTTTTATGCAAATACTAAAACTTGTAATCATAATTTTATTTAGCGTTATCATGATTTCGGCTGGCATCATGCACATTTGGAAACCATATATCTATAACGGGTTCTTGTTTGATTTCCTGCCTAAGAAAATAGTGAATTACATCGGTGGTACTTTAGAAATACTTATTGGCGTTGGCATGCTCATTCCGCAATATCGTTCTGTTTCAACAAGTGCTTTTCTTTTGTTGATGATTGCTTTCTTACCTTTACATCTAGTAGATGTATTTAAAACAAAACCTGCCATTGGAAGCGTGAAATTGGCGCAAATACGATTGCCAGTGCAGTTTGTTTTAATTTCCTTAGCGTGGTTTGTGAATAAAAAATAGTTGATTCAATTGGTTTAATGAAAAACGTTTCTGATTTATTTTTCACTTTAAAACCTCATAAAATTAGTACCTATCAGCTTGTTATAATTAATATTTTCTGACAATTTTCACAGGTGAGTTGTTTAAAAATATAAAACTTTAACCGTAACATCTTTTTTATCCTTACTTTTGTGAAACTCAATTCACAAATTTATGCCTTTTAGTTACACCGTTGCCGAGCGTTTTTTGCGCTACGTTCAAATCGATACACAAGCTGACCCAAACTCATCAACTGCGCCGAGCACAGAAAAACAAAAAAATTTAAGCCGTTTATTAGTTGATGAACTCAACGCTATGGGTGCTTCAGATGTTAAAATGAGCGAGCAGGGCGTGGTATATGCTACTATTCCTAACAATTCTAACAAAAAAAATATTCCAACCGTTTGTTTTTGCGCGCACGTTGATACAGCTCCCGATGCTTCAGGCACAAACGTAAAACCAATTGTTCATACAAAATATCTCGGTGCCGATATTATCCTTCCCGATGACACAACGCAAATTATTCGCCTTGCCGATTATCCATATTTGAATGAACTCATTGGTGAAGATATAATTACTGCTTCAGGATTAACTTTATTGGGTTCCGATGATAAATCGGGCGTAGCAGAAATTATGGATGCGGCTTATCAACTCATTCATAATAAAAACATTAAGCACGGCAATATTAAATTGCTTTTCACGACGGATGAAGAAGTCGGCAGAGGTGCGGATAATATTGATTATAAAAAACTCGCTGCTGATGTGGCGTACACTTTAGATGGTGGCGAAGCGGGTACTTTAGAAAACGAAACTTTCAGTGCAGATGCAGCGATTTTGAAAATTCGTGGTGTAGCTTCGCATCCGGGTTATGCGAAAGGTAAAATGGAAAATGCAGCTAAAATATTAGGGCATATTATTGCGGGTTTGCCGCGCAATCGCCTCGCACCTGAAGTGACGGACAAGAAAAAAGGATTTATTCATGCCGTCCATATTGAAGGTGGATTAGAAAATGCTTCTGCCAATTTTATATTACGCAGCTTTAAAACTTCAGAACTCACCCAGATTGCGCAGATTTTAGAAGATGGTATCAAGAAAGTAATGCGCAAATTTCCAAATTCAAGCTATAATTTAGAAATTAAAAAACAATACCGCAACATGAAGGAAGTTCTGGATAAACAACCTGAGATAGTTGATAATGCGATGGAGGCGATTCGCCGCGCAGGATTAAAACCGAAACTCGGTTCTATTCGTGGTGGAACTGATGGTTCGCGTATGAGTTTTATGGGTTTACCTTGTCCAAATGTATTTGCGGGCGAGCAAGCGATTCACTCACGCCATGAATTCGTTTCTATTCAAGATATGCAACGCGCCGTAGATACTATAGTACATTTATGTCAAATTTGGGAAGAACGCGCGTAGGGTAATGGAAATGCGGATTGATAAACAAGT
The DNA here is from genome assembly GCA_043781915.1 of Saprospiraceae bacterium. Lineage (GTDB taxonomy): Bacteria > Bacteroidota > Bacteroidia > Chitinophagales > Saprospiraceae > JAAFJT01. The sequence goes on from JAYWBA010000316.1 coordinate 14,774, forward strand.
TATAATATGAATAATTATAGAGTTGAAGCCTATCAAGTTGCGGAGTCGTTCAATATTAAAAAATTGCGCGCTGAGTTCAAAGCTGAACTCAATGAAGGAAATACGTCGGAATTATTTTATTATTTTGAAGATTCTGACCGTTATTTATACATTTTCGACTACGGTGTTGTTGTTTTTGCGCATTATGAAGAAGTTGCAAAAAGTGAGTTTTTGCGTTTCTTAAAAAATTTTTCGGAGGGTTGGTTAGAAAAAAATGATATTGACGAGACGTATGAAGTTTTGGTTGACCCGAAAGTTAATCGAAGCACAGTAAAGAACAATCACGTTTCGCTACCCGAAATTACACCGCTCAACATGCGTATCGTTATGTTGAATATTGGGCAATCGGTAGCATTAGAGTTTTACGAAATGCAGACGGAAGAAATGCTTAATTCGACTAAAAAAATTACACAAGAACTCGCTACCTACGGAAAACTTACTGTACCGAAAACAAAACTGTTAAAATTTATTGGCGGTGTTCTCAACGTAAAAAATAGTATTGTCGATAATTTATACATCCTCGATGATCCCAATTTGGTGTGGGATGATGAAACACTCAATCAATTAAACAGAAATCTTAAACTCAATTTCGATACTTATGCGCGCTTTAAGGATTTAGATTATCGCCTCCAAATCGTCGAAAATAATCTCCGCCTTTTCACAGATTTATTGAACCAACGAGAAGGTAAGTTTTTGGAGTGGATAGTTATTATTCTCATTTTTATAGAAATAGTGAACACTATTTTCTTTAGGCATTATTAAACGCAAACAATGATAAAACCAGTTCACTTTTCTTTTCTGATTGTTTCGTGCCTTGCTATTTGCGATTGTTCACCACGTTCGTTTCAGAATTTTGAATCAGATCAAAACAAGAAATCTGTTTTAAAATCAGTTGCGGATGAAAATGTTGAATCTGAGCCAAATACTGAAAATCTTGCCATACAAACCGATCCAAATTTGCTCTCATATCATTTTAGAAAGCCTGAAAGCGACGTTTATTTACAAAGTTTTGCTGGAGTTGTGCGGGCTGATGCTAAAACAACACCGTCAGGCGCAGCGTGCGAAACATACGATTCGGTGGAAGAACTGATTGAAACATTGCCTTACGATACAGATATGTATCCGAAAGTCGGTGATTATACGCCTTCCTTACCAGAAGAAGATAGAAACGTGTACATAAAACGCGCCTTTATTTTTTACATCGCTGCCGAATCGGATAACGATTTTCACATAATTATCGGCGATACAATTGATGGCGAACGGACACATTTTTTAACAGCTGAAATTGCTGGTTTACCAATCGACACAACAACACAAGCCTATGATATGCTGCGAGACACACGTCGAATGTTATACGAACAATTCCCCAGTTTTTTTGAAGGCAAAATGCGCCGCTCATTTCGACCTATTTCGCGCTTTCCTGAAATTGAAATTCGCGGCTCACTTTTTTTTGATAATCGACACGGCGTAGGAGAACGTGGTACAGGTAATATAAAACCCGAATCATCGTGGGAAATTCATCCTGTAACTTTTTTGAGAGTAAGAAAGTAGGGGTCAGCTATCAGGAGTCAGGTATCAGGTTTAAAACTCAACGCCTGACTCCTGATACCTGACTCCTGATACCCATTAAACAAAAATCTCACCGCGCAAATATGTAACCGCATTACCTTGCAATAAAACGCGATCACCAACAAGTGTACAAATTAAATCTCCTCTGCGTGCGGAAACTTGAGTGGCTGTTAGTTTTGTATTATTTAAAATTTTCGACCAATAAGGTGTCATTAAAGTGTGTGCAGAACCGGTAACTGAGTCTTCTTCTACACCTGCTTCAGGATAAAAACAACGCGAAACAAAATCAGTAGAATCTCCTAAAGCAGAAACAATTACGCCCCTTGCATTTATATGTTTCAAAGGCGCAAAATCAGGTTTAAGCGATTTTACAGAGTTTTCATCATTTACTATCACCAAAATATCATCTTTACCTTGAAGAATAGTTTTGATAGATGCCCCAACAATTTTTGCTATCAATGATTCATCTCCCAAAAAAGGCGTTGCAAAATCGGCAGGAAAATCCATTTCGTAACCTGTTCCCAATTTTTTAATCGTTAATGGTCCGCTTAAAGAATCAAAAACTATGGTGTCTGCAGCATATTTCATATCGTTCCATAAAACGTGTGCTGATGCAAGCGTAGCGTGTCCACACAAGCGTACTTCAATACTCGGTGTAAACCAACGGATATGAAAGCCAGTTGTTTTAAGTAAAATAAAAGCAGTTTCAGCTAAATTGTTTTCGGCTGCTATGCTTTGCATGGTTTCCTTCGGCAGCCAATCGTCATAAAGCGGAACAACAGCGGCAGGATTTCCGCCAAAAATTTTGTTAGTAAAGGCGTCGGCTTGGAAGATTGGTAGTGTCATTTTTAACTCAAATTTATAGAATTAAAGAATTCATAGAAATTAATAACTAAAATCAGGATTTAAATTAGAAATTAATACGCTCTTTGTACGTCGCAACGTTACCCGAAAAATCTGTAACAGTCAAAACTATAACGTGTTCACCTGATGGTACGCGATTTTCGTCAAAATTATAAAAAAGCAAATTGTTTTTGGCATCAAACTCGAGCAAAAAAAACTGTCCATCGGCTGTGGCGTTGTATTTTAATGCAGTTTCACCACCAGCAACAAAATTATCTTTAATAATAAATGCTAATTTTGAAGGTCTCGATTTTTTTGTTCGCGCCGAAGTAATATTTTTTATTGTTGGTGGCGTTACATCGTATTTCAAACAATAATTACCAAAATAATCGTTCTTACAACCAAAATAGCCGTCGCTGCGAAAATTTCCACCCAAATTTGAAGTGCGAGAGTCGTTATTTTTACAATAAGCCATAAAAACTTTTGAGCGCATTGAATCGGGTATTGAAACTGTTGGCAAAATAGCAATTTCCATGTCGGAATGTAATGGCGTGCGCGTGTTTTGAATTTGATAAGTGGGCGAAAGTTGCCCGTTTTCAGTATCGGTTGAACCTAAGCGCATGTTTAAGTTTTGATACAAACAGCCCACAGGAAACCGCAATTGCGCGTTATTGAAATTAATGAGACTACCTTCGTTGTACGGCAAAAAATATTGCGCTGTAGGTTTTGAAATATTATTTACAATAGTGTTTAGTTTTCTTTTTACAATAATTTTCAATCTTGACACATTGCCATTTATATCACCAACTACTAAATTAACTAATACAGGTTTTTCAGAAACTTTTAGAATCCCACGATTGACCACAGAATCGTACATGCTCAAATAATTGCCAGGCAATAAAAATGCGCGATGATAATAGCGATTTGTTGTTGCATGCTCTTCGTAATCCATGTGTGCATTGACGAAACGGCTCTCTGAAAAAGCAATCGATTCAGCTGTGAATTTATATATCAATTGCGAATCGGCGAGAACGCGCAATGAAAAAATGCCATTATGACCCGCTGAACCTTCGCTCCCATCAGTTGCATTAATTCCAAAAGCTACTTTATCGTTTGAAATTTCCAACGTATCAAAACCAGATAAAGCATAATTATTCCCCGATTTTTTGAGCGAAAGAATTCTCTCATTGCTTATTTCATCGCCTTCAAATTCATATACTTTCACTCCGCCCAAAGTGGGAGCAGAATTATCGTTTAATCGAATACCAAAAAGTAAAGGATTTATCGTTTTTTCCGACACTGTTTCCCGAATTTCAAAATGCAAATGCTCGCCAAAAGAATTACCGCGATTTCCCATATAGGCAATTTGTTCACCTTTTTTAACCACAAACTGTGATGAATCCATTACAATATCTTGTTCAAATTTCTGCATGGCATATTGTTTATCTCGCACAAATTTTTGAATGGCAGGTGCAAATTTCTCTAAATGACCATATACAGTGGTGTAACCATTGGGATGAATAATATAAATGGCTTGACCATAACCACCACCTTGAATTTTTATTCTGCCAATATAACCATCTGCTGCTGCAAAAATGGGCTCTCCGCTACGTCCTTCTTTGTGTCGAATATCACTGCCAGCATGAAAATGATTCGGGCGCAATTCACCGAATGAGCCGCTCAAACGAATATCGCCTGCTACGGGCGATTGAAAATAATCGTGAGGATAGTTGTGAATGATGAGTTGTGAATGGTGAATTGTGGATTCACGTTCAACTGATTTTATAGGAATTTGAGTTTGAAACGATGCAAACGTTACAAACCAAAAGAGTAAAACTATCATAGTGTTTTTGAAAAAATAGAAGTTCATATAAACAATTACAAATTCAATTATTAATTTCAGGGACTATTTAGCTAAAGCTAAAATGTTTATCAATGGAACACCTAATTAATTACAATTTCAGAAGATTAAACCAGAGGCTTAATACGTAATTCATAATTCGTAATTGAATCAGCCACCTGTAACAACTCCGCTTCACACCATTTCTTTGCCAAAATTTGTACGCCAATCGGCAGTTTAGTTTCTTCGCCAAAACCCATTGGCACAGAAATGCCTGGCACACCCACCATATTCGCTAAAACGGTAAAAATATCAGCCATATACATTTTAACTATGTCATCCAATTTTTCACCAATTTTCCAGGGTACAATAGGTGAATTCGGCAAAACAATTAAGTCAAAAGTTTCAAAAATATGGTCAATATTTTCTGATATTAATCTGCGTACTTTTTGTGCTTTACTGAAATACGCATCATAATAACCAGCAGACAGCACAAACGCGCCCGTTAATATCCGACGTTTTACTTCTTCGCTGAAACCTTCGGTGCGCGTTTTCTTTAACATCGTTTCCAAATTTGTCGATTCAGGCGAGCGATAACCGTAGCGCACACCATCATAACGACTTAAATTAGAGGATGCTTCGGCAGTTGTTAAAACGTAATAGGCGGGTACGATATAATCGAGTAGATTGAACTCAACAATTTCAACCGAATGTCCTAACTTTTCAAAGACTTCAAGCGCTTGGTGCATTGAATTTAAAACATCGGCATCGAGAAGTGTTTCATCGAAACTCTGTTTTAAAAAAGCTACTTTTTTAGTTGAATTTCCTTGTTTGCTAAAGTCTTCTGAAATATTATCAGTTCGTTCTATACACGTGGCATCAAATTCATCTGCCCCCGAAACAATGGAAGTAACAAGTACAATATCTTCAGCATTGTGCGCAAAAAATCCAATTTGGTCGAAACTCGAACCATACGCCAATAATCCATGTCGCGAAACTCTGCCATAAGTAGGTTTTAAACCCAGAACATTGGTGAATGATGCGGGTTGTCGCACAGAGCCACCTGTATCTGTACCGAGTGCAACCAAACAAGTATTCGCAGCAACCGCAACTGCTGCACCACCAGATGAACCACCTGCAACACATTCTGTATTGAATGGATTTTTAACAACACCATAGATAGAATTTGAATTATCGGATCCCATGCCAAATTGATCGCAATTGGTTCTGCCAATAATTATAGCATCGGCTTTTAAAATGCGCTCAACGGCTGTTGAAGAATACACACTTTTAAAACCATCTAAAATTTTTGAAGCTGCCGTTACGCCATGCCCTTCGTAGCAAATCAAATCTTTGATACTCACTACACAACCATACAGTTCGCCACACTTCTCAGGGTCAAGCTGATATTTTTTATCGAGTTGATTAGCACGCAATAAAGCTCCTTCTTCAAAAACTTCTATGTAAGCATTCAAATTTTTACTTGCTCGAATATTTTTTAAGTATGCCGAGACTAAATCAACGCACGTGAGTTGGTTTTCGGCAATTTTTTTCTGAATTTCTTTTAAACTATTAGGCAAAACCATATTTAGTTTTTAGTTGTTAGTTGTTAGTTGTTAGTTTTGCAATTTAGTCGATAGTTGTTAGGCATTCGTAAATGACCAACTATCAACTAACAACTATCAACGAAATTATGCTTATTGATAACCATGGTAGAAAAGTAGATTATTTGCGCATTGCAGTTATTGACAAATGCAATTTGCGATGCACTTATTGTATGCCACACGAAGATATGCGCTTTCTTGCCAAACAATCAACTTTAACAGACGACGAAATTATAAGACTTTTGCAATGTTTTTCAGAACTCGGCATAAATAAAGTTAGATTTACGGGTGGGGAGCCTTTTGTCCGACTCAATTTTCTAAAATTACTCGAAAAAATACACCAACTCGGACTTTTTAACACCTTAGCTTTAACTACTAATGGCACGCTTCTGTTACCACATTTACCTAAATTAAAAGCGATCGGATTAAAAAAAATAAATTTGAGCCTCGATACGCTTCACCGTGAGCGTTTTTTTGAAATCACACACCGTGATAGTTTTGATGCTGTTAAAAAAACGCTTGACGCGTTGATTGAAAACGATTTTGAAGTAAAAATCAATATGGTTGTGATGTCTGGAATGAATGCTGATGAGATAATTCCTTTTGTTGAAATGACGCGCCACTACCCTATCAATATCCGTTTTATTGAAGAAATGCCTTTTAATGGCGGTAATTCTGAACGTGAATTAAAACCCCTCATTACTTGGCGCGACATTCTCCACACAGTTAAAAACAATTTCTCAAATGTTTTAGAAGGCAAAAATGAAATCTCGGATACAGCTTACAATTATAAAATTGAAGGTTTTGTTGGAAGCTTTGGAATAATTGCAGCCTACAGTCGCACTTTTTGCGGCACATGCAATCGTTTACGCGTTACACCCGATGGCGGAGTAAAAACGTGTTTATATGGTGATTCGAAATTTAATGCGCGCGAACTGATGCGTACTTATCCTGACGATAATTATTTAAAAGAAGCTATCCAAGATGCGGTTAATACCCGTGCAAAAAATGGTTTTGAAGCTGAAGCAAATCGTAAAGATGCACATTTAGAGAGTATGACGTTTATTGGAGGGTAACTCGAATTTGTAGAATTTTATGAATTTAAAAAAATTTACGAAAGAATTCTATAAATTTTTAAAATTCTATCAATTCGAGTTACGATACGCTAAATGGGAAAAACTTGACGGTACTGCCATTTTTCAATACATCTACTTCGGCAGGGTGCAAGGCAATACCATCTGAAGTTGTGCCCGCAGTAATATCGCCCGAACCATTATTATTGACTTGAACAAGTGTGTTTGAATCTTTAAGTCTGCGCACTGTAAAAAACTCGTTTAATTTAGATGATTTAGTCCGCTCTGAACCAATTTTAAATGAGTTACTGAATTCCACAGAACTACCCGAACAGACATTTAAATAGTGCTGAACTAAAACTGTAAAAACCGTTTGCACTGAAAACGGATTTCCAGGCAGACCAAATACCATCGGACCATTTTCTTTTTTACCAACCCAAACAGGTTTGCCAGGTTTTATGTTTAACTTATGAAAAAGTTTTTCAATGCCTGCTGATTCAAAAACATGGGGCATATAATCCGAATCACCCATTGAAACACCACCCGTTGTAATAATAATGTCAGCGTCCATGTATTTATTCACAGCTCTCAAAATAGCATCGTGAGAATCGCGAATATGCCGAATAACGGAAGGTTTAATTTGCCATTGTGCGAGCATTGCGCGTAAAATATAAGCGTTACTGTTCCGTATCTGATGTAATTCAACACTTTCATCAACATCTACCACTTCGTCACCCGTTGTGATAATAACAACATTAGGCATTTGAACTACTTCAACCTCGGCTTTGCCAACTGCAGCTAAAGTTGAAATTACAGGTATGTTGATGACTTTATTTTTTTGTAAAATTACTTTGCCATTAGCTACATCTTCACCTTTTTTTGAAATATTCAAAAAAGGGTGAGCCAATAAAATGGGTAACACAATATAATTTTCTGTTTCAATTGCTTCTTCAACCCTAAAAAGGGCATTAGCACTTTCAGGTACAGCGGCGCCAGTCATAATTTTATAACATTCTCCCGTGCGCAATTTAAATCGCCCGTAGCCACCCGCAAAAATAGTTTCAACAACACGGTATTGCGTGATTTTTTTTTCAACATCGTTCATAGAAATGGCATAGCCATCGACTGAAGCGCGATTGAAAGGCGGGTAATCTCTATCAGCAACAATATTTTCTGCCAATATTCTACCACACGATTTTTCTAACTTTACTTTCTCAGTATTAAAAGGTTTTGCAGATGCACTCAATAGCTCGAGTGCTTGTTCAAGGTTCGTCATTAATTCAATAAGTATTTCAATATGCAAATGTAGAATTTAATTATTGAATTTTTTATGTAAACTTCGTTATTAATTAAAGCAATTTTATTAACACAAATTTTACTTGCTTTGTTTTCTGCAATTCAATTCCGCGATATTTTAATATTTTTTAATACTTTAAGCCTCTTTTTTTTCAGGTTTAAAGTCTATTTCAATTATTGAAACTTGATTTTTGATTTGCGTTATTTTTTTGGTGTTTATTGTTGGTTGACAGTATTTGAATTTCCTAACAACTATCAACCAACAATTATCAACTATTATTGTACTGCTTTCTCAATGGCACCTTCTAAATTACCACCATCTTCACTGATAGCAATAATTTTTCCTGCTCTATCTAATAGATATTGTTTCGGAATGCCTTGTACTTTATATTGAACGGCAGCAGCATTATCCCAACCGTTTAGATCGCTCACGTGGTGCGACCAAATCAAGCCATCTTTTTGAATAGCCTGCAACCAAGCATCTTTATTTTTATCTAATGAAACTGAAAAAATCTCTAAGCCTTTCGATTTGTATTTGTTGTAAGTTTGCACTAAAGCAGGATTTGACCGACGGCAAGGTCCGCACCAACTCGCCCAAAAATCGATAAGGACAATTTTTCCTTTTAAATCAGAAAGTTTTAAAACTTTATTTTCCGTTGAAGTCATAGCAATTTCTGGCGCAACTGAACCGACAGTCGTCATTGTTGCTAAATATTTGCGCAATTGTAAAAGCGTTGAAGCGAAATCTTTCGCATAACTCGAACCTGGGTAGGTTTGGTTTAGTCTGTCAGAAATTTGAGTCATCACAGGTAAATATTCAGGAGAGGCAAATTCTTGAACGTTTAAAGCAGTTACCATCGCAACCAATGGATTTGGCGTGGTTTGAACAAAATTTACAATCTCTTCAGGCTTTTTTTTACCTTGTTGCATATCGTTCATAATGTCCAAATACGTCTTCGTATCGTCTGCGCCTTCAACAGAATATTGTGTAGTTTGGAGCGTTGCTAAATCCGCATTTACTTTAATATCCTTCTCTTTGCCATTTAAGATTAAATTGAGTTGTTTATTGCCCGCTTTAATCCTGTAAATGCCTGCTTTTAGTGGCTGCACTAAACTAATGGAATATGTACCATCAGCGTTAATCTTAATTTTCTGGATTTCTGTTGTATTACTTGAAGTAATTTCATCGAAAGTACCTTCTGTTACGCCTGTATTGCGTAAAGTGCCAGAAATATGGTTGACATCAGTTTTGCAAGCTACAAATGTAAAAATTAAACTTGCCAACAAAATAATTTTAGAAAAAGAGAATTTTATCATCTTTATGAATGGTTAAAATCAGGGGTCAGGTTACAGGCATCAGGTTTCGGGATTTAAGTTTAATCCTGATACCTGACACCTGATGCCTGAAACCTCTTTATGCTTCGAAATGAGAATGCAAAGTCATTGGCACTGACCTAAGTGCATGAGAAATTATACACCCTGATTTAGCCTTTTCAGCTAATTCGTAAAATTTTTCTGCACTCATACCAGTCACTTTACCCGTTAAATCTAAATGGATGTTCGATAGAATAAATCCACCACCTTCTTTAGGTCCGACTTCCACAGTTGCTTCAGTTGTCAATAAATCTGCAGTATGACCTGCCTCGACAATATAAAAACTTAATTGCATTGTGAAACAACCTGCGTGTGCTGCTCCAATCAATTCTTCAGGGTTTGTACCTGCTCTTCCGTCTTCACTCGTAAAACGCGTTTTAAAAGTTAAAGGCGTGTTGTTCAATGTGCCACTTTGAGTAGTGAGTGAACCTGCGCCTTCTAAACCTGTGCCGCTCCAAGCGGCTACTGCTTTTCTTTTCATAATTTGACCGATATTAAACGGATTTAAAGATTAATTTGATTTGTGAATTTATAATACCAATCAAACATTTAGATAACGAACTTGTTTTAACTTTTTGTTTTCAGGCGAAAATAAGTTAAAACAAATTCAATCTAAAAGTTCTATCTGCGCAGATTCTTAACACGTCTTTCCAGCTCGCGGTTGTGAATTTTCTTCCATAAATTTGTAATACCCCATTCTTCGCCATCAATTGTAATCAATTCAGAAGTAACGGAACCAATAATCGAATATGCGACTTTATTCAAACCCAACAAGTTTTGCAAACCTAATAGGTTGTCGGGGCTAACCGAAATAACAAATCGACTTTGCGCTTCACCAAATAAGAACGCGTCTTTACGGAAATTTGTATCGCAAGTTAAGTTAAATCCGAAATCGTTGGGCATAGCACATTCTAAAAGCGCGCAATATAAACCACCATCAGCAACATCGTGAACAGAGTTTGCCAATTTTGACGCATTTACTTTGCGTATCGCATTGTGAATTAAAAGCTCTTCCTCTAAAACAAAATGCGGAGCAGGTGAAAATTCAACACCAACAACCGAACGCAAATATTCCGAACTCGAAATATCATTTTGAGAATTTCCAATTAGAATTATAACATCGCCTTCATTTTTAAAATTAAGTGTTTGTTGTTGGTTATAATCGTCTAAAATTCCCAACATACCAATAGTTGGTGTTGGATAAATTGGTACAGTTTTTCCATCTGGATAAACCGTTTGATTATAAAACGAGACATTGCCTCCTGTGACAGGCGTATTGAGTGCTCGACAAGCTTCACCCATGCCTTTTATGGCATTGACGAATTGATAATACACTTCTGTATTATATGGGTTTCCAAAATTTAAACAGTTTGTAATCGCCAAAGGCTCACCGCCTGAAGCTAAAATATTGCGTGCGGCTTCACAAACAGCAATCATTGAACCTTTGTACGGATCGGAAAACACATAAGCACTATTGCAGTCGGTAGTTAGAGCAAGTGCTTTTTTTGTATCGGGAACACGCACAACTGAAGCATCTGTACAAGCGTGTGTGCTCATTGTACCTGCGCGAACCGTCGAATCGTATTGTTCATACACCCAACGTTTTGAGGCGATATTCGGAGAACGCCACAATTGTAAAGCAGTATCGTACATTTTCTTCGGCACCTCAACATTGTCGATATTGAACTTCGAAACTTTATCTAAATAAGTTGGTGTTGTAAATTCGCGCACATAAATAGGCGCACCTCCACCTAAAACCAAACTATCGGCAGGTACTTTAGCCACTAATTCACCATGATGATAATATTCTAAGATGCCGCCTTCGGTAACTTCTCCAATTTGCACACAGGGTAAATCCCATTTTTCAAATATGTCGAGAATTTTTTTCTCTTGCCCACGTTCAACCACCACCAACATGCGTTCTTGACTTTCTGAAAGAAGTATCTCCCAACCTTTCATGCCTGCTTGGCGTTGCGGCACTTTAGTTAGGTCGATGTGCATACCAAAACCTTCGCGCGCTGCCATTTCATTCGTCGAACAAGTTATACCCGCTGCACCCATATCTTGCATACCCACAACAACGCCAGTTTGAATCACCTCCAAACTCGCCTCGAGTAATAATTTTTCTTGAAACGGGTCACCCACTTGAACAGAAGGCAATTGTTTAGCTGAATCTTCGTCTAGATCGCCTGATGCAAATGTCGCACCATGTATTCCATCTTTTCCTGTCGATGAACCAACAATAAATACAGGATTGCCCGCACCTTTTGCCACTGCCGAAATGGTTTCACCTACTTTTACAATTCCCACCGACATGGCGTTGACGAGAATATTTTGATTGTAACAATCATTAAAATAAATTTCACCACCCACCATCGGTACACCAAAACAGTTTCCGTAATGACTGATGCCTTCAACAACACCTTTGAGCAATCGGCGCATATTGGGTTCGCTCAAATTACCAAAACGCAAAGAGTTGAGTGAAGCAATTGGTCGCGCACCCATGGTAAAAATATCGCGATGAATACCGCCAACACCCGTTGCTGCACCTTGAAAAGGCTCAATGCACGATGGGTGATTATGACTTTCTATTTTGAATGCGCAAGCTAAACCATCGCCAATATCAACCAAACCTGCGTTTTCTTCGCCTGCTTCAACCAAAAGCCTTCCACCCGAACGCGGCAAAGTTTTGAGTTGCACGATAGAGTTTTTATAACTACAATGCTCAGACCACATCACTGAGTAAATGCTCAATTCTGTAAAATTGGGAATTCTGCCGAGGTAGCCACAAATTTTTTCGTATTCTTCTTCGCGTAAACCTAATTTTTTTGCCGTCTCGAGTTGGGTTGCGTTGCTTATTTCGCTCATGTCAAAATTTTGAAGTCGCAAAGTTAAAAAAAATGTGGGAGAGAGTTATGAATTAAGGAAATCTTCTGTAATAATTTTTCTCAACTCCCAAACTGCAACCTTGCCAAATTTTCATAAAGACCATTCTCGATATTCGAAAGTTCTTCGTGCGTGCCTTGCTCAACAATTCTGCCGTGCTCTAAAACATAAATTTGATCGACATCGCGAATAGTAGCCAATCGGTGCGCAACAATGATGCTCGTTCTGTTTTCCATGAGGTTATTGAGTGCTTCTTGTACCACTTTTTCAGATTCAGCATCGAGCGAAGAAGTTGCTTCATCGAGGAGTAAAATAGAAGGGTTGCGTAAAATGGCACGTGCAATAGCAATGCGTTGGCGCTGACCACCCGAAAGTTTTATGCCGCGCTCACCCACAATAGTTTCAAATCCTTCAGGAAAAGAATTGATAAACTCTAAACAGTTTGATTGGCGCGCAGCTTCGTTAAGTTCTGCTTGTGTCGCATCGGGTTTGCCGTATAAAATATTTTCGCGAATAGTGCCACCAAAAAGCAAAACCTCTTGCGGGACTAAACTCAAATGTTGGCGGTATTCTGTGATATTGGTATCGGCAATATTTTTACCATCTACTAAAATTTCTCCACCACTCAGATTATAAAAACGCAGAAGTAATTGAATTATCGTCGATTTCCCAGCACCGCTCGGACCAACAATCGCTATTTTCTGACCGGCATTGATTCTAAAACTTACGTTGTTTAGCACTTTTATATCGGCGCGCGTCGGATATTCAAACTGCACATTTTTGAATTCAATTTCGCCGTACAAGCTTTTTTGAATCGGTTTGGCAGCATCAGTTATTTTTACTTCTGATGGCGAATGTAAAATTTCACGAATCCGTTCCGTTGCGCCTACTGCACCGACTAATTCTGTATAAAAATTACCCAAACCAGCAATAGCGCCACCAATAATAGCTGTATAGGTAAAAAACATAATCAATTCACCCGCAGTGATTTGATTGCTTTGTAATAAAACCGCACCTTCCCACAGAACAAAAAACAAAGTACCGAATAAAACCACTACAATAAACGTGGAAAATATAGCACGCCACGATGCGTATTTCATCGAAACATCCACAGCTTTTCGGTTCATTTTGCCATATCGTAGCGATTCAAAGCTTTCGTTAGTAAATGCTTTGACAGCAGCGATAGCTTGCAGAGTTTCATCTAAAATAACGTTTGTATCGGCAATAGCCGTTTGGCGCTCTTTCGACATTTTGCGAATAAATCGACCAAAAAATATAGCACCTACTACAATCACTGGAAAGGTAGCAAGCATGACTAAAGCTAATTTCCAAGTGGTGACACACAGAATGGTAATACCCGACACTAAAATAATAATTTGGCGAATAAACTCAGCGAGTGTGACAGAAAACGTACTGTATAATTTTTCTACATCCGAATTGGTTCTAGAAATCAACTCTCCTACCCTACTCTTTTCAAAAAAAGAAATCGGCAGCGTTATAATTTTAGTATAAAGTGCGCCGCGTACATCGGCAATACCGTTTTCACTGACTTTTGCAAAGAGCGTTACTCGAAAATAGGAAAGTATGCCTTGGGCGACCAATAAAATAATTAAAAACTTGCCAATTTTTGCCAGTGTAAGCGTGTAGGAAATGGTTTTACCGAAAAAATTAAAATCAAAATTGGTTTTGCCTTGGGCTATATCAACAATTCTTCCTGAAATAAATGGAAAAACCATGAACGACACCGACGAAAGGAATAACAAAATCAATCCTAACCAAAACTGTTTTTGGTAAGGTCTGAGAAATTGATAAATCTCTAAAGCTCCGCGCAAATTTTCGCGCGTGAGTTTGGTTTTGGGTGTATCGTCAGTGTTATTTATTCTTTGAGCCATAATTTAGTTGTTAGTTGTTGATTGATAGTTGATAGATGTTTACCCTAAAAATCAACTGAGAACTCCATTTCATGTCGTATCAAAAGAAGAAATATTGTGCGGCGTATTGCATACGCCGCACAATCCCAAAATTTGGACTTATGCAATACGCACCTACAATATGTTATCTACACGTGTTGATGCTCAACAATCTCCTCTACTTCTTGTTCAGCGAGCCAACGCTCGGCATCTAAAGCAGCCATACAGCCTGTACCAGCAGCTGTAACAGCTTGACGGTATGTCTTATCTGCTGCATCGCCTGAAACAAAAACGCCAGGAATTTTGGTGTGCGTCAATCCTTGAGAAGGAATAATATAACCCGTTTCATCTAAATCGAGCCAACCTTTAAATATATTGGTATTCGGTTGATGACCAATGGCTACAAAAAAACCTGTGATGTTGATCGTTGACTCTTCGTTGGTTATAACATTTTTCAAAAGCGCACCGCGTACTTCATGCTCACCTAAAACGTCAATGGTTTGAGAATTCCAATGAATTTCAATATTCGGCGTGTTTGCAACGCGATTTGCCATAATTTTAGATGCACGCATTTCATCGCGACGCACAATGAGGTGCACTTTTTTACAAATTTTAGAAAGGTAACTCGCTTCCTCACAAGCCGTATCGCCACCGCCGACAACTGCGACTTCTTGGTTTCTGTAAAAAAAACCATCGCAAACAGCACAAGCCGATACACCTGCATTCATCAATCTGCTTTCATTTTTTAAACCGAGATATTTCGCGCTCGCACCTGTTGAGATAATAACAGTGTGCGTTGCAACGATAGCACCACTTTCTGTGGTTAAATGTTTTACGGGCTGAGTAAAATCAACTGCAGTTATTTTTTCGTAACGAATTTCAGTGCCGAAACGCTCCGCTTGTTTTTTCAAATCTTCCATCATTTCTGGACCTGTTATACTGTTCGGATAACCTGGAAAATTTTCTACATCACTCGTAGTTGTGAGTTGTCCACCTGGTTCCGGACCTGTGTATAAAATCGGTTTTAAATTGGCGCGCGCTGCATATATAGCAGCCGTATAACCAGCAGGACCAGAGCCAATGATAACACAGTTATAAATATTTTCTTCTTTTTTGGATGAATGTACAGACATAATTGCGAGTGATTTTACAATTAACAGTTTTGAAACCGCAAAGTTCGCAAATTTTCTCGAAAGGTAAAGTTAGAAACAAAAAAAAGGGGGATAAAAGGGGGTAAATAATTTTGCCCCATCGGTTTGTTTGTAATATTTGTGACACAAAGATAGTTAGTGCTTTAACTTTTTTGCCATCTGTGACAAAGTATTTGATTGGAAATTGAAAAATACAAAAAAAGCATTAACACTCTTATGCAGTTTTGTAAATGAGTAATGTGTAAACTTTTATTGAAAATCATTATTCAATCTACACTCTGCGCCCTCTGCGATTCCTTTGCGACTCTGCGTTAAGATTGGTTTAAACGCAGAGACGCAGAGGAATCGCAGAGAGCGCAGGGTGTAGATTAAACCGCCACTTTTGCTTTTATACCCGCGTATGGTTCATAATTTTTGAGTATAATATCCTCGAAAGTAAAATCTAAAATATTTTTGATGTTGGGGTTCAATTCAATTGTTGGTAAAGCGCGTGGTGTGCGACTAAGTTGTAACTCGACTTGCTCTAAATGATTGGTGTAAATGTGCAAATCGCCAAAAGAGTGAATGAATTCTCCCACTTTTAAATCGCAAGCTTGTGCGACGAGGTGTGTGAGCAGTGCATAAGACGCAATATTAAACGGCACACCCAAAAATGAATCTGCTGAACGTTGATAGAGTTGGCAAGACAATTTACCTTCGTTCACATAAAATTGAAACAAACAATGGCACGGTGCGAGTGCCATTTTAGGAATATCGCCCACATTCCAAGCCGATATAATCAATCGGCGAGAATCGGGATTGCGTTTAATTTCGTTAATTAACCATGAAATCTGATCAATCACACCGCCGTCGCGCGTTTCCCAACTGCGCCATTGTTTGCCATAAACGGGACCTAAATCGCCATTAGCATCTGCCCATTCATCCCAAATCGAGACTTTGTTCTCTTTGAGATACGCAATATTTGTATCGCCTTTCAAAAACCAAAGCAGCTCATACACAACTGAGTGCCAATGAATTTTTTTGGTTGTCATTAATGGAAATCCTTGAGATAAATCGAACCGCATTTGATAGCCGAACGTACTGATTGTTCCTGTACCAGTTCTATCGCTTTTGTGCGCTCCAACTTTTAAAACGTGCTTGAGTAAATCGTGATAAGCTTGCATTTTATCTTTTTGGAACAAAAGTAATGGCGTAATTGAAATTGCAACTAATTTTTTTTCAACAAAGATTTCTTAACCACAAAGAACACAAAGGTAGCCACCAAGTACACTAAGAAAACGTTTACTTTGTGGCCTTTGTGGCTACCTTTGTGTTCTTTGTGGTTAAAAACGCTACTCAAGTTTTAAACATTTTAATGCCTATTTTTGTACTGTAATCGAAATATCAAACATGTCATACAAGAATCTTCGCGAAGCTGTAACAGACTTAGAAAAATCGGGACAATTAAAACGAATTAGCATTGAAGTTGACCCTAATTTAGAAATGGCGGAAATTCATCGCCGCGTTTTTGAAGCACAAGGTCCTGCCATTTTGTTTGAACGCGTGAAAGGCAGTCCGTTTCAAGCACTCTCGAATATGTATGGCACTTTCGAGCGCACTGATTTTTTGTTCCGACACACCATAAAACAAGTTGAAAAAGTAATTCGACTTAAACTCGACCCATCTGAATTCATCAAAAAACCTTTACAATATGCGAGCGCACCGTTCACCGCGCTCAAATCTTTACCGATGCGTATTCCGCTGTGGATGAACAACGCTGCAAAATACGAAACGCGCATTGATCAATTACCCCAAGTTAAATCTTGGCCCAATGACGGTGGCGCATTCGTAACGCTACCACAAGTTTATACGGAAGATCCAGAAAAACGCGGCATCATGGGTTCAAACATCGGAATGTATCGCGTGCAACTTTCGGGAAATGAATATGAAATAAATAAAGAAGTGGGTATGCATTATCAAATTCATCGCGGTATTGGCGTGCATCACACAAAATATAACCGATTAGACGATCCGTTTTTATGTTCCGTTATTGTAGGTGGACCGCCATCTTTTGCGCTGTCAGCTATTTTTCCATTGCCCGAAGGTTTGCCCGAAGCACTTTTTGCAGGTATGTTGAACGGAAGACGCTACCGTTACAGTTACGACGATAACGGCAATTGTATTCCGAGCGATGCCGATTTTGTCATCACAGGCATTATTGAGAAAAATAGAAAAATGCCCGAAGGTCCGTTTGGCGATCATTTGGGTTATTATTCTTTGCAACACGATTTTCCAGTGATGCGCGTTTTGAATGTGTATCATAGAAAAAATCCGATTTGGCAATTTACCGCCGTCGGTCGCCCACCTGCCGAAGATTCGAGTTTTGGGTATATGATTCACAACATCGTAAAACCGCTCACATCGCAAGAGTTTCCGGGTCTTATTGAAATTAATGCCGTTGATGCAGCGGGTGTACATCCTCTTTTGTTAGCTATTGGCAAAGAACGTTACATGCCGTTTAGAGACCATAAACCAGAAGAAATACTCACTATAGCTAATCGTATTCTCGGCTCTGGTCAAACGAGTTTAGCGAAATTTTTATTCATTTGCGATGATGAAGGCTATAGAAATCAAGGTGTGACAACCAAAAATTTCGAATCTTATTTCAAATACTTTTTGGAAAGAATTGATCTAGCTCGCGATATTCATTTTCAAACACGTACCACAATTGATACTTTAGATTATTCTGGCACAGGTTGGAATGAAGGCAGTAAAGTCGTTTTTGCCGCCTGTGGAAAAGTTATACGTGCGCTTGCTACGGAATTGCCGTACAATTTTTCAACGCCATCGCGATTCACTGCTATGAAAATGGTTTTGCCTGGAATTGTCGCTATTTCTGCGCCAACTTGGCAAAGCGAAAACAGTCGCAGCGATATACATTTACTCGCATTGCATCTCAAACAATTTGATTTAACAACAATACCTTTTATAATTATCGTTGATGATGCCGAATTTACAGCGCAAACACTCAATAATTTTCTGTGGGTAACTTTCACGCGTGCCAATCCTTCGCACGATATTTATGGCGTTAATGAGCGCACTACGTTCAAACATTGGCAATGCGACAGTGTCATTATTGATGCGCGCAAAAAACCGCACCATGCACCTGAACTTGTGACTGATAAAAAAGTATCTGATCGCGTGGATGCGTTATTTGCGAGAGGTGGCGCTTTGGAGGGAATTATTTAGAAATTCAAGGGTAAAATCCTGCTTGAATCATTTCAAACCGCTCCGCAACTTTATTAAGCTGATTTAGTTCTAGTAATTTTACAGTCGCTTCTCCATAAATTGATAACGGCACTAAGAGACCATTTTTAACTTCAAAATGCTCGAACCAACTTTGCTTTCTTGGATTAAATAAAGGAATAACAGATCCACCAAAATTTAAAATTGTACTAATATTAGGTCCTTTTTTCCAATTACAATGAGAACAACAAAAGGCTAAATTATTTTCTGTATTTGGTCCGCCTTGTTGCGAACCAATAATGTGCTCAATATGGTACTCAAAACTTGAAAGATATTCGGGTATTCGGCAATATTAGCATCTGTGATCTGCCCTTGCAATAACTAAATTTTTCGTTGAGCGAGGTATATAAAAGCTCATTTGGCACTTAATTTTTGAAGCGCTTTAGCTTTGGCTAATCTTACAATATGTTCAACGGACATAAAACGTTCCATCTCAGCATTTTCCTCAGCATTTAAACCTTCAGCTTTATTTTTTAACAATAAAGCATTAACTCGTTCTTGTGCTTTGCTCGAAGATTTATAGGCTAAAACGCGGCGTGGAGAAAGGCTTGCTAAGAATTGAGCCAATTCATCGTAAACAGAAATATGTTCAGCAACCATATTTTTAAATTTTTACAAAGATAATCCTTTTTAAAAAATTACCAAAATTGTATTGTCGTAAACGCCTATTTCAATTTAAGCTTCCGCAAATTCTGTATCACATCGAAATTCTGGCGAGCGCTAAGCCAAAACCAAATCGCTTTTAGGTATGCCTAAATCTAAAAGTTGTTGAACAACAATTCTTTCCGTGCCATCTTGATGCACCCAAATTTTACCTGCATTTCTTATTTTTACAGAATTTCTACATATTTCTGCGGGAAACATTTCGCGCAGGGCACAAAAAACCGAAACATTTTATTCGCTTTGGTTTTAACCGTAACCAAATAATTGTAATTTTTGCAAATATCTCTTTTTTGCTGATTTATTTATCGCTTTACAGTTTGTTTTGCTTAATTTTGTATGGCTATTAGAAAACATAGTTCTCCTCAATTAAGGTTTTCTACAAACGCTTTTAACTGTTACAAACACAAGCAACAAATTTATGAAGAATCAAAACTTCAACACTACACTATTTACTTTTCTCTTTTCTTCGCTTACATTTTTGGGGTTTTCTCAAACGCTCACGTATTTAAACGACGTTCCGTTCGGATCTGCGCAAAATTTTGTGAGTACACCGAATGGTGTTTATTACATTGGCTCAAATAATGTGCAAAGTAATTTAGTTGAGAAAATTTACAGAACCAACGGTTTTACCAACGGTAATTCGGAAGTGGCGTTTAATACTGCAAACAGTACGCGCCTTTCAGGTTTAATTGAACTGAACAGCAACGCTTATTTTATCGCCAAAAATAATGCGACGAGCAATATTGAAATTTGGAAACTCGATGTGAGCGGTGCCATTTTAGTTGATCAACTCAATACTTCTATTTCTGCTATTACCAAAGTTGTTCCGCAAAACGGTCAAATTTATTTTGTGGCAACAACCACTACTACACTCAACGGTTCAAATCAAGCTATTTTTAGAACTGCGGGAACAAGTGGTAGTACGAAGTTGGCAGCTTATATTCCTACTACAAATGTAACTGGAGCAATTATAGAATTACAATCAATCGGTCAAAATGTTTATTTAACTTCCGCGCATACTTCAGACAATTCTACTTATTACAGCACGCTTCTGGATGAATTAGGAAATCAGAAAATAACAAAAGCTGGATATGGTGTTTATTCTATGGGATTTTGTGGAAATAATTTTCTTAGTTTTAATGGTGATACACTTTTTTCAGAAACTGTGAATACTGCGAGGATAATTATTAAATCAAATCATACTGTACCGACGCAACCCGCTTTTCAGCAAGGGAATAATATTTATTTTATTAGAGAGTATAATGGAGAAGGTAGTTTTTGGAAAACTGATGGTACAACCGCTGGTACTAAAAAATTACTTTCCGATTCATCCATTTTAAGATACAATTCACCAGCTGCTATTACTGACCCGATAGTTTCTAATGGAATTTTATATTTTCATGAAAAATATCCAGGTGGCGTTTGGCGAACTTGGAAACTTAATTTAACTGACACTGTTCTCTATAATTTCGCTAATCTTGTATGGGATGGTTTTACTTTTAGCAAAATTGCAATCGGTGATACGCTTTATGCCTTATCCGATTATTCACCATCTGCAGGTGCTTATTACAGAGTATTATTTAAACAAGAAAAATCAAGTTATACCTTGTTAGGAACTTTTGCTTCTGCAAGTACAGATATTTTTAAATCTATATTATACGGCTACACCAACGGCAGTTTAATTTTAAACACATCTGGTTTTACAACATCACCCAATCCAAAATTAGGTTTGTGGAAACTCCAAATATCTGCGCCAACCATTCCATTCGATACTTTTTTAACTGTTAAAAATGGAGTGCTTGATACTTTCCATAATGACGTTAATACTTGCTTTGCTTGTACCGCAACTGGAACATCGTTCGGCTGGGAGATTTATAAACATACTAGTGATAAAGATTCTGTTTTGATCAAAAAAGGTATTCCTATTTACGGAAGTGACTATGCGAATGTAGAAATTTTGTCAAGAATAAAAAATGGGAATAGATGGATTTTAAGAGTAAATAGTACATTTAGTCCAGCAACTTCTTCAACAGAAAGAAATTATCAATATTTTTCAATTGATTTGGCAAGTAAAACTAACGCTATTTACTTGATTAGTGATTACAACCCAGATGGTCCTTCTAAATTTACACCTTACTCAGGTAAATCATTTACAACTCTCGATTCCTTTTATTTTGAAGACCAAATTACTCAAATACAACAAGGAGGTGGATCTCGTTTTTTTAGGACAGATGGGATATCTCTAATTCAAATTCCTTATATTCCTGCATCTATTGATACTACCAAATCTGATTTAACAATTTCAGGAGTAGTAAATCCTAATTTCACTTCAGGAAGATATTTTACTTCATCTGATTGGCGAATAGGTTTTGGTAATATTGGACTTAATTCAACAAAATTACCTTTTACTACAAACTTATATCTCTCTAAAGATGCAAACTTTTCTCCAGACGACAGACTAATTTCTAAATATACCTATAGTTTAGATTTACTCCCAAATGGTGCGGTTGAACTTCCATCAAATGTATTTCAAATACCTAACGATGTAACAGCAGGTAATTACTTTCTGATATTCAAAGTTGATGGTGACGATGCGATTATAGAAAGCAATGAAGCCAATAATTTATTGATTTCTCCAGTTACAATTTCTAATCCAAATTTGGTTGCAAAACTCAGCGCAACACCTGCATTAGCACCTGATGCAGTTTTAACAACGGGCAAGCTCATTAATTTAAATTACAGTCGCGCAACTTGGGCATCAGGTGCAAACCGAACAGACTCATTTAGTTTGAAATTTTATTTTTCAAAAGATACTTTGTTCAGTGCCGATGATTATTTTATTGGCACATTTAAAGAAAATTTTAGAACCGATACTACACTCGGCAATGCGTATTTTAATACCAATTTAGTACCTGCGAGTTTTGCGACCGGTACATACTATATTGTTTTTGACATTGACAGCGAGCAAAAAATTCTCGAATCGAACGAGAATGATAATAAATCGTTTTTGCGCGTGGTTTGGTCGAACGGCACAACTTCAAATCCTTGCGATACAGATAAAGTCGCACCCGTATTTTCTGGATGCCCGAGTAATATTGTGCAGGTTGTAACAGATTCTACAAAATGTGCTACAATCACTTGGATCGAACCCACCGCTGCCGATAATTGCACAACACCAACCGTTGTGCGCACAGGTTTAGCGAGTGGTTCGTGTTTTTCACCCAAAGCGATTTCAAATATTGTTTACACCGCTACCGATGCGAAAGGCAATAAATCAACGTGTTCATTTAACGTAACTGTTAATGTTGTTGCCGTTGCACCCACCAATTATTGCGTTTCAAAAGCAACTGCACCTTGGACGGAATGGATTGCAAGTGTGCAATTCACTACCATCAATAATATTTCGAGCAAAGAAGGTTACGGCGATTTTACAAATTTGACAGCTAACGTGCAATCAGGAACGGCTTATCCGTTCACTTTAACCAACGGTGTGAGTTATCCAGGTTGGTTGAACGATCCATCGGTGGCGAATTTGCAATGGCGCGTTTGGATTGATTTTAACAGAAATAATGTTTTCGATTCAACGGAACTCGTTGCATCGGGTACGCGATTAACAAATACTGTGTCAATCGCAATTCCTGCCAATGCAACACCCGGCACAACGCGTATGCGTGTTTCATTAAAAACCATTGGCGCGCCAACAGCGTGTGAAGTTTTTGATAAAGGTGAAGTTGAAGATTATACTGTTTCTATCGGTGGTGTTTACGTCGATCCGTGTTTAAGCGATACTACAAAACCCGTACTTTCAAATTGTCCTGTCAATATTGTTCAAACTGTGAGCGATTCTACAAAATGTGCTATCGCACTTTGGGTTGCGCCTACTGCAACGGATAATTGCACAGCATCGCCCACTATTACTCAAACAGGTTTAGCGAGTGGTTCGTGCTTTACGCCGAAAGCAGTTTCAAATATTATTTACACTGCTACGGATGCGAAAGGGAATAAATCAACGTGTGCGTTTACTGTAACGGTTAATGTGAGTGCCGTTGTGGCTACTAACTATTGCGATGCGCGTGGTTATACGCCATATTCTGAATGGATAAGCAATGTGACTTTTATTGACATCAAAAATACATCCATCAAAGAAGGTTATGGCGATTTCACGGCGCAATCAACGCAAATAGCGCGTGGTGCCAGTGCACCATTTTCAATTACGCCAAGTTTTTCTTGGGCTGGCGATCCATCAAATACTAATTTGCAATGGAAAGTCTGGATTGATTTCGACGGCAATAAAGTTTTTGATGCGAATGAATTGGTTGCAACAGGTACAAAAAGTACGACAACTGCTTCGATTGCCATTCCACTCGGTGCTGCGCTCGGTAAAACGCGTATGCGCGTTGTTCTAAAAACGGTGGGCGGTGCTTTACCGTGCGAAATATTTGACAGAGGTGAAGTGGAAGATTATTCGATAATTATCAACGATGCAACATTTAATCCATGCAATGCCGATTCTATTGCACCTGTGTTTACTTACTGCCCCAAAAACATTGTGCAAGTTGTAACCGATTCAACAAAATGCGCAACTGTAACATGGACAGAACCGACTGCGACAGATAATTGTGTATCGCCCACTTTAGTGAGAACAGGTTTAGCATCGGGTTCATGTTTCAAAGCGGGTGTAAATAATATTTCTTACACAGCCACTGATGCTAAAAATAATAAATCAACATGCTCATTTAATGTAACGGTTAATGTGAATTCGGTTGTTGCAACGGCGTATTGCGCATCGAAAGGAAATTTGCCTTGGAGCGAATGGATTTCAGGCGTACAATTTGTAAGCATCAGTAATTCATCAAGCAAAGAAGGTTATGGCGATTTCACGAGCCAAGTTGCTACAGTTAAACCGGGTACATCGTATCCGATAACTGTAACGCCGAGTTTTTCTTGGGCAGGAGATCCGAGTAACGCTACTTTAATTTGGAATGTATGGATTGATTACGACAACAATAAAGTTTTTGATGCATCCGAATTGGTCGCATCGGGTACACGCACAAGTTCGACGGCGAATATTTTAATTCCGGCAACCGCAGCCCTCGGTACAACGCGGATGCGTGTTTCGATGAAAACTATTGGCGCGCCAACAGCTTGTGAAGTTTTTGACAGAGGTGAAGTAGAAGATTATTCGATCAATATTATTAGCAGCGGCATAAATCAATGTGTACTCGATACTATTCCGCCTGTTTTTACTTCTTGCCCAACGAATATCACGAAAACGTATATTGCACCTGCAACGTGTATTGCTATAACTTGGAGCGATCCAACTGCCACCGATAATTGCAGCACACCAAGTATCACACACGTTGGCGGACCGAGCGGAACGTGTTACAGTAGCGATTATATTCACACTTACACTGCAACTGATGCTGCGGGAAATAAAGCTATTTGTACTTTTAAAATTTCTACGTCTCAAATCCCAGCTACACTGCCTGATTTATCAACAGCACATATCAGAAACGTTACACCTACAACTTTACCAGCAGGTGGAAAAATTACTTTTGCTTTCGATGTTGAAAACACCGGAAAAATTACGGCTGTAGGTAGTTATAAAATCTCGACTTTCCTTTCAAAAGATTCGCTTTACAGTGCAGACGATATTGAAGTAGCTTCTGTGACGCAATCGAACACGATTGTTGGTGAAACGTTTAATATTGCAGATACTGCAATAATTCCTGTTGGAACGGCGAATGGAATTTATTATTTACTTAATTATACCGATAGGTTAAATGCTATTGCCGAAATTGATAAAACGAATAACATTACAGTTTTCCCTTCAACCATTACAATTTCAAACGGTGTTGTAAATACTTCGCCTGTAACGATGACTTTAACTGCTAATCCTGTTAGCTACAAACAATATCAAACTGTTACTTATAGATTGACGGTGACGAATACGGGTGCCACACTTTCAAATGTAGTCATTGCTTTTAACCGTCCGACGCTATCTTCTTCGGGTTCTACAAAAACGGCTTCTATTGGTACTTTTAACGATTTTTGTCCGGGTGGTATTGAATGTTCGCAATGGAATATACCAACACTCGCTGCTAATTCAACGGCGACGCTCGACGTTCCTGTTTTTATTCTCGGCGCAACGGGTGCTATTACAGCAAGTGCACAATTTAAAAGTTCAACACCCACACTGACTGTAACAGATGCTACACTCAGTATCAATCAGAATTTGAATTTAATATCGCAAAAATCTATTTTAGAATTATTCGCTCAATCCAATTGGGATAATGTTCAACTCAACTGGATTTCTAACGCAATTAACGTTGACTATTTCGAAATTCAACGCGCAGAAACAAATTCAGACTTTAATTCAATCGGAAAAGTTGCACAAACTGCAAACGTGAAAACTTTTTCATTCACAGATGCGCACTTGAAGGACGGAAATTATTTTTACAGAATAAAATCTACGCAACTTGACGGTAGCGAGCAATTCTCAGCCATTCAAAAAGTTGATGTGGCATTGCAAAATGGTTTACAAGTTTTTCCAAATCCTGCGACCGATGAACTGACTGTGGCTTTAAAAAATAATCTCAGCGAACTTACGAGAGTTTCAATTTTTAATAGCTTGGGCGTATTGGTAAAAAATATTTCTAAAGATGCGCTGAACGGAACGCACTTCACAACTGACGTAAGTGATTTACCATCGGGAACTTACATTGTTCGCATTCAATCAAAAAACAAACGCGATATTATTCAACGCTTCAGCATTGTTCATTAAAAAAGTCGTTCAATTCATTGTCTTTTGCAAAAGTGAAATTTGCGAATGAGAAATTTATTTTTCTTTATTCACTAAAAAACTTTAATTTTGCATCAAATGAGGAAATGATAAAGTCAGATTACATACAATATTGGAAAATTGGCTCTGAAAAAGATTGGAGCGCAGTAGAAACATTATTCGAAAAAGGGAATTATGTTCAAGGTGTATTTTTTGGGCATCTGGTCTTAGAAAAATTACTGAAAGCGCATTGGGTAAAAGACAATGTTGAGGATATTCCGCCAAAAACGCACAATTTGATATGGGTGGCTGAAAAAACTCAAATTAAGTTCAATACGAAAGAATTATCTTTTTTAAATGAAATGACGCGTTATCAGTCTTTAAGTCGTTATAGTGATTATAGTTATGATCTTTTCAGAATTTTAAACAAAACGCGTTCAGAAGAAATATTTATAGAAACTAATCGCTTAAAAATATGGTTACATACGCTCCTTCCATAGTCAGTCAAGATGAAGCAATTCAGACTGTTAAAAGTTATGTTCGAGAAATTCGGGCGTTAGGGATTGACATCAAAAAAGTAATTCTTTTTGGCTCTTATGCGAAAAAAAAACAACGCGAATGGTCTGATATTGATGTTGCTTTGATAGGTAATAATTTTAGTGGATTTTTAATAGATGATGTAGAACCATTTTGTAACATCAATATCCGATCAGAATTTATCCCCATTGAAATCAAAACTTACAATACATCCATTCTGAATACTTACGATCCATTTTTTGAAGAAATTAAAAAAGATGGTATTGAGATTATGTGTTAATTTTTCAAGTATCCTGTAAAGTAAAACAATTTAAAATCAGTCAAAATAATGAGATTACTTTTCTTCTGTCTGCTAATTTTAGTTTATGCATCTGCATCTGCACAAGATACAATAGTTAATTTAAAAGCCTACCAGAACTATGATTTTGTAGCTGGCAATACTATCATTTTTGAAGATAATTTTACAAGCGACCCTAATGGCGAATTTCCTACACATTGGAATTTAGAGAACGGGCAAGCTGTGATAAACAAATGGCAAGGTGCGCCAACGCTTTTAATTACGGATGGGAATTATGGCAGAGTTGGACCTTTGATGAAAGAAAAAAATTATTTACCTGAACAATTCACGCTTGAGTACGATACGTATTTGACACCCGAATCTTATACGCTCAAAGTTTTCTTTTTCAGTGCAGATGGTGCAGATTGTCTAGGTTTTAACTCAAATGCCGAATCAGTTGATGGCAATTTTTTAGATGCAGAACAAAACGGCAAAGACCTATCATCCAAGCATCCCGAAGGCAAAAATTACGACAAATACTTCAATACTTGGCACCATGTGGCGATGATTTATAAAAATAAACTCGTAAAAATTTATGTCGATGAACGCCGCGCGCTTGTTATCCCAAATTGTGGATCTGTACCAACGCGTGTTCAATTCGGTGGAATTGGTTCAAGCGAAAATCCCATTCCTATCCGGAATGTGCGCATTGCTTCGGGTGGTGATGCCAATGACCTGAATAAAATGTTTACTGATGGTAAATATATTTCGCATGGTATTAGGTTTGATGTCAATAAAGCGACACTTCGACCTGAAGCCATGGGAGAGTTAAACGCCATAGCAAAAATATTGACTGCAAATCCCATTTTGAATTTTGAAATTGGTGGACATACTGACTCTGACGGCGATGCCGCTGCAAACTTAATTTTGTCTCAAAAGCGGGCTGATGCTGTGAAAAACCAACTTATGGTGCTTGGAATTTCTGAAAAACGCTTAACTACAAAAGGTTACGGCGCAACCAAACCCGTTTCGGATAATGCGACATTTGAAGGAAAAGCGAATAATAGAAGGGTGGAGTTTACAAAACTTTGAGTAAACTATTGATACAAAAACATACTTCTATTGCGCTCCAATTCTCTGAAATACGGATCTTTTAAATCCTTAATGAAGTAAATCGCTTCGCCCGTCGATTTCATTTCTGGTCCGAGTTGTTTATCGACTCCAGGGAATTTATTGAAACTGAACACAGGCACTTTTATGGCGTATCCCGTCATTTTGTTCTCAAAATTAAAATCTTTAATCTTGTGCGTACCGAGCATAATTTTAGTAGCAATGTTCAAATACGGAATTTGGTGCGCCTTGGCAATGAAAGGCGTAGTGCGTGAAGCACGCGGATTGGCCTCAATAACATAAACCATTTCTTTTTTGATAGCAAATTGTATATTGATTAAGCCCTTTATATTCAAAGCAAAAGCCAATTTTTTTGCATGCGCTATCATTTGCTCAATCACATCTTGCGAAAGCGAATATGGTGGCAACATCGCGTTTGAATCGCCTGAATGCACACCCGCAGGCTCAATGTGTTCCATGATGCCAATCACTTGAAAATCAGTTCCATCGCACAGCGCGTCGATTTCAGCTTCTTTGGCGCGCTCTAAAAACTGATCAATCAGAATGCGATTGTCCGGCAAATGTTTGTAAATAGATAGCACTGCGCGCTCTAATTCTGCATCGTTGATAACAATTTTCATGCGTTGACCGCCAATAACATAACTCGGACGCACTAAAACAGGATAACCGATGCGCGCAGCAAGGGCATAAGCATCGTCGGCATCTTTCGCAACGCCATATCTTGGATATGGAATATCGAGTTCTTTAAGCATATCCGAAAATCTGCCACGATCTTCGGCAATATCCATATTATCGTAACTGGTACCAATAATTTTTATACCTGCTGCGTGTAAATCGCTCGCAAGTTTTAATGCTGTTTGACCACCTAACTGAACGATAACACCTTCGGGTTTTTCAAATTCTAAAATCTCTAACAAATGTTCCCAATAAACGGGTTCGAAGTAGAGTTTATCGGCAATATCGAAATCGGTTGAAACCGTTTCAGGATTGCAATTCACCATTATAGCTTCGTAACCAGCATCTTTTATACCGAGCAAACCGTGAACACAACAATAATCGAACTCAATACCTTGACCAATTCTGTTCGGACCCGAACCTAAAACAACAATTTTCTTCTTGTCTGAACGAATACTTTCGTTCTCACCTTCAAAAGTTGAGTAAAAATAATTTGTTTTCGATTCAAATTCAGCGGCACACGTATCCACCATTTTGAAAACGCGGCGCACTCCCATTTTTTTTCTGTGACGCGTTACTTCGCGTTCATTAATGCGCAATACCCATGCAATTTGTGCGTCACTGTAACCCACGCGTTTAAGTTCCCACATAAACTCTTCTGAAATATCTTCCGCTACGTTGAGTTTTAACAAACGGTCTTCAAACTCCACCAATCTTTTAATTTGACGCAAAAACCAAACATCAATACCCGTGAGTTTTTGAATCGTTTTTGTTGGAAGCCCCAAACGGAAAGCATCTTTAACGCGATAAATTCTGTCGTCGCTCGCGCGCTCTAATCTGCCAACAATATCTTCTGTTTTAATCCATTCTTTTTTATCTGCACCCAAACCTGCGCGACCGTTTTCTTGGCTCTGACACGCTTTCTGCAAAGCCTCCAAGAAATTTCTACCAATCGCCATCACTTCACCCACCGATTTCATTTGCAGACCGAGCGTATCGTCTGCATTAGGGAATTTATCGAAATTCCAACGCGGCATTTTGACGATGACATAATCGAGCGTCGGTTCAAAATAAGCGGAAGTTGTTTTAGTAATCTGATTTTTAAGTTCGTTGAGGTGATAACCAATCGCGAGTTTCGTCGCAATTTTTGCAATCGGATACCCTGTTGCTTTCGATGCCAACGCCGATGAACGACTCACGCGCGGATTAATTTCAACCGCAATAAGTTGCTCCGTAATTGGATCCATCGCGAATTGCACATTGCAACCACCCGAGAAATTACCGAGCGAGCGCATCATTTTTATCGCCCAATTGCGCATATTTTGGTAAGCAGTATCGCTTAAAGTCATTGCAGGCGCCACAGTTATTGAATCGCCCGTATGAATTCCCATCGGATCGAGATTTTCAACAGTACAGATTATCACAACGTTATCATTCGAATCGCGAAGTAATTCTAACTCAAATTCTTTCCAACCCAAAACTGCTCTCTCGACCAAAACTTCATGCGTCGGCGATGCATCGAGCCCGCGTTTCAGTGCTTCGGCAAATTCTTCTTCTTTGTGTACAAATCCGCCACCGCTTCCTCCAAGCGTAAAACTCGGGCGAATAACCAATGGATAACCAATTTTTTGTGCTGCTTCATAACCTTCTAGATACGAGTTGGCAATGAAACTTGGCGCAACATCCATGCCGATTTGCACCATGAGTTGACGGAATAATTCGCGATTTTCAGTCAATTCAATTGCAGCGACATCCACGCCAATCATTCGGCAATTGTATTTTTCCCAAATACCGAGCTTGTCAATTTCAATCGCGAGATTCAATGCCGTTTGTCCACCCATAGTTGGCAAAACCGCATCAATTTTATGTTTTTCGAGAATAGTTACAATAGATTCGACAGTGAGTGGCAATAAATAAATATGATCCGCCATAACAGGGTCAGTCATTATTGTCGCAGGATTGGAATTGATGAGGATGACTTCAATACCTTCTTCGCGTAAACTCCGCGCCGATTGCGAGCCAGAATAATCGAACTCACACGCTTGTCCGATAATTATCGGTCCACTTCCAATGAGCAAAACCGAACGCAATGTAGTATCTTTTGGCATTTAAATTTAAGTTGACGAGTGATAAACTCGGCAAAGGTAATACGCACAGGGTTTTTAGAGAAGGGTTGGAGAGATTTAGTTGAGAAAAAGTGAAGAAGATGGTAAGAGACTATACAAAAAACTATGTCAGTTGATAAATCTACAAAACCAAATTTGCAATTTCATTAAACTAGATTAATTTTGTTTCAAATTTTATTTTATGCCAGCTCCAGTAAAAGCACCATTAATTAAATTGTCCCCAGATTCTAAGCTTGCGAAGGCGTTAAAACGCATGATGTTACGTCAGCAATTGGTTCAAAAATTTCATTACGGTGAAATAACGTTGGAAGAGCTAAACCAGCAGCTCACCGAAGCTGGTATCACTTTGCAATATTGTGTTGAATCTGGACATTTACACTTCATTGAAGAATCACTCGTCTAAGATTAGTTTAAAATGAGTTTAGAAAAACACTATGAGTTTATTCAAACCGATAATCGACATCACACACGCAAAAGAAAGTTCAGTTCTTGGTACTCTAAATATAAAACACCCGAAATTGAAAAACACGATAACGATTTTGACATTGAAGGCATTGATTTTTTAACTTCGCTTCTTATCCACCAAAATAACCCTTCCAAGAAAATTATCATTGACTTATTTCTTTCACAAAAAGACCAAATTGATAAAAATAATTAGACTTTTACGGTACATAATGTTCATGAAAAATGAGAGTCGAGTAGGCAAGGGCATTTCAGCCCAAGCCGCTCACAGAACCGTACTTGACAGTCTCCCATCATACGGCTCTTGTTATTCAACCATTGCC
>JAYWBA010000317.1:0-2811 GCA_043781915.1 Saprospiraceae bacterium
AACCAAAAACTCAACGTGGTTGTTCTCGATTTCGACGAAAACAAACGCCGTATCAGCCTTGGTTTAAAACAATTGCAACCACACCCTTGGGAAGTTTTACCAGCCGATGTTGTTGAAGGTTCAGTTGTGAAAGGCAAAATCGTTAATCTCGAAGATTACGGTGCATTCTTAGAAATCAATCCTGGAGTTGAAGGTCTCATTCACGTTTCAGAAGTGAATTGGAGCAATACTCCGATTGTAGCTAAAGAATTCTTCAAACTTAATCAAGAGTGTGAAGCACGCGTCATGACGATTGATCGCGCAGAGCGCAAAATGTCACTCTCTATCAAACATTTAAGCGGCGACCCTTGGAATTTAGTAGGTGAAAAATACGCTGTAGGCACAAAGCACACAGGCGAAGTGAAAAACATCACACAGTTTGGTGTTTTCGTTGAGCTTGAAGCAGGTGTTGGTGGTATGATTCATATCAGCGACCTTTCATGGACAAAACGTTACGTGCATCCAGCAGAATTTACTAAAGTTGGTAGTCCAATAGAAGTTGTCATTCTTGAAATTGATGCAGAAAACCATAAATTGTCATTGGGTCATAAACAACTCGAAGATAATCCATGGGATAATTTCGAAAGTGTATTCGCTATTGGTAGCGAGCACAACGGCACAATTTTGCGCAAAGATGAGCGCGGTGCTATTGTTCAACTGCCTTATGGTTTGGAAGCTTTTTCACCTATAAAACATCTTAAAAAAGAAGATGGCTCTAATCCAGAAGTAGGTGAAACACTTTCATTCCGTGTTATCGAATTCAATCGCGAAGAAAAACGCATCATTGTTTCGCACGCTAAAATTGGCGAAGAAGTCATTAAAGCAGCGGAAGAAGCACAAAAAGAAGCAAAAGCAGCGGAAGTTAAAGAAGCAAAAGCAGCTGTTGCAGCCGTTCAGAATAAAGTTGAGAAATCAACCCTTGGGGATTTTGAAGCTTTGGCACAATTGCGCGAAGATTTGGATAATAAGTAATTTTTATACAGAATACAAAAGCCGTCCCGACGAAAGTTGGGATGGCTTTTTTGTGTGTTGGACAACTATCATTGAAACTTTATACCTGATTTCTTGAGCATATCTGCACCTTCTAAAACTCCCAAACTTCCTAATTTTTCTACAGCCAATTTATTATGAATTTGATATTTTAATTTCCTTGAAGTTTTTTGGATTTCCGACCAATCCCAATCTGCAACACGTCCATTAACTGAGTTTACGTTTTCCCAATTTAAAGCACCTTTTTCACTCAAGTGTCCGATGTGAGATTGATGCAAAACCCCATTTTTAATCCCATCCAAATATAATTGTATTAATCCCCAACCATCTGTTGCATATCGAAAAGTATGTCCGTTACATCTTTTAGGGTCAAGTTCAACTCTCCTAAAAAGAGGTTTGCCTTTATGCCGACGTGACCAAAGTTGAAATGTTATAGCGAATTTATCTCTATTTTCCAGGTCGAATTTTGATTCAATTTCTTCGACGTTCTTATACTCACAAATTTCTTGACCAAAGGGTGAGCCAAGGTCGTAAATTTTTAAATCCGTTTCATTGAAAATAAAATCAAGAATTTGGATTTTATCATTCTTGTCTGCGAAAAAATTATAGTTCATTATAAGTAGCAGATTTCATTTAAAACCATAGAGTTGGTTACAATTTGTAACCGTTCTATTTTCAACTGTCCGAAAAAATCGGACAGTTGACTGCCTTCTTTTAATAGTTTGCTTTTAAAATCGCTCCAATATTTTCGCGGTCGGTCACTTTCGGTGAGTACCTCTATAACATTCAATATTCAGAAATACCATTTCTCCGCTTCTTCGTCCCAAAGGGAACGTGCTTTCTTTTCTTCAAATAATTTTATAGCTGTGGTTTGTTCTAACGGTTTTAAATATTTTTATCGCACATCGCTCACAATAGCAATTCTATCTAAATCTCTATTGATTGCCATGCGGCGAATACTCGTAATGCCAAGCCCAGACAAATCGGCGACTTCGTGCCATTCAATTTGTGGTTCGCCAAATTTATACGCAAACAATTTGCCTTGATAACCCATTAAAAAAGTTCCGTCGGGCATCAGCACAAAATCTTCGCTGTTGGGTAAACAAGAAATGACTGTTTGCATATTATTTGTGATGGGATCGAGCGCACGAATATACCACGTTTCTTTTGTCGCTTTTTGAATGAATGCCAATCTACCATCAGGTAATTTGCCGAACGAGCGACCAATGCCCTGAGTGAGTTGAATAGAAGATTGATCGTCCACGTTCACCAATTTTAAATAGTTGTTTGCACCATTAACGATAAAGAGGGCTAATTTTTTTTCAGTCAACCAAAAATGATAGCCAATAGATTGATGCAGCGGTAATATTTCATATCCCGCATCGGTTCTATCAATCGGATAAGCCCACAAACGCTGAATAGCTGAGTGATTAGCATCGACACGCACACACGAAAAATGTTTTCTATCGGGCATGAGTGTTGGGGAATATTCCGATTCTGGTGTTGCAGTAACACGTGTGAGTGTATTATTTAAAAATGACAGTGAATAAATATCAGTCTGAAAAGTATCGATGCGCGTCATCACGCTCAAGTACAATTCGTTATTATTCATCCAGAAAGGTTGATTGTTATAACCATACTGGTTGAAAGATGTTAAATAGCGTGGATTTTTCAGCGTTATTTGGTCGCCAAATTTATCGACATCGAAGCAATGAATTTGGGTGCGTGGTAGCGATTGTGCTGTTAAAATAAATCCACAGAATAAAAAACTAAGCGATAAAA
>JAYWBA010000318.1:0-7722 GCA_043781915.1 Saprospiraceae bacterium
ACCACCATCATCGATGCCACACCGCGCAATCCATCTAAAATAGGGTAATGTGGTTTAGTACTCGTTAGAGAAGCTGTGGACATAAAAAATTGGTGCTACTTGTTTAGAGGGTGAAGATAAGTGTGTAGTTACAAACTTTGAGTAACATCAGTTTTAATTTTTTCTACCCACCAAAAACTAAACGTGCTTTGTTGTTCCAAACAGCCGCATAATTATCAGCAAAATCCTCAACTTGTTTTTTATTGGATTTACTCCAATAGCGTTGGAAAACAAAATCAACACAATGTCCAATTTCGTGAAGCAATAATTTTTCCAAAAAATAGGATTTCATCATTGCTTCAGTAAATTGCAAATAAAAGCCATTCTCATCTTGCTTTAAGTCTGTGGAATAATTCCTGTAAAAGGTAAGTGTTTTACTGCTTGGCTTTTGCAATCCAAAATAAATCCGATTGTTTTTTAGTACTGCATATAATTTAATGAGATAGACTTTACCCCCACAAATAAATTCGCCTTGAAGGTTTTTTGTTTGCAGGTAATCATTTTTCTTAACATCATTGAGCCAAATATGAGTCAACCAAGATGTGTGTTCTGTTGGTAAAAGATTTAATGTAGCCTTTATTTCGTCAATCGTAGCTGGGTAATAAAAATCGCGTGAAGGATTCTCTTTAAAAAATATTGGAGTCGGTTCGGTTTCATTGGGTGGATATAAATTATGGTATCTTTTAAAAATATTCGCATCCATTTTAAGGCGCATCCGTCCACCCATTAAATCACCTAATTTTCTATTCTTTTTCCAAGCTGTATGTTTTCTTGTTTGCATTTTAGCGTTATTGCTTATCTATCTTTATTAAATTTTTCAGACAATCCAAAAATCTTTCAACGGGCTCGAACAATTCTTCTACCGTTGCTTTTTCAAAATCAAACATATCACCATAATCACCTTTTTGTCGCCAATCCATTAAATCTGAATAGAGTTTACCCATTTCAATCGGAACAAGCCCATTTTTTATAAAATGCAAATTAAATTGACTTTTTAAACCACTGTGTGTTTCGGCTTTTAGATCATTTTTCAAAGCAAGTGCTGACACAATTTAATAGCAAGCGTAATACATTCTATTTATACTCGAATTCCAACTTTCATTGTCGAATAAAAGTCGTGCATCAATTAAAGCTTGTTCAGATTTTTCAACTCTGTACCTAATGTAATCTTCTTTATAGTTGCTCATAAATAAACCCCTTCTTTCTGTATGTTCTGATATAATGGTGTAACACTTAACCGCGTATTCCAATCATTGAGCGAATATACAAACGTAGAGATAGATTCTCCTGTTTCTAATTCAATATCAAACAGTAAATGGCGTATTTTTTGTTCATCTTTCAAAGTTACGTCTTTTCTATCTAACAGAACCAAAATATCCCAATCAGAATCAGACCGCGCTTCATTTCTTGCGCGCGAACCAAACAGAATCACTTTAGCTTCTGATTCTTGTTCCCGAACAGCCGTTTTTATCCGCTTTTTGAAAGTGGCTTTATTCATTAAGTAATTTTATAAGTCCAACAAAAATACGTACATAAGTTTCATTACCAAAATTCTCTTAACTTTTAGGATATAAAAATATTTTCTCGTATCTTCAACCCACTAAATCACATCCGTATGAAACACCTCTTCGTTCTCTTTTTGCTGCCTTTGCAACTCCTCGCGCAAACAGCTACGTTTGCCGATTACAAAAAATATCCTTTCCCTTCCGAATTATGCGCAGCGCCGAAAGGCGAACGCATCGCGTGGGCTTTCGATGAGCAAGGTAAGCGCAATGTATATGTGGCAGAAGGATCGAATTATACGCCGCGAAAACTCACTAATTTTACCAAAGATGACGGGCAAGACATTACCAATTTGAGTATTACAGACGATGGCAACCGCGTGGTGTTTGTGCGCGGCGGCGAACACGGTGGTAATTGGGAAACGGGATTGCCTGTTAATCCAACATCGGAAGCGCAAGCATTTAAAATGCAAGTGGCGAGCATTCCGTTTGCTGGTGGTGATGTGAAATATTTCGGTGAAGGCGATGAACCATGCGTTTCGCCTGATAGCAAAAAAGTGGCGTATCTTAAATTGGGGCAGGTGTGGATGTCTCATATCGATAGTTCGGGCGGTGGAAAAAATTTGTTCACAACGCGTGGCACAGTTAGCGATTTAGAATGGAACAGCGACGGCTCGGCTTTGTTGTTTACAGTACGCCGCAACGATCATTCGCTCATCGGCATTTTCAATGAAAAAGAAAAAACGATTAAATGGATTGCGCCATCTTTCAATCACGATGGTTCGCCACACTTTTCGATGGATGGCAAGCGCCTCGTTTTTGTGCGTCGCCCGGGTACAGGCGGCTCTCCTGATTCGCTTTTGGTAAAAAAGCACCAGCCCTGGCAAATTTGTGTAGCGGATATTGCAACAAACAAAGCGAATACCATTTACACAGCGCCTAAAACTTTTCGCGGTTCAGTGCCTTCAACACACGGCGGCACAAATTTGCATTGGGCAGCAGGCGATAAAATTGTTTTTCTGAGTTACCAAGATGGTGAGCCACATCTCTATTCTGTTTCTGCTGATGGTGGAAAACCATTATTGTTAACGCCTGGCAATTTTATGTGCGAGCATATTACGCTGAGCAGCGATAAAAAATTCCTCACTTTCAGTGCTAATGCGGGTCTGAGTGCTTTAGATATTGAACGTCGCCATGCTTGTATCGTCAGTGTTGATAAAGCCGATATGCGCGTTTTTACAAACGGCAAAGGTGTTGAATGGACACCTGTTTTAACAAACTCAGACAAGACGGCAGCGTTTATAGCGGCAACTACATCGCAAGCGCCATTGCCAGCAATTAAAAATTTAGAAGACGAAAGCCCAGTTAAATTTTTAGGTTTAGATTTAGTGCCTAAAGCATTTTCAAACCAAAAATTTGTTACGCCGCAGCAAGTTATTTTCACTTCGGCTGATGGTGTAACTGTTCATGCCGATTTGTTTATGCCTGAAGGTGCCACAGCAAAAAATGCTGCCATCGTGTATGTACATGGCGGTCCGCCACGACAAATGCTTTTGGGTTGGCATTATTCCGATTATTATTCGAATGCTTACGCTTCTAATCAATATCTCGCGAGTTTGGGTTTTGTCGTGCTTTCTGTCAATTATCGACTCGGTATTGGTTATGGTTATGAATTTCATCAAGCTGAAAAAAGCAGTCTTAACGGTGCATCGGAATATCTTGACATAAAAGCAGCAGGGGAGTGGTTGCAAAAACAAAACTACGTCGATGCCAGCAAAATTGGTATTTATGGCGGTTCGTATGGTGGTTATTTGACGGCGATGGCTTTAGCGCACGATTCAAAAATCTTCTCCGCTGGTGTTGATATTCATGGTGTGCACGATTGGGGAATTGCGCGCGGCTTAATGACTGAATTTGACGGCAAAACTGAAAAAGCACCCGATTACGACAAAGCGATTCAAACAGCGTGGGAATCGTCGCCCGTTTCAGCCATGAAAACCTGGACATCGCCCGTGCTACTTATTCATGCCGATGATGATAGAAATGTGCGCTTCAATCAAACCACAGATTTGATTCAACGTCTCGAAAAACAAGGCGTGACTTACGAAACTTTGATGATTCCCGACGATACGCACCATTGGTTTAAATGGGAAAATGCGGTGAGGGTATATGGCGCTGTGGCTGATTATTTTGTGAAGAAATTCAGATAGGGGTCAGGAATCAGGTGTCAGGTATTTTTGATGCTGATACCTGACACCTGATTCCTGATACCTCACTTTCAATTATCAATCGCTTGCAAAACCAACGCTCTGAACTTACCACTGTTGTTATTATCGTCAACCTTTTGCGTTTGCTTCATTATTACGCCAATGATGTGTTCTTTTGGGTCGACAAAATAATTGGTGTTGAAATAACCTCCCCACGTAAAAGTGCCTTCATCGCCCTTGCCACCGTCTCCTTGTCCGCGTTGCGTTACTAAACCAAAAGCGAGACCATAAGTTTGGTCGGCAAGCGCATTTCCGGGTATATCTCTCAACTGATTCGACATCATGCTTTCAATCGTTTTTCTGCTCAATAAGCGTTTGCCATTCAATTCGCCATTGTTGAGATACATTTGTAAAAATGTTGCATAATCTTTAGCAGTGCTCGAAAGACCCGCACCACCCGAAAAAAATGTTTTCGCGCCTTTAATTGGATATTGTGTATCGTAAAAATTATCCGTAAAAGCCGTCCAATTATTGGCTGTTTTAGTTTGCACTTGCACTAAGCGATTCACTTTTTCGTCGGGTAAATAAAAACCCGAATCATTCATGCCGAGGGGCTCGAAAATATGCTTTTTCAAATACACATCGAACGGCATACCCGAAACGACTTCAATAAAATAACCCAACACATCTAAACCTTCCGAGTATGTAAACTTCTCGCCTGGCACATGGTGCAGCGGCAATTTGGCTAATTTGCGAATATTATCGCCAATTTTTACAGGCTCTGTAGTGAAAAGATCTACTATTCCCGCTTTTTTGTAAATGGCTTTAAAGCGCGGATCACCGTCGATAACACCATAGCCTATACCAGAAGTGTGCGTTATTAAATGGCGGATAGTGATTTCTTTGCCCGCAGGTTTGGTTGTATAGGTTGAATCAGATTTGTTCAAACTATCCAAAAGCGTCGGATTTTTAAATTCGGGTATGTATTTTGAAATCGGGTCGTCGAGTTGAAACAAACCTTCTTCCCAAAGCATCATCACAGCCGTTGAAGTGATTGCTTTCGACATAGAAGCGATGCGAAAAATATCGTCCGTCTTCATTGTTCTATTAGCCGTATTATCCGCTGATCCGAACGCTTTATTGTAAATAATTTTTCCGTTCCGACAAATCAATGCAACTGCACCCGGAATTTCTTTTGTATCAATTGCTTTTTGTAAAAAAACATCAATGCGTTTCAATCGCTCCGATGACATGCCCACATTTTCAGGTGTATCGTCAGTCAGCGGCGCTGATACATGGCTTGAGTTGGTTTGCCCAAAAATGGACGTTGAAATGAATAATAGAGCAAAGACGAGCTTTTGCATACTGTGTTTTTTAGATAAAAAGGTTTATTAGTACAATGCGAACAAAGATATAAAGGATTAAACAACTCTCAAAGCGTTTGACAACAAAAAAGAATCTGCTTTTAAACCTAATGTTGTGCTTTTTTGAATATTCTTATATGCTAAATAAACATTTTCCGTATCTTCGAACCATAAAAATACATCAGTATGAAAAAAGTGTTCTTATTTCTTCTTTTGCCATTGCAAATATTTTCTCAAACCTACCAACAAATTCACGAAGCAGCCATTGTTGTTGATACGCACAACGATATTCTGACGGAATCGACAGAAAAAGGGGTGGTGTTTGATACCGATTTGCGCGGAAAAACACATTCCGATTTAGCGCGTTGGAAACAAGGCGGTTTGGATGTGCAAATCTATTCTGTTTTTTGCGACGGCAATAAAAAAGAACCCTACAAATATGCGAATCGACAAATGGATACAGCCGATGCCGTAGCAAAGCGCAATCCGGATAAAATTGTGCGGGTCGCGAACAGCAAAGAACTTCTTAAGGTTGTAGCGCAACACAAAATTGCGACAATGTTCGGTGTGGAAGGCGGACACATGATTGAAAATGATTTGGACAAACTCGATGCACTCTATAAACGCGGTGCGCGCTACATGACTTTGACGTGGAATAATTCGACGGATTGGGCAACGAGTGCTTTCGATGAGCGTTTTAAACCCGACTTAAAACACAAAGGATTGACAGATTTTGGCAAAAAAGTGGTGCGCCGCATGAATAAACGCGGGATGCTGGTTGATATCAGTCATGTGGGTGAAACAACTTTTTGGGATGTGATGAAGACCACTAAAAAACCTGTTATTGCCTCGCACAGCAGTGTTTATCATTTCTGCCATCACCAACGCAATTTAAAAGATGATCAAATCCGCGCTGTGGCAAAAAATGGTGGTGTTATTCAAGTCAACTTTTATTCTGGTTTTTTGGATAGTAATTTTATGAAACGCAAAGATGCTTTCTTAGCGAATCATAAATCGGAGCGCGATTCAATAATAAAAAGCGGTAAACCCGATTTCATCGCCGAAGTATTTTTGTTCAATAAATATCCCACCGAAACAAACTCCATGCGTGCACCTTTTGAATTATTGATGGCGCATATTGAGTACATCATTAAATTAGTTGGCATTGATTATGTGGGGTTGGGTTCCGATTTTGATGGTATAGAATCGCCGCCACAACTACTCGACGATGTGACAACTTACCCACTCATTACCAAATCACTTCTTGAAAAAGGCTATTCAGCTGCCGATGTGACTAAAGTTTTAGGTGGTAATTTTTTGCGGGTACTGAAAGCAAATGAGCATTGAAAAATAATACAACAATTGTAATAAAAAAAATCGCCAAAAATGCAATTGCGCATCTTTGGCGATTTTTCGTAATTCGTAATTGACTAAGTTCTTTTCACCACAATACGTGGCAAATAGATAACCAACTCGGTTCCAATTTCTAAATTATCTTCGTGCAAATTATTCCAAAGCATAACGCTGTATTTATTAACATCTAAAATTTGTGCTAAAGTTTCCAATGTTTCGCCATCGCTGACGGTATAAGTGGTCTTGAAATAATTGGGGTTGCCCTCTATTTGGGGTAAGTTTTCGTCAATAACCTGTGCTTTTGTTCTAAAATCGGAATTGGTAGAATCTTTTGCAGCTGCAATGTATTCATTAAAAGCCGACATAACGCGGCGTGGCAAATACACATTGCAACCCTTTTCGCAATAAGGAATATATCCTTTTCCGAATTGAGGATTGAATATTTTTAAATCTTTAGTATTTATACCCGTAATTTCGGCGAGTTTATCGAAACTCATAGTGTGCGAAATTTTGGTATGAATGAGGCTTTGAGCATCTAAAGGAGGAAGTTCAGGTGTCAGACCTAATTGACGATAGTTTTTCATCACAAAACTAAAAGCAATAAATTTAGAAATGTATTGCTGCGTTTCGGTGGGTAAATATTTCTTAATTTTATTAAAATCTTTTGAGTGTGCTTTTTTCATAGCTGCACCCAATCTGCCCGAACCACAATTATAACCCGCAAGAACTAATTCCCAACTGTTATAATTTTCGAACATGCGCTTCATGTCTTTCAAAGCGGCTTCAGTGCCTCTAATTTTATCCTGGCGTTCGTCGAGGTCGGCGTCGATGCGCAAACCAAATTCACTTTTCACATCTGTCATTAATTGCCAAACGCCGATGGCACCAGCGGTTGAAGAAGATTCAGGCATTAATTCAGATTCCAGACAAGCGATATATTTTAAGTCGGAAGGCAGATTTAAATCGTGTAATATTTGGTCGAAATAAGAAAAATAGATGGCAGTGCGTCCTAATAATTTTTCTGTGTCGTGTTTTGCACGTAAAAGCGCAATTATTCGTTTCTTTACCGATTCATCGGAAGGCGTAGAAACTATGGTTGAGAAATTGTTGTATTGGCTGTTCCAATCAATATCAGCCGAAAAAATAGATTTTGAGAAAGCAATGCTGACTAAAACTATTAAAAAGTATTTTTTCATAAAAACTTGTAAGCGTACGTCCTTCGTTTTTCAAAATGCTTAGTGCATTTTTTATTTAAAA
>JAYWBA010000319.1:0-7705 GCA_043781915.1 Saprospiraceae bacterium
TTTACTCTTCTCCACACATGATTGCTATACTTAAAGGCGAAGACATGATTATTGAAATTGCCAACGATTCTATTTTAGAATCATGGGGCAAGGGAAAAAATGTTATTGGCAAATCGTTGTTTGAAATGATTCCTGAAGCCGTTGAACAGGGTTTTGATAAATTATTGTTGAGTGTGTATAAAACTGGTGAACCAGTATTTGCCTTTGAAACACCCATCACACTTGTACGCAATGCCAAGAAGGAGTTAATGCACTACACTTTTATTTACCAAGCACAGCGGAATATGCATGGCGAAATAGAAGGAGTGGCGATATTGGCTAATGAAGTAACGCCACAAGTGGAAGCTAAAATAAAAATAAAA
Source organism: Saprospiraceae bacterium (assembly GCA_043781915.1). Taxonomy (GTDB): domain Bacteria; phylum Bacteroidota; class Bacteroidia; order Chitinophagales; family Saprospiraceae; genus JAAFJT01. The sequence goes on from JAYWBA010000319.1 coordinate 363, forward strand.
GAAAGCGAAGAACGTTTCCGCTCCTTAGCCGATAATATACCATTGAACGTATTTATTATCGAACCAACTCCAGAAGCCAAAATCAGTTATTGGAACAAATACTGGTTGGATTACACGGGGCAAACAATGGAAAAAGCACTTGGTAGAACATGGGATGGCATTGTACACCCCGATGATGTGCAACCAATTATGGATGTGTATGAAGTTGCTTTTGAAAAACGCTTGCCTTATAAATTACCCGATATTCGCATTAAGCGTTATGATGGCGAATACAAGTGGTTTGCATTTCAAGCAAATCCCCGTTTTTTACCCAACGGAGAATTTATGGGATATATTGGCGTTGGTTTTGATATTCATGAACAGAAGTTGGTTGAAGAAGCTTTGAAACAAAGTGAAGCACATTTCAGGTTGTTGGCTGATTTAATGCCCTCTAAAATAAGTAATGCATCAGCTGATGGAAGTGTTACTTATTTTAATAAGCACTGGTTAGACTTTAGCGGATTTAGTTTTGAAGAGTTAAGGCATTTCGGATACCATCAAATTATGCACCCAGATGAGATAGAAGAATTTCAAATCCGTTTTCAAAAAGCCGCATCAACCTTAACTGATTTAGTAATGGAAATGCGGTTTAAAAATAGAGTTGGAGATTATATTTGGCATTTAAACATTGCATCGCCGATAAAAGATGAAAAAGGAAACCTTAAAATGTGGATTGGTGTTACCACCGATATTAGTGAACAGATAAAAACCCGAGATACCAACTTAAGCATTTATGAAAAACATGCTAACGAATTAAAACACGAAAAAGAGCTGGCAGAGCTGGCAACTTTAAAGGCTGAAGAAGCGGTTAAGTCCAAACAACAGTTTTTATCAAACATGAGTCATGAAATTCGAACGCCATTGAATTCCATTTTAGGGTTTACAAATGTGTTAATGAAAACCAAGTTGGGCATAAAACAAAAAGAATTTTTACAGGCTATAAAAACAAGTAGCAATTCTTTACACGTACTCATAAATGATATACTTGATTTGGCAAAAGTAGATGCCGGTAAAATGACATTTGTGAAACAGCCATTTGAAATACACAAATCAATAAAGTCAATGCTACATTCTTTTGACCTGAAATTAAAAGAAAAGAATTTAGAACTTGTAAGTGAATACGACAGCGAAATACCATCAATATTATTAGGCGATAAAGCAAGATTAAATCAGATTATTTTAAACCTTATGAGTAATGCCATAAAATTTACAAACAAGGGAAAAATTATACTCAGCGTTAAAATACAAAGCGAAGATGAAGAAAATATCTCAATTGAATTTTCCGTTATAGATTCAGGAATTGGCATTTCTGATAATAAAATAAATTTAATTTTCAATCTCTTCGAACAAGCAGAAATCAACACATCAAATTCGTATGGCGGAACAGGACTCGGCCTTGCAATTGTTAAACAATTAGTAGAATTTCAAGGCGGAAGTATTAGTGTATGTAGTAAGATAGGTGAAGGTTCAACATTTCGTTTTATCCTGCCGTTTGGAAAAACAACTACTAAAACAGTAGAAAAAATAGAAATACTAAAACTGGATTCAAAAATTAAAAACGTGCGTGTATTAGTAGCCGAAGATGTTGCATTAAATGAATTATTAATCAAAATTATTTTAAGTGATTTTGGATTTGAATATGACGTAGTAAAAAATGGTAAAATTGCAATAGAAAAATTGCAAACCAACACCTACGATATTATTTTGATGGATTTGCAAATGCCAGAAATGAATGGGTTTGAGGCAGCGGAATACATTCGCAAAACAATGAAATCTAAAATTCCGATAATTGCTTTAACAGCAGATGTTACGACAGTTGATGTTGCCAAATGCAAAGAATTTGGAATGGATGATTATATTTCCAAACCTATTGACGAAAACCAATTATATATTAAAATAGTAGAGTTAGTAACAATGGTTCATTAAGAAAATAGAAATCGCTAGAAAAAACGTGTAACTTTGGGCTTAAACACCTAAAAAGTACAAGCAATGAAGAAAAAAAAACCTTTATGCAAGTGTATGCGCAATTTCGATAATAGGCAAAGTTCACGGATGGGAATCAGGAATCAGAAGTGAATTTGACCTGATTCCTGACATCTGCTCATCATTCTAAGTGCATTACCATCATAGGTAACTGTGCGTGGGCTGCCATTTCGTATATAACACTTTTTTGTGTCAAATTTTCCCAAAAACCACGCTTTCGGCTCGTAAAAACCATCATGTCAATATCGTTTTCGCGCGCATACTTTTTTAATTTTACAATGATATCGTTTCCTTGAATTGAATATGTTCGGTATGCAATGCGAGGAGCGTCCAAAGAAAAAAGCTTCGACCAATTAATGGCAGCCATTTCCTTATTTTCAACTTGTTTATTTTCATTCTCTATGTGAACAAAATGGATTTCTGCATTGACAAAAAAGGCAAAGTTGAGAATCTTTTGTATCATTAATGGGGTTAACGATGTGTAGTTGCTGGCGTACATTATTCTTTTAATGGGAAACCAAAGACAATCAGTTGGAACAATTATAACTGGACAATGGGCTGCTTCTGCCACTTTAACAGAGGTTGAACTGATTACTTTTGAGAGCATATCCTGCAAACCTCCTGAACTCATAATAATTAAATCGTTCGCTTTATCTTCCGAAAGATTTATTATAGCAGTGACTGGATATCCTTCTAAAATTTCAATTTTTACATTGTCTTTGTTGGCTAACCAAGAATCGGGCTTATCATCAGAGCTGATAAAATCTTCAACAGCTTTTTTCAGAGAAACATCATCTATATCTATATAAGGTGTGTAAATAATTTCTGTGTTCGGAATAATATATTCTTTAACATGCACCACTGTTATGAAAGCATCGATTGTTTTTGCAAGCCCTTCAGCGTATTTTAATGCATTATGGGCATTAGTGGTATAATCGATTGGAACAACAAATTGCGTTTTTTTATTCATAATGTTACTTCGTTGAGTCCGTTGAAAGGATTTGCTTTTTTTCTAAGTATTCTTCATTTGTAATTGCGCCTGATGCCAATCGTGTTTTCAAAATATCGAGCGGAGAATCTTTTTTCATTCTTTGCCCTGGAATATTATAAGGTGTTGCAAAAATAATGAATAACATTGGAACCCAAACTATCCACCACAGTAGGTGCATTCCCCAATAATGATAACCGTCGTTATACATTTTTCAATTTTTTATGATTAAAAAAATTTTTTTTTTAATAGTGCAAATTTGCTTGGTTTAAAAATTTAAACTGTTACAAAATTTTTTAAGAGACTTGTGAAATTCACAGATGGGACGAGTTCAATCTCGCCCGTTGGCAATGAGATGCGATTAATCGCATACCTACTTTGAATTTTATAAATTAATTAGAAAATTAAGTAACGGATAGGGAAATCAAAGAGATCAACTTTACACTGTTGAAAAAAATGGTTTTCTGTTTAATAGTCAACCCATTAAGAGTAAAAGCGCAATGTTTTAATAAAATAATTTTAATGATAGAAAAGCTTTTGCCTTCTTCATCAAATTTAGTTGAATCGCTCTCTCGATCAGTTGTTAAAACAGTGAGTTATCGAGTCATCATTTTGATTCTTGATTTTGCTTCTATTTACTTCTTCACGCGGCAAGTAAAAACAGCATTGAGTTTTATGGTTGTGAGTAACATCTATACAACTGTCTGTTATTTTTTCCATGAACGAGTATGGGATAGAATAAAATGGGGCAAACAAATAGCAGATGGCAAATAAACAACTATCAACTAAACTAACCCTTTACCACCTTGCGGTGTCAAAAAAGTAATTTCAGGTATGCCATCCACTAAATTATTAATTTCACAACGATATTGAATATAGGTATCAGAATTTTCGTGAAGCGTTCTAACTTCCTCGCTGGCGTAAACAATATAAATAAAAATAACATTTTCATCGGTTGGAGAAGTGCTGACAATAAATATTTCTGTTCCATCTTCATTTGCCGTGAGTATGGATGAAAAAGCCAAGATATGATCTATCAAGGCATCTTTTTTTAGAGCAGTTACATTATATTTCTTTAAAAGGCTGACTTTGTGTTGATCCATAATGGTACTAATTTTTAATTTTTTTCACAATTTTTTGCGGATTTAGTTCTATTGTTATTTTATCGGGGTCAGCAGCATTTTCTTGTGGTAAAAAAGAAAGCCTTTGCATATACTCTGGTTTTGTTTCGTGCAATGCAGCTACTAAAATATCGCCGTAAGCTTTGCGGGCTTGAGACACAGATTTTTTCGATGTAATGATATCATGCGCTAAGTTAAGCTCTAAAAAATTATGGGCTTCGCTATCACTTCGGGCACTTAAAGTCCCCTGCGTTCTGTCATAAGTTATACTTCCATCAAATTCGCTCAATTTTCGCATTCTTTTTATCGGCACTTTAAACCCAATAGTAGTTTGCAACACGTCGGCATGTTCGAAAGGGAAACTGTGTTTTGTCTCACTTTTAGTAATGCGTATTTCTTTCCAAACGCCCTCGTTTACCCAAATAAGCTCATTTTCGGTTATGCTGTATGGATTTCCATATTTTCGTATCATTTCTTCTGCTGCTTTTCGGGATGCTTCGGACCAGTCGTTTAAATTGGGCATCAAAGTATTCTTTTTAGTTGGTATGGATTTAGACGTAGTTGCCTGATTCTTCTTCGGATGTAAATCAACTTCTGGTGGAACATTTAGTGGCATTGTCATTGCTTTTTCCATTTGGGATTTTACAAACATTTCCTTGGTACTTTTGATGAGTTTCCCATTGCTATTTTTTATTAAAGTATCGCCTCCTGTTTTAATTTTCAAAGCAGCAATCCTCTTCCCTTCTTCGGCATTGAATAGACTGTCGCTGCTTCGTTGTTTATTTATGGCTTCGTTCTGCTTTTTATTCAGCAAAGGCTGTATACTGTCATTTTGAGATGGCAGCGTTTGAGCAATACCAGTTTGATATTCTGAAATCAGAATGATATAAAAAATTAAAAGATATCTGTACATAATAATTTAAGTGATAAGTGATAAGTGATGAGTGATAAGTATTAAGCGTGAGTTATCACCTATTATTTATCACTTATCACTTAAATTAGTCTCCTGAATTCTCGGTAAAGTCGTTGTGCGCGTCTCTACCTAATCATACTACCGTAAAAATCAATAAAATCGCCCTCTTTCATCATTACTTTAACACCGTTCTTTTTTGTTATTAATCCATCTTGCGATACGTGAGTACCGTTAACCAAGGTAATATTATAATTCATGGGGATCAAAGTCCCGTTTTTCATTTCCATCATTTTACCATTTCGCATTGTTAAACCATCATGCGAATTAATATCGGTTAAATGACTATTATTCAGCCCATCCATTTTGGTACTGGTGTTCTTTGCATTATCGGTCATTCTATTTTTGTGCGTGTTTCTTTTCTTTACCCAATTTTTAGGTATTGAATCTGTATCTTCATTCATTCCTGTATCGTTCATTGCACCATTTTTCATTATTTTTTTCTTTACTGAACGTTTCGTTTCATTATTATACATTCTCGGCACACGATTCATTAAAGAATCACGGTTAGTTACAGGTACGCGATTCATGTTTAAATCACCATTCACTTTTGGCACATGGTTTATAGCTGAATCGGGATTCACATCATCACTCTTCATTTTGAAAGTTGAGTGCATACCAGTATCGGTTTTCAAACCTTTGTTATTCATTGCATCGCGTGTTTTTCTGTATTCACTATTAATGGCACTGTCGCGATTCCTATCTCTCATCTTGATAGCATCGCCATTCATTCTATCTGTAGCGTTAAGTATGCTGTCTTTATGTGTTTGCGTATCTTGAGCAGATACGGTTTGAAATCCTGATATCAGAATTATAGAAATAATTAAAGGATATTTATACATTTTTTAGGATTTTTGATTAATGAACGTATGCTTTAAAGATATAAAGGTGAGGCTATTTTTAAAGCAATGTGTTACACAATTTTGGAAAAAAATTTCATTATTCACTGATTAGTAATCAATTATAAACTTTGAGTAGTAAAAAACCATCATTTATATCGACTAAAATATGCCGAATATCTTTTTCCTTTGTTTTTCAAATTTTTTCCTCGGAGCTTCCATATTTAATTCATCGATTTGCTGATACGCTTTAATTAATGTTTCTGGAAAAACACCCTTATAAGATATTTTATAAAATGAAAAACCGTTGAATGGAACTACATTTTTAATAGCTTCTATCTTGATTTGCTTATCGACTTGCTTTTGCTTGAAATAATTTAAAAAGGTGTTGGCTCTTTCTGTGTTGAGCTGTTTCAATTTACTGTTGATAATTTTTGAACCAATAAACCGAGTACATTTATCTTGGATTGTGAATAACATAGTGGTATTCATTTGCCTATTCAAAAAGCGAACAAACACAGAGTCTTTTACCGACATTTTATCAATTTTTATTGAATCCTCTTCGCTTAAAGCCTTATCATTCATTTTATTAGTTGCAACGAGATACTTCTTTTTTGCTTCGAAAAATAAAATGTGCTCTTTCTCTTTTTCTTCATAAATTTCTGGATAAACACTAATAGATGCGTCAGGGGCTTTTTTCAAGAAATCTGATATTTTCCCCATAAAATCTTTCTGATTAGATTGAAGTGTGCTACTGTGCATCTGCCATTTTAAAGTCAGTGATTTCTCAATTTCATTTTCAATATTTTTAACTTGTAGTCTGTAAGGTATGGTTACAGGCTTAACAAAAATATTTGTGACTAAATGCCAAATGGCATCTTGCAAATGAAATTTTGGGTTCTTCAAATTGCCAGTTATCGGAATTTCGTAATCAATGACGTTGCCATTTTCGCGAATAAAAGCCATGATAAGTGGTGCTGGCAACCATTTTGTATCTTTATTTTTTACGCGTTTACCCACTCTCGGGTCAATTGCTACAAAATGATTTTCGCTTTCTATATTACTATTGCGCACTTTCCATTTTCCATTGAGTTCAATAGTACCTCTGTCTAAAGGGAAAGAAGTATAGGAGAGAATGTAGGGATTAAATAATGACGCGGGTAGTTTTTGAAATTGGTAATTTATATCAAAATCACCGCTATCTTTAGGATTTATGCTTAAATTTATGTTGCCATCACCATAAGGCTTAATACCCGATTTAAAATATACTTTTACCCGCTTGTGGTTTTTATTTATCGAATCAGCGGTGATGTACAAAGGGTTAAGATTTATGGAGAATTTTTCGCTGGTATGAAAGTCATTAAATTGTAAATCACCCTTATAAATTGCCAACCTATTTAGTT
>JAYWBA010000320.1:0-20629 GCA_043781915.1 Saprospiraceae bacterium
AATTACGTTTTTTCTTGTCATGCTACTTATAGTATGCGCTTGGCAATTTGCTTTTTACTTTCCAACCAATAAGGTTGAAAACAATGCTGATAAATTTGCACAAAAAGCTGCAATGTTAGCTTCACCTGAAAACAAAGATGCAGTGCTTAAATCGGCTCGTGCAAGCTACCTCGATTCTATGTCGAGTGAAAATGTTTTTAATGTTCCTCTTGTTGGTAAATATACTTATCAGGAACTTAAAAGCAAACAATTAGCTTTAGGTCTTGATTTGAAAGGCGGTATGTCGGTTTTACTCCATGTAGATTTGAAAGATTTCTTAAAATCGCTCAGCGGAAATAGTACTGATCCTAATTTCACGAAGGCATTTGAATCTGCTTCTGCATTACAAAAACAATCGCAATCCGATTTCATACAACTTTTTGTTCAAGAATACGAAAAAGTAGCTGGAACAGGTAAATTAGCGGCTTTATTTTCGCGCAGCGAATCGATAAAAAATAATATTACATTAGAAAGCTCGGATGCGCAAGTACAATCTATTATTCGCCAGAAAGCGGATGAAACAGTTGGCGAAACTTATGAGCGCTTAAAAACGCGTATCGATAAACTCGGTGTTGTTCAGCCCAACGTTTCATTGGATAAAGCACGCGATATCATTGTGGTAGAATTACCAGGTATCGAAAATCCAGAGCGCGCGCGCAAATTCTTAGAAGCATCAGCTAATTTGGAATTTTGGGAAGTGTATCGTATTTCCGATCCTGTCATCGTCCAAGGTTTACAAGATGCTGATAACGTTTTGAAAGCTGTACAATTAGGACAAAGTGTTGATTCAGTTAAGAGTGGTGATTCCACAAAAAATGGTATCAGAGGTCCTCTTTTCACAGTATTAAGCCCTAATGCGAATAATTTTGCGCCATCAGTTATTGGTACAACCGATAAAAACAAGCGCGATCAAGTTACTCAAATGCTTTCTAATCCAGCGGTTCAAGCAAAATTCCCACGCGATATCGTATTTAGTTGGAGCAAAGACCCTATAAAAGATAAAGATGGTAAATCGCTTAATATTTACGAGTTATATGCTTTGAAAAAAACGGCAGGTAAAGATGGTCCAGCTCTCAATGGAGAAGTTGTAACAGATGCTAAAGCAGTCCCGCGTGAAAAAGGTGGCGGCGATTATGAGATTTCATTAGCCATGAATCCAGCAGGTGCAACGGCTTGGGGACAATTAACTACGCGTTGTGCGAATGATAATCAACGTGAAGTAGCGATTGTACTCGATAGTAATGTTGTTTCAGCACCGAGTGTACGTACACCTATTTTAGAAGGTCACTCTTCTATTTCAGGTAGTTACGGTGCGCAAGATGCAAAAGATATGGCGAGTATGTTGCAAGTTGGTAAATTACCAGCACATACAGAAATTATTCAAGAAAATACCGTAGGACCAACTTTAGGCGCTGAAAATATACGCGCTTCGTTCATGTCGCTTTCAATAGCGTTTTTGTCGATTCTCGTTTTCATGGCGATTTACTACTCAACAGGTGGTGTCATTTCAATTATAGCCTTGTTTGCCAACTTGTTCTTTATCATAGGCATGTTGACGTCGAAAGGTACCGTTTTAACTTTACCAGGCATTGCAGGTATTGTTTTAACTATGGGTATGGCAGTTGATGCGAACGTTATTATTTACGAACGTATTCGCGAAGAAATTAACGCAGGCAAGACTATGCTTGAAGCTGTTTCGGTAGGATTTAAAAAATCGTTCTCAGCTATTCTCGATGGTAATGCTACAGCGTTTATTGCTGCCGTTGTACTCGCTGTTTTTGGTTTAGGACCAATTAAAGGTTTCGGTACAGTTCTCTGGATCGGTATTGTTTTCACTTTATTCACTGCTTTCTTACTCACACATATTATTGTCGATTACTGGATTGCGCGTGGGTGGAAAATCAAATTTTTCGCACCATTCTCTGAGCGTGCATTCAAAAACATCAATGTTGACTGGATGAAATTGCGCAAAATCGCATACATCGGCTCAACATTATTCATTTTAGCTGGTCTGGGTGCTTACTTATCGCGTGGCTTTGAATTGGGTGTGGATTTTAAAGGCGGTTATTCGTATAATGTACAATTTGATAAGAATATCAATGTCGATCAATTGCGTAGTTCTTTAAAAACGGCGTTCGATAATGCGGAGCCAGTTGTTAAGGCAGTAAGTAACTCACGCACATACAATATCACGACTTCTTATTTAGTAAACGATCAAAGTTCAGCTGCTCAGAAACAAGTTACAAGTCGTTTATTCGATGTAATCAATAAAACTATTGATGATGGTAATTTAAATGAAGAGAACTTCACGCGAGGTGTTGCAACAGGTACACATATTGTATCGTCAACAAAAGTTGGACCAACAGTTGCTGACGACATTAAAAAATCTTCACTCATTGCTGGTATATTAGGGTTGTTGGGTATTGGTTTATATATCGTTGTGCGTTTCAAACGTTGGCAGTATTCAGTGGGTGCTATTATCGCTACTTTACATGATGCGCTTATCACACTCTCTGTTTTCGCTCTTTTCCATGGTATTTTACCTTTCTCTTTAGAAATTGACCAAGCACTCATTGCAGCAGTTTTGACAATTCTCGGTTATTCAATAAACGATACTGTTATTGTTTACGACCGAATTCGCGAATACATGCAGACAGTTACAAACAAACCGATGCCACAAGTTATTAATGATGCCGTTAACTCTGTGTTCTCGCGTACCATTATAACGTCTTTCATTATGGTGATGGTGTTATTGATTTTGTTTATTTTTGGAGGAAGTAGCATACGTGGATTTGCCTTCGCTCTATTAATTGGTATCATTGCAGGTACTTACTCTTCAGTATTTATTGCTGCCCCAATTATGATGGACTTATCTAAGAAATTAGATCTTTCAGATGTCAAAACTGTAACAACTACACCTGCGAAGCCTTCAGCAACTGCTCAAAAAGCACGGGCGACTGCTAAAAGAGTGTAGTAATCGGAATTAATACTCTTATACTCAAAAAGCACTTACTTCTGTAAGTGCTTTTTTTTTGCACTTGATGATGCTAAGAATATAATTTTTCAAACATTGCTCTAACATAATTAAAATTAAATTTTAATGTGCCTTTAAGCAATTTCATAAAAACTTTGATTTTTTCTAATTCTAAAAAATTAATAAATGCAGCAGTTTGCGAAATTTCGCGAATAAATATATAATTTTGTAGAAGTTTTCAACTTATTATTTAGTAATTTAAAATCACATTCGTATGAAAAAATTTTCTCTCCTACTGGGAATGTTGTTTTTAGTAGTGTGCGTAGCTTTTTCGCAACGCACTATTACTGGGACTATCTCAGACGACAAAGGTGAAACGCTCGTTGGTGCCAGCGTTTTGCTAAAAGGTACAACAATAGGTACTGTTTCAGATGTTGACGGCAAGTATTCGCTTTCTGTTCCTAATGAAGGTGGTACTTTTATTGTATCCTATACAGGGCATACTACATTAGAACTTCCTATTGGTGTTTCAAACATTCTTGATGTAAAATTAGATCAAGGTGTACTTCTCACCGAAACTGTTGTAACAGCACTCGGTATATCTAAATCCGATAAGGTTTTAGGTTATGCTGCTCAGCAAGTGAATGGCAACGACATCGTCAAAGCCAACACTACAAACGTCATTGATGCACTTGCCGGTCAAGTATCTGGCGCGCAAGTAAGTAGTTCTGGTGGTGCAGTGGGTGCATCATCGCGTATCGTTTTGCGCGGGCAAACAACCCTAAGTGGCGACAACCAAGCCTTGATAGTTGTTGATGGTTTGCGCATAGATAACAGCGCTTACCAAACAGAGGGTGCGACAGGCGGTGTGGCTCAATCTAATCGTGCAATTGACATCAACCCGAACGATATTGAAAGTATTTCAGTGTTGAAAGGTGGTGCTGCTTCTGCATTATATGGTGTTGACGGTGCTAAAGGCGTAGTTGTTATAACTACAAAAAAAGGTAGTTCCAAAAAAGGAAAAGGATTTAGTGTCGATTTTTCTTCAACTGCAACTTTTTCAAAAATAAGCCAAACACAAGCACTGAATCAAATTTATGCTAAAGGTTCTGGTGGAACGCTTGCAGGTTATGCTACTGCTACATCAACATCTTGGGGTCCACTTATTTCTGATGTAGCTTATGATGGCGTAGCTAATGATTACGACCCGAATGGCAATTTGGTGCTTAAAACTAATGCAGCTGCTAAAACTCCCGCAAATTCTTACGATCCTTACAAATTATTCCAAACGGGCTTAGGACTACAGAATAGTTTGGCTTTAGCAACTAATTTAGGCGATAATTCATCAATCCGTTTTTCATTAGGAAATAGTAATGAAGAAGGAATTGTGCCTTTAAACACTTTGAATAGAATCACAACAGGCATTTCAACACGCAGTAATTTATTAGACAATAAATTGCGTATCAGTACAAGTTTCAATTACGTAAATGAAAAAAGCCGTAGAATTCAACAAGGTTCGAACGTTTCGGGTCTAATGCTTGGCTTAGTACGTACAACGCCTACATTCGATAACTCTTTCGGTTTGGCTGACCCTTTAAACGATGATGATGGTACGGGTAGAAATCGGGCTATTTATCTTTCAGATGGTCGCCAACGCAATTATAGAAATGGCGGTGGTTACGACAATCCTTATTGGGTAATTTTGAAAAATCCTTACAACGATCAAGTCAACCGTTTTTACGGTAATATTGATTTGACCTATGAGTTTACAAAATTATTTCAAGTTAATGCGAAGTTAGGTACAGATCAATTTTCTGATGCCCGCGTTCAAGCTTACGAAATCAACTCACGTTCTTATCCAGCAGGGCGCGTTATTGATGATGATTACTTTGTTAGGATTCAAGACTTTTATTTAAATATTTTGGGAAATACAAATATTACGAACGATATAACATTTAGCTATACAGTTGGTGCGAATCATTACGATAAAACAGTTGTAAATCAAACTATCATTGGCGATGGATTGGCTTTTCCAGGCTATACAAGTGTGAACAATGCCGCTACAACAAACATTGGTTTATTCAACGATAATCGAAGAAGTTTTGGCTTATATGCAACTACAGATTTAGGGTTTAAAAATTTCTTGTATCTAACCCTCACTGGTAGAAATGACTGGAGTTCAACGCTTATTGCGCCCACAGCACCATTCGATGCCAGTAAAATTTCATTCTTTTATCCCTCTGTGAGCACCAGTTTTGTGTTTTCTGAATTGATGCCAAAAAGTAACGTTTTCAATTTTGGAAAATTGCGCGTGAGTTATGGGACAGTGGGTGGCGGTGCGCCAACGGCTTTTTCAACATATACTCCTTATATAAAACCAGGACCTGGCGATGGTTGGACGAATGGTATCACTTTCCCTTATAACGGAAACGTAGGTTATAGATTAAGTAGAACAAAAGGAAACGATGTTAATCTTGTTCCTTCAACCACTACAGATTTCGAAATTGGTACTGACTTGAAATTGGTGGATAGTCGCATTTCAATTAGTGCCTCGTATTATACACGTAAAACTAAAGACGCAATTATTAATGTACCGATTGCATCTTCAACAGGTTACAATGCTGCAACGCTCAACTCTGGTCAATTAACAACTACTGGTTATGATATTACATTAGGCATTATACCTATCCGTACAAAAGATTTTAACTGGAATATAAATATGAATTTTACTAAGTGGACTACTATTGTTGATAAATTAGCAGATGGTGTTGATAATCAATTCTTGGGTGGTTTTACTAATCCTGGTATATTTAACTTTGTCGGTCAACAGTATGGTCAAATTTTTGGAGGTGCATATGAACGTGCAAATAATTCTGATGGAACAAAGTTTGATGCATCATTGCCGTATAATCACAAAGGCGCCATAATCATTGGTGCAGATGGTTATCCAATAGTTGACCCAACTAACAGAGTTGTTGGCAATCCAAATCCAGACTTCCTTTTAGCGATAAATAATTCTATTTCTTATAAAGGTTTAAGAATAACAGCGTTACTCGATATTAAATCTGGTGGTGAAATTTGGAACGGTACTCTTGGTGCTTTGAATAATTTCGGTATGTCTAAAATCACAGCAGATTTGCGCAACACGCAATATGTATTTCCAGGGGTTACAGAAAGTGGTGCTGTCAATTCAAAATCTGTTGTATTAGATCAAGCGTATTATCAATCGAAAGGTACAAGTTTTGGTTCACAAATCGAGTCATTCGTTGAAGATGCTTCGTGGGTGCGTTTGCGTACAGTAACTGTAGGTTACACTTTGCCTAACGCTTTATTGAAAGCATGGTCAATGCAAGATTTAACTTTAACTTTCACGGGTAGAAACTTGTGGTTAAAAACAAATAACACAGGAGTTGATCCAGAAACAAGTTTATTGGGTAATGGTAATGCACAAGGCGCTGAATACTTCAACATGCCAGGTACTAAATCGTGGGCATTTGGTTTAAGCGTGAAATTCTAATAATAATTCAAAATTTAAAAATAATGAAATTTAAAAATAATTTTCTAATCATAACAGCTTTTGCGCTCAGTTTTGGGGCGTGTAAAGGCTATTTTGGGAATACAAATGTAAACCCAGATGATACCTTAGCAGCAGGTGCAAATACTACGCTTACACCCGTTGAAACTTCTTTAAGTTATACATTAAACGGCGATTTTGCGCGTTTTGGTTCTATTTTCGATCAACATATAGATGGCAACAACCGTCAGTTTGCGGGATTTCAGCTTTATCAATTTACAGGTGGTGATTTTAACACTATGTGGGATAATATGTATTTAGATTGTGGCAGTAACTTAAAAGCTATGGAAGCCATCACTGATGCTAGAGGCGCAAATGGTTATAGTGGCATTGCCAGAATTTTGGAAGCTCAAACGATGATGACGCTTTCTGATTTTTTTGGTGACGTGCCTTATTCTCAAGCTTTTCAAGGTTTGAAAACAACACAACCTACTTACGATGCGCAATCTGCTATTTATACAAACGTTTTTCAACTTTTGACAGATGGACGTGCTAAATTAGCTTTAACAGTTGGTGCTCCGGCACCCGGTGCTGACGATGTAATTTATGCAGGTAGTTTGGCAAAATGGACGAAATACGCGAATGTTTTAGCGGCACGCGCTTATTTGCATTTGGGAAAAGTTGATGCAGGTAATTATGCAAAAGCTTTAGCAGAATTGAACAAAGGTGGTTTCGCCTCAAGTGCAGAAGATGGTCGTTTTACGTATTTAAATACTTCAACGGGTGCTGCACCGATGTATCAATACTTGACACAACGCGGAGATGCTGAAAATGGTGCTAATTTCAAAGCATTATTAACTTCATTGTCAGACCCACGTTTAGCGACTTACGGCTCATCATTTTTTGATGCAAAAGGTGCTATTATTCACCCAATATATAAAGTTTTAAATCAGGCAGTGCCGATGGTAACTTATACTGAGCAAAAATTCATCGAAGCCGAGTGTAAATTCAGAGGTAATGACCTCGTTGGTGCTTTAGCAGCTTATCAAGCAGGTATTAAAGCATCTATCATTGAATCTGGTGGAAAAGCGGCTGATGCTGATACTTATATTGCAACAACTAAAGTAACACCTATTACGGGTATTGGTTTGAACGAAATCATGACGCAAAAGTATATTGCCATGTATATGCAAACTGAAGCCTATTTAGATTGGCGTCGCACAGGCATTCCAGCATTAAAACCCAATACTGGTACTGCTATTCCGCGTCGTCTATTATATCCTCAATCAGAAGTAAACTATAATCCTAACACTCCGAAGGGATTGACTATTTTTGATAGAGTGTTTAATGATAAATAGTTAATGGTTAATGGTTAATGGTTAATGGTTAATGGTTAATGGTTAATGGTTATAACGAGAAAAATTAACCATTAACCATTAACCATTAACCATTAACCATTAACCATTAACCTTCTCACTACAATTTTGGAATAAAAATGATTAGCCCAATAATAACAGCAAAAATGGCAGCTATTAAGACAGCACCTGCTGCGACATCTTTAACAAATTCAGCTTGCTTATGATGTCCAGGAGATACCATATCGGTTAGTTTTTCGATGGCGGTATTGATTGCCTCAGCACAAAGCACCAATCCACAAGTTAATAGCAGTACAAACCATTCGTTTCGAGAAATCTTAAAATAATATCCAGCCACTATGACTACCATAGTCGCAATGCCGTGAATTTTAGCATGAACGCCTTCTTTAAAAAAGTAAATTATACCACGGAAAGCGTAATAAAAGCTATTTAGCCGCGTGCGCCCGAAATTATTTCTTTTCATTTATTCTTTTTTAACTCGAATTCATAGAATTGAAAAAATTCCATAAATTCTTTCAATTCTATGAATTCGAGTTTCACTTTTCACTTTTCACTTTTACTTGTCCACTTTCTTTAAATGTTGGGCGTTTTATAGAATCCGCATTGATTTGATATTCGCCATAAATGCCCAAATGTTCCTTACTCGGACCATCAACCGTTTTAAAATTAATGCAATTGAAGTGTGGTGAGTGAAAAATATAATCGGTTGGCACATCGAAGAGAGAAATATGACCATCATCGCGTTCTAATCTGTAACCTTTTCTGGAATCTAAAATATGGGCTTTTTCTCTAAAATTCCTCAGTTGTGGTGAGGTTGTTTGCAAATTATAATCACCCAAAACAATCGCCGGTGATTTTTGGCGGATACAGTATTCAGAAATAGAATCGAGTTGCGATTTTCCGACTAATAAAGCTAATTTATAAAGCGGTGGTGCTAAGTAAGTACTAATAATAAAAAATTGACCTCCCATATAGTTATTCCGAAAGCGCAAAGCTAAAATAGGTGCGTTATTACACGTAATCGTATCACAGCGCTCAAAGGGATAACGGCTGTAAATATCTAAACTATAGATATCGGCATTATCGAGTTTGCAATGATAAGGATAATTCTCTTTTAGACTGTCTTCTATCTCTTTATACCAATCGAAAGAAACTTCTTGGAGTGAAATAATATCCGCATTAATTTTTTTGATGGCTTTTAACGTTGCACCTTGAGCGCTTTTGCTATCACCCAAATTAAACTGACCAATCGTGATAATAGGTTCTTGGGTAATATTGGCAGTAGGCATTGTAGAAGGCGTAATAAAAACCTGCAGAAATAAACACATAGCAGCACTGCATGCAAAACTCAGTTTCATATACCGAAATTTATGCAGCATCAAAAAAACCAATCCAATCAGCCAATATCCTACAGTTATTTGAACAGCGTATCTCGAGAACGGCTCAATATCGAGCAGGCGTGGAGCCAAAATGCAAAAAGCAACACTCGAAATAAACAAGAATGTAACTAAAGAATACCGAGGATTTTGTTTAATGTAATTTATTAGATTCCTCATTAACGCAAATTTAGTGAGATTTTTTGTAATGAACTTGTGTTTTCAGTATTTGTTGTAAAGCGTACAAATTTTTTTGATAACACTATTCCTTTTATTAAAATTTTTTATTTCAATTCGAAACCAATAAAAACCAGAAGCAGCGCGCTGACCAAAATTTGTATCGCCTTCCCATTCTATAAATCCTTTTTCGCCCAGATTGAAATTTTGAACCAATGTTTTAATTAACACGCCTTGAATATCGTAAACATTTATGCTTACGATATCTCCAAGATTTAAGTTTTGGTAATTCAAGCGCAATATATCGTCAAATCCATCTCCATCGGGTGAAAAAACTTCTTTTTCGAAGAAGAAATTTGGATTATCGACGGTTAAAGGCTTAATTTCTCTGAATTGGCTATTTTTTTTACCAGGTGTTGAATATAATGGTGCCGCTGCGGAAAACCAATTATTTTTATCACTCGACGACACTTCAGGGTTTATTCTTTCCAATGAAATGCCCTCAACATTCGATAATAGAGGATTGTGCATCGAAATTAAATAGTTAAAACTATCGAGTATAATTTTCTGGCTGCCGTTTTCTTTGAACAAAGTTGCATTGCCATATTTAGAATACCAAGTGGGTAAAGTGTTTTTTATAATAAATTTCGTTTCCAATTTACTAACACCGTATCGTTGCAAAATATAGTCAGGTTTTGGCGTTAAAGCTAAATAACCTTTTGGCAAAATGTTGGCATTGCTGTTAACGGATACGTTGTCATTGCGTTCTAAATCGCCAATTTTAATATCTTTGAGCGATAAAGGAAATATGCTTCGGTTATATAACTCAATAAATCGGGCACCGTTACTTTCTGGGTCGAACAAAATTTCGTTAATCACAACATCACCCACTTCTGGCGATTTTCCCAATGCTAGATAAACCGTATCTGTTTTTAGTGCAGGGCGATTGGCACAATCTTTAAGTTCCGATTTTACAATACATTGATACACTTTGGATTTTTCTACCACGCTATCCAATTGCAATATTACGGCATTTCTCAAGGGTAAATCAAGTAATATTTTTTTTATTTTTAAATTAGGTAAAATGCTATAAAATGTTGGATTTATACTTGTTAGCGCATCAACCGATTCAGAAAAATTAATTTTTATCGTTTTATCGTCTATAAAAAAAGCATCTTGAATTTGTAATGAACTCATGCTACTATCGCTCACAGAATTTATTTTACCAGGGGTGCCACCTAAATTATTTTCAGTAACAGTAAATGAATTAATAGCACAAGGATTGAATAGATTGGCGCGCTCTAAAGAATAACCACCTTGAGCTTTGTGCGTATCGCCATAAGTATCTTTAACAAAACCCATAGCATCAATAATTTTTCCTTCAAATTCTAAGGTCAACGTATCGGTAACATTATTGATGGAAATTAATTTTGGTAGAGGTAAAGTATCTCTTCCAAAACTTGCATAATTTAACCCTGAAATGAATGGGTAAATAACAACATAAGCGTTGGGTTTTAAAACGTATTTCGGAAGCGTTGTAGAAGATTTACCATTAAATAAAACACAGTTGTACAAATTCAAAGTTTTGTTCGAGCGATTGTACAGTTCGATATATTCTACACCCGTTATGCCGTTCGACGGATCGGGGTTTGCCATAACTTCGCTAATTAGAATATCGTAAGGTAAAATGTTTTGACTTTTTGTCTCCGATATTAAAAATTGGCTCAAAAAAATAAAAAAATATATTAACTCAAGCTGTTTTAAAAGCATTATATAAAAAAAATTCTTTTCAGAAATAAATAG
This sequence comes from Saprospiraceae bacterium, assembly GCA_043781915.1. GTDB lineage: Bacteria > Bacteroidota > Bacteroidia > Chitinophagales > Saprospiraceae > JAAFJT01. The sequence continues at coordinate 11,260 of JAYWBA010000320.1, forward strand.
GTTCTATTTTTGCACAAATTTCGTTAAACCTCATAGGTTTTAAAAACCTACGAGGTTTATTTACAAAATTAATTAATTTTTATTATGAAAGTAGCAGTAGTTGGCGCAACGGGTTTAGTTGGCACAGAAATGTTAAAAGTTTTAGCGGAAAGAAACTTTCCAGTCACCACTTTAATTCTAGTTGCATCTGAAAAAAGTATTGGTAAGCTGATTTATTTTAAAGGCATTAAATTTCCAGTTGTAGGTATGGAAACCGCTATTTCAATGCAGCCTGATATTGCTATTTTTTCAGCAGGTGGTAGTACATCGTTAGAATGGGCGCCCAAATTTGCAGAAGTTGGTACAACAGTTATTGATAACTCATCAGCATGGCGTATGGATGCCACCAAAAAATTGGTTGTACCTGAAGTTAATGCCCATGTTTTAACAGAAACCGATAAAATTATCGCTAATCCAAATTGCTCGACTATTCAAATGGTGGTGGTTTTAAAACCACTACACGAGAAATATAAAATCAAACGCGTTGTAGTGAGCACTTACCAATCTGTAACAGGAACGGGTGTGAAAGCCGTTGACCAACTTAATAATGAGCGCGAAGGAAATCACGGTGCTGCAAAAGCTTATAAATATCCGATTGACTTAAATTTGATTCCACAAATTGATAGTTTTTTAGAAAACGGTTACACCAAAGAAGAAATGAAAATGGTGAACGAAACTAAGAAAATCATGGGTGATGATACCATTCAGTTAACGGCAACAACAGTGCGCGTGCCAGTTATTGGGGGTCATTCAGAATCAGTGAACATTGAATTTGAAAACGAATTCACGCTCGAAGAAGTGCGTCGTATTTTAGAAAATGAAGAAGGTATAATTGTTCAAGATAATATTGCAGAACAAATTTATCCGATGCCTTTATATGCACACAATAGAGATGAAGTATTCGTTGGGCGCATTCGTCGCGATGAAACACAACCCAAAACCATTAATATGTGGATTGTTGCGGATAACTTACGCAAAGGCGCTGCTACAAATGCGGTTCAAATTGCTGAATATTTAGTAAAAAAGGATATTTTTACTAAAAAAGCGACTTTGGAGGCGGTTTAAATCAATAATATTGTTAGAAATTGGTTGATAATTTACAAACTAAATCTTATCTTTGGTTTGAAGTTTTTAAATCAACTTAATTTAACACTATTTTTTAATTTAAACAAGTACACTATGTTTTCAGAATTCAAACAGTTTATAATGCGCGGCAACGTCATTGACCTTGCTGTTGGTATAGTTATAGGTACTGCTTTCACTAAAATTGTTACTGCTTTAGTCGAAAAAATAATAATGCCTATTGTTGGTGTTTTAATTGGCGGTGTAGATATTGCGAAAAAAGATATTTCTGTAGGAGATGCTCATATAGGTTATGGTGCTGTGCTACAGGAAGGTCTTAATTTCTTAATCATTGCTTTTGTTTTATTTCTGATTATTCAAGCCTTCAACAGAGCCTCAAACACGAATGTAGTAAAAGATTGAGCATGGTCATAGTGATGAGCTTAGCGGCGGCGGCATACTAATATAAGATATAGGTAAGTACTTCAGAAAGTTAAAAAAGCTCGAATCACTTTTGTGTTTGGGCTTTTTTGTTTTCGCAGAGAAATTTTGATGTAATTCCCCAGAAAATGAAAACAAACCTTATCTTCGTGAAAAATTCTTTGTATGAAAAAAATAATCTTTACAATTATTATTCTTAGTTTTGGTGTTCTTACTTTACAAGCACAAGTAACAGAAAAAGCAACACCTACAATACCGAAATTTGAAGACAAATTAAAAGCCATGAAGAAATTCGACGGTTTTTTCACTTTCTATATTGATACCACGCTAGGAAAAATCTGGCTACAAATTGATAAGTTCGATAAAGAATTCCTTTATGTTAATTCCCTCCCTGCTGGATTAGGTTCGAACGATATTGGTCTTGATAGAGGACAATTGGGACAAACGCGCATTGTGCGTTTCCAGAAAATTGGCAAAAAAGTGTTGCTCAATCAAAAAAATTATAGTTATCGCGCAGTCAACGGCGCAGCAAACGAACAACGCGCTGTGAAAGAATCGTTTGCCGAATCGGTTTTATGGAGTTTTGCAGTTGAATCTGAAATAGAAGGGAAAGTTTTTGTGGATGCTACCCCATTTATTGTGCGCGACGCACATAATGCAGCCGAAAGAATAAAAACTTTAAAACAAGGAACATATACTTTCAGTGAACCGCGCTCAGCTATTTATGAACCAAACACGCGCAACTTTCCCAAAAATTCAGAATTTGAAGCAATTATAACTTTGGTTGGAGGAAACGATGTAGGTCGATTTACAAGTTCTGTTGTGCCATCAACAGAAGCCATCACTTTACGAATGCATCATTCGTTCGTAGAATTACCAGATAATAATTACACGCCGCGTAAATACGACATCAGAAGTGGTTACGGCGGAGAATTATTTTTCGACTACTCCTCCCCTATTTCTGAACCAATTGAACAAATTCATTTATCGCGTCATCGACTAAAAAAACGCGACCCGAACGCTGCTATGAGTGAACCAATTGAACCCATTGTCTATTATTTAGACAACGGCACACCTGAACCAATTCGCTCTGCTCTTCTCGACGGTGCGCGTTGGTGGAATCAGGCTTACGAAGCTGCTGGTTACAAAAATGCGTTTCAGGTTAAAGTTTTACCCGATGGTGCTGACCCGATGGATATTCGATATAACACCATTAATTGGGTGCATCGTTCTACACGCGGTTGGTCGTATGGTGCATCGATTACTGACCCCAGAACGGGAGAAATAATTAAAGGGCAAGTAACACTCGGTTCGTTGCGCGTTCGCCAAGATTATCTGATTTTCACTGGTTTGCTTTCTCCTTACGAAACAGGCAAACCTGCGCCAGAGACAATGAAACTCGCCGCTTTGCAACGTTTGCGCCAATTAGCAGCGCATGAAGTCGGTCATACGCTTGGTTTAATGCACAATTACGCATCGAGTGTTAATAATCGCGCATCGGTTATGGATTATCCGCATCCGAATATTGTGTTGAATAATAAAGGTGAAGTAGATTTTACCAACGTTTACACCAACCAAATCGGCGACTGGGATAAACGTGCTATTTTATTCGGTTATCAAGATTTCCCCGCTGGAACGAACGAACAAGTTGCTTTAAATAAAATTTTAGAAGAAAATACTGCAAAAGGACTGCTTTATATTTCCGATGCCGATGCTCGCGCAGCCGATGGTATGCATCCTTCAGCACATTTATGGGACAATGGCGCTGAAGCGAGCGAAGAATTGAAAAATGTACTTTCCGTTCGCAAAAAAGCACTCGAAAATTTTTCCGAAAAAGCGATTACCGAAAACACGCCGATGTCGAAGTTGGAAGATGTTTTAGTGCCTGTTTATTACTACCATCGCTACCAATTAGAAGCTGTCTGTAAACTCATAGGCGGTATGGATTATTCGTATTCTGTGCGGGGCGACAAACAACAAACACCAAAAATTCTCGACAATGTCATTCAAACAAAAGCCTTAACAAGCGCCTTGAATTGTCTTTCGCCTGAAGTTTTAACTTTACCTGAACATATTTTAAATCTTATTCCGCCGCGACCACCCGAATATTACGGCGTGGGTGAATTATTTCCAAAACGTTCTGGCGCCAATTTAGATCCACTCGCCGCTGCAGAAGCCTTGGCGAATTACGAATTGACTTTTTTATTGAATGCGCAACGCGCTAACCGCTTGGTTTCTTTCAAAGCACGTGCTAAAACCATTGGTTTCGATGATGTAGTAGATGCCATTATAGAAAAAACGTGGAAACAACCGCAACAATCGGGTTTGCAGGGCGAAGTTCAGAAACAAACACAAATGTTGGTGTTCACGCACCTTCTTAATTTGAGTTTGAATGAAAATGCTAACTATGCGGTAAAATTGATTGTATCAGAGAAATTAGAAAGTTTAAAATTATACGCGAACGATAATAAATTAACTGTATTTTATAATTTCATGAAAGAGCGCATCGAACATCCGAAAGAAGTTGTTATGCCGAGCGTGAGAGATATTCCGCCCGGTGCACCGATTGGGGAGGATGAGGATTAATTTTTAAAAACCTCGTAGGTTTTATAAACCTACGAGGTTTAGTTGATTAACTAACTGCTCACCTTCAAAAATAAATTTCTCTCCAACCCAAAAATTATATTAACTTAGCCGTCAAATTAGATGTGTATGAATACTGTTGCAAAAAGTCCGATAAAATCTCCGCTTTTAGAAGAAAAATATTTTTCGATAGAAGAATATTATAGTCGAGAAGAAAAATCAATTCACAAACACGAATACCACGCTGGTAAAATTATTCCTATGCCCGGATCACTACTCAAACACAACCGATTAGTGCATAGATCAGCGCGCTTTATTGATAATTTCTTGGACGATAACAACTTAAAATACATTGTAAGCAACAGCGATACTAAAATCAGAATTGACGTTTACAATAAAATTGTGTACCCCGACGCCATGGTATAATATGCGAAATTCCAGAGTATTTTGAAGGTCGAAAAAACACCATTACGAATCCTTTATTGATAGTTGAAGTTTTATCAGCGAGTACATCTAAACACGATAGAACTACTAAGTTTGAAATGTATCGCTCTATCCCGAGTTTTAAGGAGTATGTTTTGGTGTATCAAGATAGAATACACGTTATTGTTTGGACAAAACAAGGCGATGGTTCGTGGCTACCGAAAGATTATATCGGTTTAGAAGCGATTGCTATTTTGCCAACCATTGCTAATTGCCCTTTGGAGTTAGCGCGATTGTATAAAGAATTATAAATCAAAAAGCCCGAACATTGCTGCTCGGGCTTTTTTTATTCTATAAACACAAGATTAAGCTTTCACCAAACCTTTTGCTTTTTCGATAACATCTTTAGAAATATTTGCAGGAGCTTCTTGATAGTGTGAAAACTCCATTGTTGATGATGCTCGACCAGAAGTGTTTGTACGCAATTGCGTTACGTAACCAAACATTTCAGAAAGCGGCACTTCCGCTTGAATTGCCTTTGCACCACCTACGCGATCCTCTTGACCTTTCATCAAACCACGGCGGCGGTTTAAATCGCCAATGACAGAACCTACATAATCTTCAGGCGTTATTACTTCCAATTTCATTATAGGCTCCATGATAATCGGTTTGCAACGCGGCGCAGCTTCACGGAAACCATCTTTAGCACACAATTCGAATGCGAGAGGCTTAGAGTCAACGGCGTGCATACCACCATCGTAAACGCGTACTTTCATCGAGTCGATATTGTAACCAGCTAAAATACCGTTATTCATCATCGAAACAAATCCATCGTTTACCGATTTCATGTATGTTTTATCAATCGAACCACCGACAATCGCCCAAACAAACTGAAGTTTCTTTTTGCCATTTTTGTAGTCGTCGCTGTCCAAAAATTCTTGGTCAGCAGGTCCCATTTCAAATTCCATTTTCGCGTACATACCCGAACCACCCGATTGTTTTTTCAACGTTTCAACGTGGCTTACCGTTTGTGTTAACGCCTCTTTGTAATTTACCATCGGTGCACCTTGGTTACACTCAACGCCAAACTCGCGACGCATCCGGTCAACAAGAATTTCAAGGTGTAATTCACCCATACCGCTGATAACGGTTTGGTTAGTGTTTCCGTCATAATTAACTTTAAACGTCGGATCTTCTTCAGCCAACTTGTTTAAAGCCATACCCATTTTCTCAACGTCTTTTTGCGTTTTAGGCTCAATCGCTAATGAGATAACTGGTTCAGGGAAAGTCATTGACTCAAGAATAATCGGATGCTCTAAAGAACAAAGCGTATCACCCGTGCGAATATCAGGAATACCTACAACTGCTGCAATATCACCTGCTTCAACTGAATCAATTGGGTTTTGTTTATTAGCGTGCATCTGAAACAAACGCGAAACGCGCTCTTTTTTGCCTGTACGTGTGTTTAAAACATACGAACCTGCTTCTAATTTACCAGAGTAAACGCGAATAAATATTAAACGACCAACGAATTTATCAGTTACAATTTTAAATGCAAGAGCAGAAAAAGGTTCCTTCTCGTTAGGTTGGCGAACTTCTTCAAGTTCAGTATTTGGATTTATACCTGTGATACCATCAACATCCATCGGTGAAGGTAAATAAGCACACACTGCATCGAGTGTAGCTTGAACACCTTTGTTTTTGAAAGCTGAACCGCACAAAACGGGCGTCATTTTCATAGCAATAACAGCTTTACGAATAGCTGCGCGCAATTCATCCTCAGTAATCGTTGCAGGATCGTCGAAGTATTTTTCCATCAAATCATCATCGAACTCTGCGACGGCTTCAATCAATTTTTCGCGATACTCAGCCACTGTTTCAACCAAATCTTCGGGTGTTGGGATAACTTGGAAAGTCATGCCTTGATCCGCTTCATTCCAAGTGATAGCTTGGTTTGTTACTAAATCAACTACACCAACAAATTTTTCTTCATTTCCGATGGGCACTTGCAACGGAATAGCATTAGCACCCAATTTCGTTTTCATGTCGGCAACAACAGAAAAGAAATCAGCGCCTGCTCTGTCCATTTTATTAACAAACGCCAAACGCGGCACTTTGTAACGGTCAGCTTGTCTCCAAACTGTTTCGGATTGTGGCTCAACACCATCAACTGCAGAAAATAAAGCGACCACCCCATCGAGTACACGCAAAGAACGCTCTACTTCAACTGTAAAGTCTACGTGACCTGGTGTATCAATTATATTAATTGGATATTCATCTTTTTTCCAAAACCACTTTGTTTTAGTAGCAGCCGAAGTAATTGTGATACCGCGCTCTTGCTCTTGTTCCATGTGGTCCATTGTTGCTGCACCATCGTGTACCTCACCTATGCGGTGCGAAATACCCGTGTAAAACAAAATACGTTCAGTGGTAGTTGTTTTACCTGCATCAATATGGGCTGCAATACCGATATTTCTCGTGTAGTGCAAATCTTTCTGTGCCATTTTGAAAGTTTATTATTGAGTATGAAAATTTTTGTGTGTATATTTACTTTTTCGTAATTTGACGGCGCAAAGTTTCAATTTTAATTATTTAAGACCGAATCTTTTAAAAACTTGTGATTGGCTTAACAATAAAAGTAAAAAAACCTATTGATTTACGCTATCGTTTTACCGCAGCCGTTAATCAATAGGTTTTTGTTTAGATTAATTACGCACGGAAGTTAGCGAACGCGCGGTTTGCTTCTGCCATACGGTGAACTTCTTCTTTTCTTTTGATAGCAGCGCCTTCATTCTTGCTCGCTGCCAATAATTCATTCGCTAATTTATCAGCCATACCCTTACCACTTCTGGCTCGCGCATACTTAATAAGCCATTTCATGCCAATAGCAATTTTTCTTTTTGGGCGAATTTCTGTAGGAATTTGGAACGTTGAACCACCAATACGACGGCTACGAACTTCAACTTGTGGCATAGCGTTTTGAAGCGCTTTCTTCCACACGCCATACTCGTCGTCATTACCTTTAGCTTTAACAATGTCTAATGCATCGTAAAAAATGGTGAATGCGACAGATTTTTTACCTTCCCACATCAAGTTATTCACAAACTGAGTAACCATGGGGTCGTTGTAACGCGGGTCATTGGCGATGAGGCGTACTTTCGGTTTTCTTTTTCTCATTACTTAAAGTAATCAATAAAACGTTAGGAAATTTGTTGACACCTGCGATACTGAAAGATTATTTCCAACCTTCTTTGCCCATAATAATAGGCACTTCTCAAGCAGGCACTTACAATATTTTGAAATTAGTTAAAACTAATTTATTATTTTTTGCCTTTTGCTGGCGCAGCGACTGCTCCTACTTTAGGGCGTTTTGCGCCGTATTTAGAGCGCGATTTTTTTCTATCTTTTACGCCCGCAGTATCTAATGCACCACGAACGATTGTGTAACGTACACCTGGTAAATCTTTAACACGACCACCACGTACTAGAACAATTGAGTGCTCTTGTAAATTGTGACCAACACCTGGAATGTAGCAAATTACTTCCATACCCGTTGTTAAACGGACTTTAGCAACTTTACGGATAGCAGAGTTCGGCTTTTTAGGTGTAGTTGTATAAACACGGGTGCAAACACCACGACGTTGTGGACAAGAAGCGAGTGCACGCGTTTTGCTTTTCTCAACTATTACTTCTCTACCTTTTCTGACTAACTGACTTATTGTAGGCATCGCTAAAATATATCTTTTTACTGTAAAAATTTTTGATTTTCGCCCTTGAAATAGCATTTTATTACTATTATTCTCAAAGCGCGTGCAAAGATAGTATTTTAAACAAAATTAAAAAATTATTTTTTGAAATAAGTGAGAATATTTCACTTTTCCATGTTCAGAATATGGGCTGTGTGGTGTAAACTGTGCCATTTATACAAGTGCAAATGCGATTTCACTGAAAATAAATCTTCAAAAGCTGGGTGTTTAAACGTTTTTTCAAAATCGGCAGGTGCGAGGTTTTTATATATCTCTGACCATCGCGCGTGAACACCACGCAATATATTGAGCGAAATTTCAATCGGCAGTTTGCTATCGGGTAATTCTGCCCAAAATTGTTCTTCGTAAGGTTTTATAGTGGGCGTATTTTCGGTGAGTGCTAATTTTAATCGCGTATAACCATTAATATGGCTATCTGCTATGTGGTGTACTAACTGTCGAACAGTCCAACCTCCTGGTCTATAAGGTGTATCTAGTTGTACAGGTGTGAGACTTCGAACTGCTGCTGTTAATTTTTCCGGTAGTTCTTCAATCGTTTTCATCCACAATTTAATGTCTTCGGTAGTTATAACTTTCGGTGTTACCGCTCTACCAATCGGGTATTTGAGATTTTCTAAAGTAGCGTTATCCATTAATTAGTTATTTAAATTTAAAAGTCTGAACATACATCTCAACTTAAAATTAACGTGGAGAATTGGCAATTATTTTTGGTCTCTACTTCTAAAACAAAAGGTATCAAAAATTCAAAAAAAGTAATTAATTCTTTCAAAAATTGTTTAGTTTAATTTTTTTGATTTATAAAAAGTTTTGGCATATTATCTCCGCCTTGTATTCCTTCTAATTGAAGCGCACTCGAAGCCATTTTAAACGCAAATTCCACATCACTTCCTTTTGAAAAAGCGCGATAAAAAGCTTCCGTAAATTCTATAGCTGTGTTATCTGGTACTGATGTACTTAATGCAATCACGTACTTGACACCTGCATTTATTATACCATCCGCTTGTAGTGTGCTATGGCAAGCATTGAGCACAACAACATCAATTTTAAATTTTTCT
>JAYWBA010000321.1:0-7657 GCA_043781915.1 Saprospiraceae bacterium
CGTTTTTCTTCGGCTTCGATGAGCGATAATTGCTCTATAAGTTTTGCTTTACTCCAAACTATTGGCGTATTAGCGGGCGTAATCTCTGCTGATCTTGAAAAGGTTAGACTATCAGGTCTTTGAGCTGAAGCCCTACCAGTGATTAAGAAAAAAAGACATCCAAAAAAAAAGCTTAAGTACTTGTTGTGGTTCATCGTAAAAAAGAGTCGTATAGATATTCGGCTAAATCACATCAAAAATAATACATTTAGCCGAAAATGAAAATGTATACTTTCCTACATCTCAATAAAAAAGCACATTTAGCCAAGAATAAAAAAATATAGTTGGCTAAATCTTTTTATTGTTGTTGAATTCTACATTTTTTAGGTCTGCAATTAAATCATCGATTAAATCGCCTATTTTCTTTTCCACGCCCATAATTTCACCATGGCTTGTCAGATTTTTTATATAGTTCACTTTTTCTAAGTTCATGTATTGCTCATTCGTAATTTTTTCGCGTTGATACAAGCCGCGAATGATTTCAATGACCGACATAAAATTATCGCGTCGGACGATAGTGTCTAAATCGATTTCCAAATCGTGTGAGAGTTTAAGTAATAGTTTTTCTAATTCGATAAATTTCACCAAAAATTCACCTCTACTCAGTGCATCTGCTAAACGCGTTTTAAGAATGTATTCATTGGCAGAAATCAGTTTTCGAACAGCTTTTTTTATTTTGTTGGGATTGACGAGATAAATGACAAAATAGATAGCATCAATAATTGTCCATAAATTAATGATGGTCACTAAACCTCTGAAATAATCAGCCCAATAACCTAAATCATAACCATTGATAAAAACAATGAATAAGTTCGTTATGATTGAAACGCCCGATAACTCTAACAAAAGCTTGAGTTTACTATAGTTTTTGTTTTTAATTTCTGTACATATTTCGCTGAGTGTGGGGTCTTTCTCAATTTGTTTATCAATACGGTCATGCGCAAAAATAAAACCTGTCGCAATAAAGCCGACAAAGGCAGCAATGGATTGCGCCGACGAACTAAACAACCAATAAATATTGTCAGGGGATTTATAATTCATAGTTCATTTCAAATTAAGCAGGTAATCTGAACCTTGATAGACATTTTATTTTAGCTAAATACCTGCTAATTTAACCCGATTCCTAATAATTTCAATGAGTCAGCAGCATTTTTTTTCTAAAATCACGAATGTGAATTGAAAAGCTACGCTTTATTTTGTTGGAGCTACCGAAGCACAAAAATTTATTTTTGTGTGCATCGGGCTTGCATATATTTTAAAAGCGAATTAAAGAAAGCAAATAAGTCCTCTCTTCTGATATTGAGAGTTTCTTGAATTTACCTTCGATTTATTTAAAAATTAAACCACAATAAAGGCAATTTTTTCTTTTCTATGAAATGAAATTTTATGGCAAGTTATTTAGATTAATTAAAAATAACAATGCAAAACTATTTTCTAAGCCTTGGATATTTTATTTTTTTTCTAAAAAATTATGTTTTACACCAAAAAAAGACAAATTCATCGGTATAAAGCATTTTTTCTGAATTTAATTAGATTAAATCTAATTAATGAATTTACCTTTGCACCATCACTCAACTATAAATAAAAGTACAATGCAAAAAATTGCCCTTCTCTTTAGTCTCACTTTAGTAACTACACTTTTAACAGCTCAATCGACCGACACTCTCAAAAAAATTGATTTAAAAACGGTTGAAGTTAAAGGTTATAGAACCGTTAATGGTTTAGGACATTTAAACGATTTCGATGCGCAAGAAGGCGTAATTTATGCGGGAAAAAAAACGGAAGTTATCGTAATTGATAGCATCAATGCGAATAAAGCGGTGAATGATACGCGACAAATTTTGGGACGCATACCCGGTTTAAATATTACGGAATCAGAAAGTGGCGGATTTATTGCCAACGGTGTTGGTGTGCGCGGTCTGAATCCGAACCAAAGTAATGAAATGAATGTGCGCCAAAATGGTTACAATATCGCAGGCGATGTGTATGGCTACAACGAAACGTACTACGCGCCGCCGATGGAATCGGTTCACAGAATTGAAGTTATTCGCGGTGCGGCATCGTTACAATTCGGTGCGCAATTCGGTGGCGTTATAAATTACATCACTAAAACTATCCCTACTGATAAAACTTTTTATGCCGAAATTTCGCAAACGGCGGGTAGTTATGGTTTATTTAACACCTACGGCGCAATGGGTTTTAGACGCAATGAATGGACTGTTTTTGCGTGTGCACAAAATCGTATTTTGGATGGTTGGCGCGAGAACAGCGACCAAAAACAATTTTCTGGTTTTGCCAATGTAACGTATCAACCGAGTGCTGAATTTAAAATTTCGGTCGAGTTTTCGAGCTTGCGCAACTATATTCACATGCCGGGCGGATTAACGGATTTGATGTTTAGCGAAAACGCGCAGCAATCGAACCGTGCGCGCAATTGGGTGGAATCGCCTTGGAATATTTTGTCCGTTAAATCGCAATATGCTTTTTCAGATAAAACATCGCTCAATTTTTCAGCATCATATCTCAATGGTGCACGGAATTTGGTGTGGTTTAAAACAGACAATCCATCGGATGCAGATGCGATCGATCCATCGACGAAATTACAAGCAGGTCGGGAAGTTGAAATTGAAAAGATGGAAAGTTTTAACGCTGAATTGCGCTTTTTGCATCAATATAGTGTAGGAAATAATAAAAACACTTTAGCGGGTGGTGTTCGTTTTGCGCGCGCTAATTTCGAACGATATGAAGAAGGTGAGGGCAATTCTAATGCTGATTTTAGTTTGCAGCAAACAGGTTACGGCAAGAAACAATATTATACAACCACCAACATTGCGCCATTTGTTGAAAATATTTTTTATCTCAATGAGAAATGGAGTGTAACACCTGGACTGCGTTTCGAATATTTGCGTTCAACAGCAAGAGGTTATTCGCACGACGATACGAGCAATATTGCTTTCGATGTCAATGCCGCTCAAACACGCACATTTTTATTAGCTGGAATTGGAACGCAATATAAATTCACGCGATTCACCAACGCTTATGCTAATTTATCGCAAGCGTATAGACCGATAGATTATTCGCAATTATCGCCTCTCGGAAGCATTGCACACGTCGACCCGAATTTAAAAGATGCCAACGGTTATAATGTAGATTTGGGTTATCGGGGAACGGTGAGTAATTTTTTAAATTTTGATGTGAGCGTATTCTTTCTGAATTACAATAACCGCATCGGTTTAACTGCGCGAAAAGATGCTCAAGGTAACGAATACTTATACCGTACCAATATTTCGAGAAGTATTCACAAGGGTCTTGAAAGTTATATGGAGTGTAATTTCACCAAATGGATTGACCCAACTGTTTTAAAGGGTGGTGTGAGTGTTTTTAATTCACTCACTTATACAAACGCCAAATACACTGACGGTGCTTACGCCAATAATTTTGTTGAATACGCCCCTGAGTGGATTCACCGCATCGGCATAACCTATGCCAATGTTCATGGATTTTCGGCTACTGCGCAACTTTCGGAACAAAGCAAAAGTTTTGGCGACGCCGATAACACCGTTTTGGATAAAGATGCCATTGTGGGCATTATACCGAGTTATAAAGTTTTAGATGTTTCTGCATCGTATAATTTAAAAAATTGGAGTGTGCGTGGCGGCATTAATAATTTCACGAACGAGAAATATTTCACGCACCGCACACCCGAATATCCAGGACCTGGTATTATTTCGGCAGTGGGTAGAAACTTTTATGCAGGTGTAAGTTTTAGGCTTTAATTTGTTACAACCTCTGAAATTCTGATTAAATTTGAACTATGAAGAAAAAGAATTTATCTGTGTAGATATTAATTTTTCGAGTGAAGAAAAAGGTATTGATTAGTGGTTGGTGTTTATCGCTTAAAAAACGAATAACTACCCCAAAAACTTTCGTAATCTGCTTTTGATGTATCGTTATAGAGTTCCATTTTTACCAAACTAATCATCCATTCACCGTGTTCTTTAATCGGAATAATGGCTATGCCCTGCATGTTGGTTTTATGAAATGCTTTTACTTTTAAAGAATCCATTGCTTTGCACCAACTTCTGACAGTTTGGTTAGCAAGTGGTTTGCCTTTAAACTCGAATCGAACAGCTAACGAATCTTGTTTTTTTAAAGTGTAAGGGTTTGTAAGTGGTGTAATTTCGAGCGGCATATTTGTTTTTACTTTGTAGGTTGTATCTTGTTTATCTCCCACTTGAATCAGCGTTTTAGCGCAGCGTTGATAAAATTCGCGTGAGCTTTTGGCAGTATCGTTGTGTTCTAAACGGTATTGTGCGATATTTTCGATGCCATCTTCTTTTAAATATTCTTCGAACTTGTAACCTGCCAATGCTATAAAGGAAGGTTTTGATTGCAAAGCAATAAGGTAATTGCCATTGCTTTTTGGTTTGAAAGATATTGGAAAACTATCAGAAACTTTAAGGGACTCCGAAATTTCCATCCCATGTTGTAACGAAAAACATTTCACCCACAATGTCCGTTTTTCGCGATTCGCCCAAACGTCCGCTTTAAAATCTTCGCCTACTGAGGGTATAATATTAACCGTATCGTTTATTTTATAGAAATATCGGTTGGGTGCTAACCAAAATTCGTGCGCAGAAGCAAGCGTGACAAAAAAAACTGAAAGGAGTACAAGTATTTTTTTCTGTTTCATAATGTATTCTAAGCTAAATATTTTTAACAAATATAGTCTCATTAATAATTTTTTGCAGCAATTTACCCTAATTATTTTAAAACTCAATATCTCGATTTTCAGGTTAAAAAAAATTTCGTAGGCAACGTTTTTGTGAAGTGTTGTCTCTAACCTAAAAATCGAAAAATATTGAAAAAAATTAAACACGTTTTTAAAATCATTTTTAGTATTTCTCTTAATAATTTCTTTTATGAAGTTCAATTTCTTTAAAGTATTCGGTTTAGCAGTTGTAACTGCGTTTGGCTTATTAACAACTTCTTGCCAAAAAAACACTACTTCAGATGTTACTCCCACAACAGGTGTTACTTCTACGCCTATTTTAGTTTCAGCTTTAGTTGTTTCAGTTGACTCAACTAAAAAAGATTCTGTTCACGTTTGTTTAGACCACGATGGTAATGGACATGAAAGACGGTTTTACCGCGATTCAGTAACTTTTGCTTCTTTACCAGCAGCCGTTAGTACGTATTTAACTGCTAACTATGCAGGTTACTCTGTTACAAGTGTTTACCATGTAGTTGATTCAGTGGCTAATTTCAAAGGATTTATTGTTGTAATCAATTTTAATAGCAAACCAGTTGCTGTTTTATTCGATTTAACAGGTGCTTTTGTTAAAGTTTTAGAGCAACGTTCTATAGGCGATAACGACGGCAATGGTCCTGGCGGTGAACATGGTGGCGGTGGTGACCGTTTCGGTGACCGAGATGGTAAAGGTCGTGATTCAGTAAGCTACGCTAATTTGCCAGCGGCTATTAAATCGTACATGACAACTACTTACAAGCAAGACACGTTCAAAAAAGCGTTTTTAGATTCACGCACTGGCAATTATATTGTAGTTACTAACAACAATGGCATTTACGTTACGACATTTACTTCTGCGGGTGTATTTGTAAGCCATTTGGCAATCCCTACACCAACTGGTCATGGCACTGATATTACAGCAGCACAATTACCAGCAGCAGCTACAACTTATTTAACCACTACTTACCCTGCCTACGTTTTCAAAGAAGCAGATGTTTTCAAAGATAGCACAGGCGCAGTAACAGGTTACGAGGTTTTAATTGATGCCAGCGGCACGAAATACGAAGTGCGTTTTGATGCGGCAGGTAAATTCGTATCAGTGAAAACTGTTCACTAAATAGTTGATAGTTGATAGTTGTTCTTAAATTAACAACTAACAAAGAAAATTTGAGTTAATAGTTAATGAATGAATTTATTATAAAGCGGTCGCTAAAGTTTAGTGACCGCTTTTTTTTTAAACATTTTCAGTGTTTGAACCATTTTCCAATTATCTTTTTTATTTTTGCAATATATTTAACTTTCAAAAAAAATCATGAAGCCCTTTTCACTTCTCCTTTTTGGAATTTTAGTTTTTAATTTATTTACCAACTATGCCGATGGTCCACCTTCGGGTGTAACAGGCTCGCCAGGCGATAAACAAACTTGTAAGCAAAGTGGTTGCCACAACGATGCCATCCTAAACTCAAACAATAATAACTGGATAACTTCAAACGTCCCTTCGAAAGGTTTTGTGAAAGATTCTACTTACACTATAACTATCACGGCGCGCGCAACGCACCTGGTGAATGGCTTTTGTGCATCGGCACAAAATAAAACAGGAACACCTCAAGGCGGAATGATTGTTACAAATACAAATCAGACACAATACGCCGATGCAGCTAAAGCGTATATTATTCAAACAAGAACTGGCTCATCGGGCGCAAATAAAGTATGGACATTTAACTGGAAAGCACCCAGCACGCTTTTAGACAGCACGACTATTTATGCGTGTGTAATGGCAGCGAATGGTAACGGTAACGAAAATGGCGATTCCTTATTTTTGAGTAGTCTTAAATTGACGCGTGCAACGTTGGCGCCCACCAATGATATTGCAGCGCAGGTAAATGTGCAGGTAGCACCGAATCCTGTGAGTATTTCAGCACAAAATATTAGTTTTACATTTGCCAAACCGACAGTCGGTGTTTGGAATGTGCGCATTTACACCATGTATGGTGCGCTTGTTGGAAGCCATAAAGTATCGAACACGGGAGATATTTCGGTTTCAATACCTATGAATAATTTAATAAATGGTATATTTGCTTACAGCATTACTGACGAAACTGAAGCGGTGCGCGCATCAGGTAAATTAGTGGTGAGCGAATAAACTCGAATAATTCGCATGTAGGCGCAAAGAAGTTCGCAAAGGCGCAAAAAATTTAGAATTTTGCGTCTTTGCGCGTTTTATTTTGCGTCTTTGCACGAATTATGCCACAATCAAACTATAACACAACATAAAATGTCAAAAATTCTTTCTACTCTATTTTTTATTTTATTTACAAGTTTCAATTTATTAGCACAAACCACCTACGTTTTTATTGGCTCGTATTGTTCCGATAAAACAACAGAGGGCATTTATGTTTATAAATTGAACGAAGCAACGGGTGCGTTAACCAAAATAACTTCCATCAAAAACATCATAAATCCATCATATCTTGCACTTTCGCCGAACGGAAAATATGTGTATGCTTGCACAGAAACACAATTACCTGAAGATGGTGGCGTGAGCAGTTTTGAATTCAATGCGAAAGATAAATCGTTAAAGTTTTTAAGCAGACAAAAAAGTGGCGGCGATAATCCTGCGCATATTTCTGTGCATAAGAATGGTAAATGGTTGATGTGTGGTAATTATTCGGGTGGAAGTCTTTCAGCTTTTCCTTTGAATGCCAACGGAACTATAGAACCATTTGCGCAACTTATTGAATTTAAAGATAGTGGTGTGGTTAAAAACAGGCAAGAAAAATCGCACATTCACCAAGCCGTTTTTTCACCCCAATACGATTATGTCTTTTTTCCAGATTTAGGCTCCGATAAAATTAGAAACTATAAGTT
>JAYWBA010000322.1:0-45968 GCA_043781915.1 Saprospiraceae bacterium
ATAACCGAAGTAGCAGCTTTATTTCCGTCAGAATATATACATATCGGCGGTGATGAATGCCCAAAAACAGCATGGAAAAAAAGCGAATTTTGCCAAGATTTAATGAAACGCGAGGGATTAAAGAATGAAGAAGAACTGCAAAGCTATTTCATTCGTCGTGTTGAAAAGATTCTGACAGCTAAAGGCAAAAAATTATTGGGTTGGGATGAAATTTTAGAAGGTGGACTTTCACCCAATGCAACCGTTATGAGTTGGCGTGGTATTAAGGGCGGCATTGAAGCAGCTAAATTAGGGCATGAAGTAGTTATGACACCTGGTAGTCCCGTTTATTTCGATCATTATCAAGCTGAATCGAGCACAGAGCCAATGACAATCGGTGGATTAAATACCCTTCAACACGTTTATGATTACGAGCCTTTACCGAAAGAATTAACTGAAGAACAACAAAAACTCATACTCGGCGCGCAAGGCAATGTTTGGACGGAATATATTACGGATCCTTCGCGCGTTGAATATATGGTTTATCCGCGTGCTTGTGCGCTTTCTGAAGTTGTTTGGTCGCAGAGTGACGAAAAGAATTATCAAGATTTTACGCGCAGGCTTTCGACGCACATTCAGCGTTTAGCGAATAAAAATGTTAATTTTTGTACGCGCGCATTCGATGTAGAATTAGGTTTAGGCGCTTTTTCAAACACACAAGATTCCATTCAAATAACTTTAACAAGCGCTTTGGAAGGATCTAAAATTTATTACACAACCGATAAATCGGCACCCAGTACTAAAAGCATTTTATATACTGCGCCGTTTTCTATTGGCAACGAAACTACAGTTCGAGCGATAGGGATAAAAGATGGCGTAGTTTATGGTTTACCGTTAAGGCAAAAACTCAAAGTTCATACAGCTATTGCCAAAAAATATACGCTTACTTTTCCACCTGATGATCTTGACCACACTAAAAACGGTATTCAAGCACTTACAGATGGCAAAGTGGGTACTGAAGAAAACATGACTGAATGGGTAGGTTTTAGAAAAAATGATTTTGAATTGGTTTTCGATTTCGGTACACCGCGCAATTTCAGTGGTGTGAGTCTCAGTTTCATGAATCAACCCGATAAATACATTTTCACGCCTGTTTATGTCTCGGTAAGTACTTCGAACGATGGCATAAAATGGCAAGAAATTAATCGCAGCGACATGGAAGCGACAAGAGAATTTACACCTTCATCGCGCACCACTACTCTGCCGATTTTCGAGCAATCGAAACCCAAGCGTTTTTTAAAAGTTTTAGCTAAAAACATTGGCACAACACCACCTATTAAAAATTCAACAGGAGCAGAAGTAGGAATTCCTACTTGGATTTATGTGGATGAGGTAATTGTTAAATGAAAGAACTTAAAGAAATAATAAAAGCCTACGACGATTGCCAAATTTCTGGATTAAAAACGGCGCTTGTAACCGTTGTTCATGTTATTGGTTCATCGTATAGAGGTCCGGGTGCACGTATGTTGATTGACGAAAAAGGCAATTTAACTGGTGCTATCAGTGGTGGTTGTTTGGAAGGAGATGCTTTGAGAAAAGCACTTTTCGCCATTTCACAACAGCAATCAAAACTCGTTACATACGATACAAGTAATGAGGACGATGCCGCTTTTGGTGTTCAATTGGGTTGTGAAGGCATCATTCAAGTGCTGTTTGAGCCGATAGATAATGATTCCGAGTTCAATCCTATCAATCTATTTAGGCGCATAGTTTCTAAAAGAGAAAACTCTGTTCTTCTAACGTTTTTTAATGCTGAAGAAAAAAATACACCTCAAATTGGAACTTGTTTTTTAGTTACAACCACGTTCGGGGAACTTCAAAAATTCCCCAAACGTTTGGAACAGCAAACAAATGAAATAATTCTCGAAGCACAACTTTGTTTAAATAATAACATTTCTGCATTTGGGAAATATGCTTGGAAAAATAAATCCATAACCGTTTTTTTTGAATTTATTGCGCCACCTATATCGCTATATATAGTTGGTGCCGGTAACGATGCTATTCCGTTGGTTAATATGGCTGATTTAATGGGTTGGGAAGTAAGTGTAGTTGATGGTCGAAAAACGCACGCTAAAACGGAGCGATTCATTCCTGCCTGCTCTATAAACCTCGTAGGTTTCGAAAACCTACGAGGTTTAGAACTTCAAATCGATGACCAAACCGCATTTGTTCTGATGACGCACAATTACAATTACGATTTAGCGATGCTGCGCGTACTGCTTACTAAAAATGTAAAATATATCGGCATTTTAGGTCCGAAGAAAAAATTAGTGAGGATGCTCGAAGAGTTAAGCAAAGGAGGGGTTAAACTTAGTAAGTCGCAATTTAAATCTATATACGGACCAGTAGGCTTGGATATTGGTGCAGAAACATCGGAAGAAATTGCTTTGAGCATCATCGCAGAAATTAAAGCAGTTTTTTCGAATAAAAAAGGTAAATTTTTAAAAGATAAAAAACAAGCCATTCATTCGGAGCGTGCTAAAATTGAAAATAAATAAACGAGCCGGAACCAAACGTGCCGAAGAAAGAGATTAACCATATTAAAACGGCATAACTCGCCACTCTAAACACCGAATTTCTAACAGTGAGATTTTGCAAATCACCAATATTATTATGAATCAGTTCGGCGGTAATAAGAATGATTATCAAAATAGCACATTTAATGACGATGAACTTATCTAAAACCGTATTCCATCCCATGCCTTGACCACTTGTTGCTGTTCGAATAACTTGCCATGCCAGACTAAAATTCGGCGCCCGAAAAAACACCCAAGCAAAACAAGTGAGGGTATAAACAATCAGAATATCAATACCAACGCGCAAAAAATGCGGTAAGTGCAAAAAATTATACACAGCGCGAAAAGGTTTTGAAAGTAATCGTTGACCAATCAGATATGTGCCATGTAAAAATCCCCAGAAAACAAACGTCCAGTTTGCGCCATGCCACAAACCACCTATTAGCATGGTGAGCATGTTATTTCTATACGTCATTAATTTGCCATTTTTATTTCCACCAAGAGAAAAATAGAGATAATCGCGCAACCATGAAGATAGAGAAATATGCCACCGCGTCCAGAATTCTGAAAAGTTTTTACTGAAATAAGGCGTTCTAAAATTCCATGGAAATTCAAATCCCATCATTTCAGCCAAACCGCAAGCAATATTCGAATAACCCGAAAAATCGGCATAAATCTGAATGGAATAAAAAACAATTCCGATAATGCAGCTTAAAGCACTAAAATTAGTTGGAAACGCAAAAATTTGGTCAACAAATGGCGCAACAGTATCAGCAATAGCTACTTTTTTGAAAAATCCCCACATCACTTGCGTCAATCCATCTAAAAACTTATTCAAAACAAAGGGTCTATCGCCGTTTTGGAATTGCGGTAAAAATTGTTTGGCGCGTACAATTGGTCCAGCCACTAATTGCGGAAAAAACGAAACGAAAGTTGCATATCGCCAAAAATTTCTTTCTGCTTTAATTTCATTTCTATACACATCAATGGTGTAGCTCATACTTTGGAAAGTATAAAACGAGATACCAATAGGTAAAATAATATGAAGGGTTGTCCAATCTGCTTTAAATCCAACAGAATGAAGCGTTTTAATAAAAGAATCTGCAAAGAAATTAAAGTATTTAAAGAATCCTAGAAAAGACAAGTTCGCCAAAACAGAAATTAACACCATTCTTTTTCTCGCTTCAGTTGTAGTAGAATCTTCGATGAGAATACCGAGCGAGAAATCGAGGATTGTTGTGAAAGCGACAATGCTCAAAAAACGGACATCCCACCAGCCGTAAAAAAAATAAGATGCAATGAGGCATAACCATTGACGCGCACTGCCTTTTAAATACCAGTACAGCGGCAATACAATAGAAATGAAAATTAAAAAAGGAATACTATTAAAAACCATTTTGCAAGTTCGCGTTTTCGTCTATAGTAGGATGCAAATATTGCACCATTTAGGGTTTAAGGATAAATTTTATTTGCTCTGATAAAATAGAATAACCCAAACTATTTAGATGAATACTGTCAAAGGTACAATCGTCGCGCAAAGCACTGTCTCTGTTTTTTAATAACGCGCGTGTATCAATGTATTTTAAATTTGCTTTTGTGCTTGTCTCAACAATTTTTTATTTAGCCAGACTATCTTTCTCTTATGAATTCACAGTTTTTAAAATTTCATCCATTCGAACCGCCTGTTTATTTTCAGTAGGTTTGAAATTTTTGTCCGGATTGACCATTTTAAATAAACCACGAAACTGGCGCCAAATAAACTGTGGAATGGCAGTGAGTGATTGGAAAACGGACCGAGGAGCGCCATTAACAATAAGAGAAAGAAAGATATTCATCACAAAGATGTTTCCTGATACTAAAACAGCCCAAGCGACTCTGTGATCTAAAAGAAGTCCTGCAAAAAAAGCACAAGTAGCTAAACCTACTAAAATAAATAGCGGTGGTGCAAAAGTGAGCAAACCAAACAATAATTTATTCCAATTGAGCGTGAAAAATCCTTTAACGATAAAGCCTAAAGAGTTTGGTATGTTCTGAAAATAAGAAAACAACCAACGGCTTCTTTGCGTTTCAACAGCTTGAGCAGAAGTTATTTTTTCGTCATAACAAATCGCATTTTCTGCAAACATTATATTCTTGCCGGCGTTGAGCAAATGATTTTGCAAAATCTTATCTTCTTGCATCATCTTTTTGTATTTTTTTTGCCCTTCTTGAATATTCTTTCCGTACAAATAGCTGTTGTAAATGTCAGTACGGACAGCCATGCCACTTCCTGAAATAACTGAAGAACTACCAAGACGCGGCGGCAATAAACGCTCAATAAAATTTTTATAATATTCCCCTAAAGCATCCGCACCAGCGATGCGCGTATCCAAATTTTTAGCTGTACGCTGACCCTGAATTGCGAAATAACCTGCGTTGGCATATTTATTAATTTCTTCCAAAAAATTGGGATGTGCTAAATTGTCGGCATCCCAAATTACAGTGTATTGATGCTGACGAACGAAACGCTCAGTAGCATAAATAACAGACTTAATTTTAAGATTAAGTGCGGTTTCGGGTTTTAAAACAGTTAAGTCTTCGTGTTTAAGCGTCCAATTTTTTAAATCAGCATTATCAGCTACTAAATAAATATGTTGCTTTGCATTTTTTTGTTCTAAAAGAGATTGTACAAGTGGCTCTGCTATATCGGCATTGCGATAAGCAGTTATAATATTCGCGAAATCAAAATTAGATGGTCGTGTATTGTATTTTCTTCTTTTATCTATCGGATCTTTAAATAAAGAACCAAAAAGGACGACTAAAAAAGGAAGAATCAAAAAGAAAATAATAAAGCCCGATAAAATGTAGAAAAAAAGCATAGTGTGTTGTTTTTAGTAAGTGTGGCTACCATTTTTAGCAGCTAAAATTTCGATGTATTAATTTGAAAGTTATTGGCTTTGGGTTTTGTGTTTTTAAAAATATAGTCAGGAGGTTGGTGATAATTATTTTTAGAAAAAATTTTTTGCCTCATATCCACCACATTCCATTTAAAAGCTTCCAGAAAAGCACGCATAAGTTTAAATTCTCCACGCACAAAAAAAGTGTAAATATTTTTGGGAATAGCGATGAATATTATAAACAAGAAAAAAGGAATTAATTTTAAAGCATCGTTGTTTCGGCGCATAAAAAGTATGCGATTTCTATTGAGGAAATAAGTTTTCAAAGGAGATGATGCACCTACTGCAGCCGATTCTTTATGATAAATGCGTGCGTTCGGTTCAACGTAGCAATTGAGTCCTGCTTTTCTCATGCGTTCGCACCAGTCAAGCTCTTCATAATACAGGAAAAACTTATCATACATGGTACCAACATCTTTTAAAACAGTACGACGAACCAACATGGCTGCACCATGAGAATATGCCGTTTTTTTTGCGATTTTAAACTGGTGCGTATCCAATTCTTTTTCACCGATTGTTTTATTCCGAGCAGTTAAGGTACTGACTTGCGTCATTCCAGCATACTGAATTAAATCGTTTGAACCTTTTTTCGATTCATTGAAATAACACAACAAAGGAGAGACAACCCCAGCGTCTGGGTGAATTTCCATGAAAGTTACCAGTTTTTGCAAACAACTTTCTGTAAATTCTGCATCATTATTGATAAAGAAAAGATATTTCCCCGTTGCGTAAGGCAGTGCTAAATTATTTCCACCTGCAAATCCGAGGTTTTTTTCAGAACGAATGAATTTCACCTCTGGATATTCCTGACTCAGAAAAACTTGTGGGTTGTCAATACTTGCATTGTCAACCACAAAAATCTCTAAAGGAGAATACTGAAAAGTACGGATTGAATCCAATAACTCCGTAGTGTAATCTAGCCCGTTATAGTTTATAGTAATTAAAGAAACTAAAGGAAGTTCTATCACAGTATGTTTGTTTGTGTTTGTTTTAAACTTTTTACAATGGTAACGGCATATTTACATACGCCCAATGTATGTTACTGATATATATTAATAAAATAATCGTGCCAAAAATTAAACATTCTCCTTTTGAATGATTGAACCAGGTGTGCGCATTAATATTTTAATATCGTACCAAAACGAGTGATTTTTCGCATAAGTGACATCTAACCCAATCCTTTCTTCAACCGACATATCGTTGCTGCCGCGTTTTTCGACTTGCCACAAACCTGTTATTCCTGCCGGTGCTAAAAAACGGAAGGCCGCATCCGCATCAGTAAGTCTTTCTGCTTCATATATAGGCAAAGGTCTATTACCAACCAAACTCATATCTCCTTTCAAAACATTTATAAGTTGGGGTAATTCGTCGATGCTTAATTTTCTGATAATTTTTCCGACCCGCGTTATACGAGGGTCGTTTTTAATTTTAACAAACGTATCGCCATCCGTATATTGGCTCAAGTGCTGTAATTCATTTAAACGTTTATCAGCGTCAGCATACATGGAGCGAAATTTTAAAAAATCAAAAACTTCAAAGCCTTTTCCACTTCGTTTAGATTTGTAAATTATAGGACCTTTAGATTCTAAACGAATCATTAGAGCAGCAGCTAAAGTTAAAGGGCTTGAAAGCAAAAGGATTACACCCGCCGCACTTATGTCAATGACACGTTTAAAAGGTGAAATTTTAATTTTGAGGGAATCCGTTTGTGAAGTATCTGCTTTACTAATTATTTTTTTAAAATTGTTCAAAAAATCTATGCGATCTTTCATGTCCCTACAATCGAAAGGCATGCAATAACAATCATCAACACCATTCCGAAGTAATTCAGTGACATCATTTAATGTTGATTTTGAAACAGCAATAAGTGGTACATTCAATAGTAGTGGGTTGCTTCTAAAGTTTTTCACAAACGCAAAATTATTAAAAGTCAGAACGTTATAGTCTGCAATAACAGCATAAGGCACTTTTTGGCTTTCAGTTATACCAATTAATTGCAACATATACCCCGCTTTAGCTTGTGGTCCTATGTTTTCAATGTTAAAAGGTTCTGAAAACGAATTAAATTTATTTATACAATTATCAACGTCGAGAAAAACAATTTTTGCGACTTTACTGATACGAAGTACAGGTAATGCTTTTGTCATAGTGGTGTTTGTAGATTAAAGGTAGTTCTTTATAATTTGTTTTAGTTTAATTTAAAAAGATACATTTAGTAATTTTAATTTAGCTCGCCATTGAAACAGATGTACCAAGTAACAAGCTCGAAACTTTTTCTTTAAGTTTAACCATGTTAAAAGGTTTCTGTACAACACCAGCAATGCCTAATTCCAATAAATACTCGAAATTTGAATCATCAACAAGCGAAGAAACAATGAGCACAGGAATGCGATTAAAACTACCGCTTGTTCGCAATTGTTGTAAAAACTTGTATCCGCTGAGTTTAGGTAACTCTAAGTCCAAGATAATTAAATCAGGAATGTTACCATTAGAAAGCCAAGCCAAGCCAGCTATCGGATCGGGCAGAGTATTAGTTCTGAAATTATTATTGAAAGAGAGACCTAATAAAAGACGCATTGCCTCATGATCTTCAATAATGAGAATTGACTTTTCAGTCGTTGAGTAGTTCATAGTACGATATATGTGTTTGTTTTGGTAAAATACGCTTACAGCAAAAAGTCGAAAACGATCTAATTTTTGAGCGGATAAAAATAATTTTCTGTCATAGTTGTTGTGTGTATGTTTTATAAGTTCGCTATTATTACGCTGTAATCGGAGGGAAAAAGTGTTACAAAAGTAAGTAACTAAATTTTATTTCAACGATTTATTTTTTGTTGAAACGGATATCTTCTTTAAACAGAACAAAAGTCATTCCAAAATCAAAAAAACAAAATCATTCTAAAAAATTTTTCGAATTACAAAGTTAAATTTGTTTCTGAAATTAAAAAATTTTTGTCTATTAAATTTTCGTTAACAATTAAATAGAGTAAAGTTTCAGACTCGTTTTGATGGAAAAGGTAACAAAGTTCTTAAAAATTTATTAATTTTTTCTTGAAATTTAACATTAAGCGCTCCAAAATAAAAAAAATGCCTACTTTTGTACTCAATATAACATACTAAGAATTAAATCTCATGCTTTTTTATCTAAAATTATTTTTCTGGTTTGCGCTCTTCCTCGTTTTTTACAGTTATGTAGGCTATGGCATTCTACTTTACCTAATAATCAAAATAAAAGGTAAAAAATTTGATGTTCCTCTAGCATCCCAAAATTCTGAAGATTTACCGGACGTCACACTCATTGTTGCAGCATACAATGAGGAAAATTATATTGAGCCTAAAATCGAAAATTCTTTGAAGCTCAATTATCCGAAAGATAAATTGCATTTTTTTTTCGTCACAGATGGCACAACCGATTCTACGAACGAGCTTATTTTAAATCATAAAAATAGCTTGGGTGCTCGCTTACAATTATTTTTTCAACCTGAACGCCGTGGAAAGATAGCAGCGGTAGAGCGAATTATGCCTTTGGTCGAAACGCCAATAATCGTTTTTTCCGATGCCAATACGGATTTAAATGCCGATGCCATTTTAAATATTGTAAAACATTATCAAAATCCGAAAGTTGGTGCAGTAGCTGGCGAAAAACGCGTGCAGTTGAGCGGAGAAGCGGCAGGCGCTGGTGAAGGTATTTATTGGAAATATGAATCGCAGCTTAAAAAATGGGATTATCAATTGTATTCAGTTGTCGGTGCTGCAGGTGAATTATTCTCTATGCGCACCAACTTGCATCAACCCGTTGACCGCGATACACTCATTGAAGATTTTGTCACCACTATGCGTATTGCTAAAAACGGTTATCGTGTGGGTTATGCGCCCGACGCGTTTGCCGTAGAAGGTCATTCCGCGAATGTTAAAGAGGAACTGAAAAGAAAAATCAGAATTTCAGCTGGGGGTTTACAGGCTATTTGGCGATTGCGCGCATTGCTCAATCCGTTTAAATACGGCGTTCTGACTTTTCAATACGTTTCTCACCGCGTTTTACGCTGGACACTCGCCCCCCTTTTTCTACCCATCATTTTATTTTTGAATTATTATTTCGTTCGCGTTCAAACCCAACCCTATCCATTGTACAAAATTTTGCTTTGGGCGCAATTATTTTTTTATAGTGCAGCAATTTTAGGTTGGTTATTCGAACAATTAAAAATGAAAGTGAAAATTTTCTACGTTCCGTATTATTTTTGCGTCATTAATTATTCCGTCTATCGCGGATTTATGCGACTCGTTGCTGGTTCTCAGTCAGTAGTTTGGGAAAAAGCAAAACGCGCTTAATTTAGTTGGTAGTTGTTCGTTAATGGGCGCTCGTGAACGAACAATCATCAACGAACAACTATAAACGAACAACTATAAACGAAACATGAAAAAACTCGTCGCATTAACAGGTGCAGGCATTAGTGCCGAAAGTGGCTTAAAAACTTTTCGAGACTCAGATGGATTATGGGAAGGACATTCAGTCTATGCTGTTGCAACACCCGCAGGTTGGAATGAAAATCCTGAATTGGTACTCGATTTCTATAATCAAAGGCGAAAACAACTTTTAGAAGTTCTACCTAACGCAGCTCACCTTGATTTAGCGGAAGCTGAAAAAGAATATGACGTTCATATAATTACGCAAAATGTGGATGATTTGCACGAGCGGGCAGGCTCAACTAAAGTTTTGCACTTGCATGGCGAATTACTCAAAGTACGGTCTACGAAAAAAGCAGAACTCATTCAAGATTGGAAAACCGATTTAAATATTGGCGACAAATGTCCGTTAGGTTATCAGTTACGACCGCATATCGTTTGGTTTGGCGAAGAAGTGCCTTTAATATACGATGCTGCTGAAATTGTCAAATCTGCTGATATCGTTTTAGTCGTTGGTACATCGTTGCAAGTTTATCCCGCAGCTGGTTTGGTTTCAGAAGCACAACAAAAAGCACAAATATTTTATATCGACCCCAAAGCGGAACAAAACGCAGATATGCTTCTTCCTAAGAATATTAAATTCATATCTTTGCCCGCAACACAAGGTGTTAAAAAAGTTTTAGAAGCTTTGAGCGGTGAGCTATGAGCGGTGAGCTTTTCAATTTTACATTTTTATCTTTCTGATGGCTCAATCCATACAAAGTAAGGACAAAGCTCAATACTTTAATAATTTAGATGGTCTTCGCGGCATTGCAGCTTTATGCGTTATTATTGGGCATTGCCAAGGTTGGATTTTTGAACAAGCCCATGTTGAAATATATGTTCCTTGGGGATTTAAATTAGCGGAATTTGGTGTTGATTTATTTTTTGTGCTTTCAGGTTTTCTTATTTCTTTTAATCTGATTTCAGAAATAAAAAATACAGGGCAGTTGCAAGTGCGCAAGTTTTATATACGCCGCATTTTGAGGCTTTGGCCCCTCTATTTTTTAGTCGGCACGCTCAGTATTATTTTCGGAACTTTTTTAGCCAACGCATTTAATTATACTAAAGAAGTTCAAACCAGTACAGAAATGCTCATCAATTTTATCTGTATGAGCACTTTCTCCATCAATTTTTTAACGCTTTTTCACGCTGGAAATATTTTTACATCTGCTTTTTTAGGGCACTATTGGAGTTTATCTGCCGAAGAGCAATTTTATTTATTTTTTGCCCCCACTTTAAATTATTTTAAAAAGCATATTTTAGGGTTTCTTTTAACAATAATTGCCATCGGTTTTTTCTTTAATGAAATTTACGTTTTGCGATTTAGCACTTTTGACGATGCCAAGTATTTTAGTTATAATTTTACACTCAGTCGTTTTTTTCATTTTGGCATCGGTGGATTGATGGCTTGGGCTTACGTGAATGGTAAATTTAAAACGCAAAACAATTTAACTATTTGGGATAAATATTTGCTGCAAATTTGCTTTTTGCTACCAACATATCGAATTATTTGTGGCGACGATTTATATTATGTGCCGCTTCAAACCGTTATTCATCATCTCAGAACGATTCTAGCTTTGTTGAGTGCAGGAATTATTTTATGTGCTATTATGAAAAATTCCATATTTTTATTCGATCGAGGTATATTAAAATATGTAGGGAAAATATCGTTTGGCGTTTATGTTTTTAATCTCATTGCTATGCGAGCGAGTGCACATATACTTCAATCTGCATTCGTTTCCATTAATTCTGAGTTTTTCTTTTGGTCGTTTCCAGTTTTAACTGCCACGATTTCAGTAAGTTTAGCGTCATTGACGTATAATTATTTTGAAAAACCATTTCTTAATTTAAAAAAGAACTTTAGGTAATGGTTAATTTTCAATGGTTAATGGTCAATTTTTCCCATTAACCATTAACCATTATCAAATTAACTATTAACTATGCCTCCTATTTTTTTGCTCGGTTTTATGGGCAGCGGAAAATCACATATCGGGCGCTTATTATCAGAGCATCTGTGCTTGAGTTTTCTTGATTTAGATCATGTTTTGGAAACGCATGAAGGTAGAAAAATTGCAGATATTTTCTCTAAAGAAGGTGAAATTTTTTTCAGAAATTTAGAAACTGAAACGCTCAAAAATTTTGGTAATTCATCCTATACAGTAGTGTCGCTTGGTGGTGGCGCGCCATGCTTTAATAATAATATGGCGCTTGTAAAGCAATTAGGTATTTCATTTTATCTTCAAGCTCCCGCCGAAGTATTAGCACAACGTTTATTCAGCGAACGAGCACATCGACCTATCCTCCATAACACTACTGAAGAATCATTTGTAGGATTTATTGAAGGCAAACTCGTTGAGCGCAATCCGTTTTATACCCAAGCTAATTATAGCATAAATGCCTCGCAAAAAGATGCAGATATTGTACGCGATATTGAAAGAATATTACTCAAAGCTCATGCCTATAGACAATAATTTACCGCAGAAATTCGCAAAATTTGCGCTAAAATTCGCAGATGTTTTATATTTGTAAGGTTTTAAACAATCTAATCATTATTCGATGAAACAAACATTCTTAATCTTATTGGTTTTTGGCTTTTTAACTTTAAAAGCCCAATCAACGGCAGTTTTACCATCTTCATCTGTCATTGCAGTTGATAAAAAAGGTGAAGCACTCAGAAATTACTATCTCTCGCTCGATGTTGAAAATTTATGGTTGGCAGGTTCGCACGTCAAATGGCAAACAGGAGAAGCAGATATGCCCGATGCCACAAGTGGCATAAAAACACATTGCAGTGCTTTTGTAGCAGCGGCGTGTAAAGGCTTGAATATTTATATTTTGCGACCACCAGAACACAAACAAATTTTACTCGCTAATGCACAATATGAATGGCTTTCTACGCAAGCTGCCATCGACGCAGGTTGGAAACCTGTAGAATATAAAAGAAGTGTTTACGACGCAGCTCAAACTTTAGCGAATAGAGGCTATGTAGTTGTAGCAGTTTTTAAAAACGCCGAAGACAAAAAACCAGGCCATATTGCACTCATTATGCCTGAAGAAATTACATTTGATAAAATCGAAAAATCGGGACCAACTATGATTCAAGCGGGTCAAAAAAATTACAATAAAGTGTCACTCAAAACGGGATTTAAATACCATCTCGAAGGTGCGTGGCCTGAAAATGTGGTGGCGTTTTATTATAACATTAACTCGAATTAAAAGAATTTTAAGAATGTCTTGAATTTCCAATGGTCGAAATGATTTGCTTTTGAGTTAACAAAGGCTTTTATTTGTATTTATTCTGTTCATTCTTGAATACTTTACGATGAAAAAATTATTGCTATTGCCTTTTTTTCTTATGTCCATAAATTTTAGGCTGTTTTCTCAATCAGATACATTGCCTTGGGCTCCGACTGGTGCTACTTGGATATATGAAATCGATTCGTATCAAGGCAAAGTTCCATATATAGGATTTATTTATTTAAGTTATGTAAAAGATACTTTACTATTAGGAAAACTTGTAAAAAAAATAACTGTTTCGGATTTTAGGGACATTTTTATGTATAATTCAAACGATTCTTTGTATTGGCTTGTCGAGAATAAATATGAATTATTATTAGTTTTCTCGGCTGAAATAGGAGATAGTTGGACTACTAAAGGAAGGGATGAAACTGTGTTTTGCAAGCCTTTTATAAATTCATATGATACAATAACTGTGCGGAATATATCAAATAAAACTTTCTCTAACAAAGATTTCGAAGTCATAGAAAACCGCATGAGTAATTGCACATGGCAATTAGGTCCAATAATTAAAAACATCGGATTGAGTAATTTTTTTGAGCCGATTTATTTTCCAAAAGAAAGTTGTGGTTACGTAACCTGTCAACCGCTGAATATAAATTTAGCTTGCTACTATGATATGAGGCGTGGTATTATTAATTTTGGAAATCATTTTGAAAATAATTCTTTTTTTCCACAATATTCATGTAGTAATCTACTGAGTAGCAAATTTACTGGGGTAGCAGTAAATAATAAAATTTTTGAAATTGTTCCCAACCCTGTATCAACTACATTGCATGTTGTTGAAAATTTTCAAAATAACTTTGAATCTGTTAAAATATATGATTTATTAGGAAGAGAATTTGTTTCAATAGCTGCTTTTTCAGGCTCAGACATAGATGTTTCGATACTACAAACGGGTGTTTATATACTCCAAATACAAACCAGAGATGGTATTTTCGGATCTACTAAATTTCTTAAAATAAATTAGAAATTCACTTTCTCAAATTTTTAAAAAAATCTATTTCTTCAGACAATTCTTTAAAAGCATCCGCTTTTATTTCATTGGTGTTTTCATCATTTTCGCAAAGCATTTTTAAAAGTTTAGAATCTGCATTCCAACCAGTGCCATCAAAAAACTCAATCCCTTTATGATCGCGCACTTTATACAGTGCTTTTGGAAAATAGGCTGTACCAAGATAAACATTTTTCAGTTTTTGTTCTTCCGCCCATTTAATAGTGCGCCACATCATCCATTTACCAATTGAAAAATGCGCGTAATCTACGTCATAAAATCCGAACCAATAATGGAGCATTTCTGAATTTAAAACGGCAAAAATATAACCCAAAATTTTTTCTTCATTCTTAAAAATAAATAAATGCGTGAAATAAGAACGACTCACTATATAGCGCATACGCTCTAATGTCATACTGCCCGCGCTGAAACGTTCATCGGCGTTTCGCATACAGAAGTTTAAAAAATCATCAGAGTTTACCAATTCATCCGATTTCTCAATCAATTGCATTTCTATTTTAAGTTCAGTTATTTTTCTATCAATGCGTCTATTCTCAGAAGTATCAGCAAAAGCTGATAAATTGATGCGCACGCTACGCGCCATATAAAAAATATCGGCTGCAAGCGAAGTATCGCCCGAATAAGGTAAAAAACCTTGCGAATATGCTTCAGTTAAATCGCTCGGCGATTCTATTTTGCAATATGGTGCGTACGAAAAAGTGTAAGTCGCGTAATCATTTTTGTATTCCGAAAAAAAAATCTTCATTAAAAATTAAACTTTATTGGACGCAATTTACGACAATTCACCTTTAGATTTCGCGGAATTTCACAGACTTTTTTTTATAAATAAAGCTCTAAATGTTAAATGTTTAGGTTTTAGCTTGGAAAACAAAAATAAATATGAATTTAATGCTAAATCGGCATAATTTTGACCCTATATA
The DNA here is from genome assembly GCA_043781915.1 of Saprospiraceae bacterium. Lineage (GTDB taxonomy): Bacteria > Bacteroidota > Bacteroidia > Chitinophagales > Saprospiraceae > JAAFJT01. The sequence goes on from JAYWBA010000322.1 coordinate 15,170, forward strand.
GTTGATAGTTTTTGGTTGATAGTCGATTGTCCTGTCCCAAACCAACAACTATAAACTAACAACCATCAACTATTCCACATTCCATGAACCTTTATACCTTCAAACTTTCGCCTTCGCGGAACTTTATTCTATTGCTTATTATTTTTGTTTTTGTGGATTTAAAAGCGCAGCAAACACCGCTTTTCACACAAAACTCGGAAAATCAGGCTATTATAAACCCTGCTGCCATTCCTAATCTATTTTTCACTGAAAATACTAAAACTTTTATTGGGGCAACTTACAGGAAACAATGGACCGATTTAAGCGGTGGACCGACAACTCAAACATTGCATGGCACGTATTACGATACTGATCATAATGGTGTTACGCTTTTAGCAGGTGGTAGTATTCTAAGTGATCAAACGGGTCCGACTGGTCTAACAGGTCTTTATGCCAAAATTGGCGGCGTTTTAACACCCGACCCTATTGAAGGTGGCATTAGCGTAGCACTTTCAGCAGGATTTGTTCAATATAGATTAAATACTGCGGATTTAAAATTGCACGATAAAGAAGATAATTTAGCTTTGAATAACCAAACTCAAAGCACCCCAGATATCGGACTTGGCATTTTTGCCTACCAACGCGTTGGAGATTATGGCGACTCTAAAGATTATATTTATGGTGGTGTATCTCTTCCACAATTATTTGGATTTAGCACCGAATTTCCGCAAACAAATGGCACATTTAAAGTACAACGCATAGGTCATTATTACGCCAATGCAGGTTATATTCGCCATATCAATGGTGATTCGTACATTCAACCCACCGTTACAGCACGTTTTGTACCTAACGCTCCTGTTAATATAGATTTAAATATTCGCTACAATATGGGAGGTGCATTTTATGTGGGAACGGGCGGTTCATTTTCTGGAACAGTGCATGGCGAAACAGGATTAATTCTCGGTAAAACTGTTGGTTTAGGTAGTGCATTGCACGTCGCTTATAGTTTCGATTGGGCGTTTCAATCTTATGGCATCTATGCTGGCTCAACACATGAATTTTCGCTCGGGTTTTGTTTTTAAATTAAACATAAAATGCGCTATTTATACACTTGTATTCTTTCATTACTTGCAATTTCTATCACTAACGCCCAAACGCCCGATGCCACTTGGGTAGAAATCACGAAACTCGATAGCACAATCAAACTCGATATTCGCTATGCGACAAAAAATAATTTTACTAAAGAAGCTATGTACGACTGTGGTCGCTGTTTTTTTAAGCGCGAAGTCGCAGTTGCATTCGTTAAAGTGCACAAAAAATTACGCACACAGGGTTACGGCGGTTTGTTATTCTACGATTGTTACCGCCCTACACCTTATCAACAACGACTTTGGAATAAAGTGCCTAATCCAGATTATGTTGCTGACCCCAAAAAAGGGTCAATGCACAATCGTGGCGTATGTGCCGATTTAACTGTAATGGATAAAAAAGGTAAATCGCTCGATATGGGAACAGAATACGATGCTTTTACGGAGAAAGCACATATAGATTATCTAAACTTGCCTAAAAAAGTTCTGAAAAATCGTGCATTACTACAACACAGTCTTGAAACTGCCGGATTTCAAACGATAAGGACTGAATGGTGGCATCTTTCGTACACAAAATTACACGACCAACCGCTATACGATTGGGTTTGGGATTGTAAGCCGAAAAAATAGAAAATGCTTGTGTTTATCAATAGAAACGCGGAAAACGCGGGTTTAACTGAAAAACACGGATTTTTTGGCTTCATTAATAAAAAGTCCGCATTTTTCAGTTTCACTCGCGTTCCAATTGATAAATAAGAGAAGTCTAATGGAATAAATTTAGAACACCTCACGAAACAAACTTTTAAATTTGTGCGTTTGTATAAAGCGCGTGAAAATTCTCACGAGGCAACTCAAAGCAACTAAAACACCCGATCTTTTTAGATTCAAAAATTTATGACAGAACAGAAATTCAGCTCCGATGTAGAAGCTATTGATGCACTCGCAGCCGCTTATAGAAAATTAGCCAATGAAATAGGTAAAGTAATTGTCGGACAAGATGATGTAGTGCGCGCCGTTATTATTTCTTTATTTTCGAACGGACATAGTTTATTAATTGGTGTGCCTGGTTTAGCGAAAACACTTTTAGTGAGTACCATTGCGCGTGCCTTGGATCTCGATTTTAAACGCATTCAGTTCACGCCCGATTTAATGCCGAGCGATATAACAGGCTCTGAAATTTTAGGCTCAAATCGCGAATTTACCTTCAATCGCGGACCAATTTTTTCGAATATTGTTTTGGCTGATGAAATTAACCGTACACCGCCCAAAACGCAAGCTTCGCTGTTAGAAGCCATGCAAGAACGCCATGTAACGGTAAATGGTACCAAACACGATTTACCTGAGCCGTTCTTTGTTTTAGCAACACAAAACCCGATTGAGCAAGAAGGAACTTACCCGTTGCCTGAAGCGCAACTCGACCGTTTTATGTTCAATATCATGCTCGATTACCCGAGCTACACTGAAGAATTGCGCATCGTGAAAGAAACAACTTCATCGAAAGTGGCTACTGTTAAGCCCGTTTTGAACGATACGGAAATTTTAGCATTCCAACAATTGGTGCGCCGCATTCCTATTGCTGACAATGTTTTAGAATATGCTGTGAAACTAACTGCTAAAACAAGACCAAAATCGGATGCCGCCACAACGGAAGTTAAAAACTTTATTTCATGGGGTGCAGGTCCGCGTGCTTCGCAATATTTGGTTTTGGGTGCAAAATGTCATGCGGCATTGAACGGAAAATATTCACCCGACATAGAAGATGTACGCGCTGTTGCCGCCAATGTATTGCGTCATAGAATATTAACAAACTTTAAAGCAGAAGCACAAGGAATTAATGCCGATAAAATTATTGCTGGTTTGTTATAGTTAAAGAAGCTGTTTAAACTTTCTGTTTCGTCTAAAATTAAGTCCTTTTGAACCATGAATTTCAAAATTTTATCAATGTAGCGCAGCTATGTGTCAAAAAATTTTAAAACCCTGATTCAAAACTACAATAATTTTAACTCAAAACAGAAAGTTTAAACAGCTTCTATGTACATTTGCACTCTTTTTAAAAAAACTAAAAATAAAATATAATGGGTAGAGGCGATAAGCGCACAAAACGCGGTAAAATTTCAAGGGGTTCTTTCGGTAAATCACGTCCAAGAATTAACAAACAACCTAAGCCGTCTGATGCTAAGGCTGTAGTAACAGCAGCACCTGCACCTGCAACAGCAGCTGCTAACTAAATTTATTTTTTAAGATTAAAATATAATAGCCTCGTGGAACATAGTTCTCTACGAGGTTAAACGTTTTTTTATTATTCTTACTCTGGAAACCCATTATCCGGACAACCAGCAGGGCGCGTTTGAGTAACGTAGATTACAACACTCATTCCTTTTTTCATTGGTGTACCCGCAGAAGGTTCTTGCTTAAAAACATAAGCAGAATTATTATTCGTTACATTGCCTTCAGTTTTTAATTTACCGACTAATAAACTCATAGCATCTAAAATAACTGAGGCTTGTTCCCCGCTTTTGCAAAGTACATCAGGCATAACTATATCGTTTGTTTCGCGGCGCGAAATTTTCAACGAAATACTGCTGCCTTGTGGTAATCGAAATCCTTGTTTGAGTAAATCGGTGACATCCTTATCGTTCACAAAAACACCGAGAATGGTACCATCGGTTAGATCTGCATTAGCAACCGTGTCGATACGAGAAATATGAATGCCAATCAAATCCAAGTTTTGGCGATATAAATTAATATCATCTCTACCAGCAATATCGGGTAATGAAACTAAATCACCAGCAGATTTTGTAATTTTAATATAGATGGTACGACCTTTTTTGACGTAGGAATTTGCTGCCGGATTTTGGTCGAGCACTAAATCAGGTGGCGTGTTTTCTTTGAAAAGAGAATCGGTTATGACTAAATTAAAACCCGCATCTTCGAGTAAGCGTTTGGATTCTTTGATGTTTTTACCCACATAATTCCCAACTTTGATAACGCTGTTGTGGCGCGTAAAACAAGTTAAACCTTGAAACAATAAAAAAAGCATTGCACCAATAATGCCAAGGATTTTCGCAAATTCGATCAGAAAAATCCGACTTGTTATTAAATAATACACCTCTGTGCCAAATGCACGCAATTTACTGAGTATGTTCTGAAAAAAATTTTCCATTTAAAAATGTTTAATCGTAGAGACGCATTGAATGCGTCTTATTTGTGTTTCGAGACGCATTGAATGCGTCTCATTGGGAGACGCATTCAATGCGTCTTTACGAGTGCTGCATCAATTAACGTATCATAAAACTGCGGCATTGTCCAACCGTACTCTTTAATCATTTGTGGCAATAAACTCGCCTCTGTCTGACCTGGAATAGTATTAATTTCGAGCATGTAAGGTTGTTGCGTGGCTTCATTCCAAATAAAGTCGATACGCACAGCACCTTTGCAGTTGAAAATAGCATAAACTTTACGCGCAGTATCGCGCAGAACATTCGCTTGTGTTTCGTCAATAGGCGCAGGAATTATCTCCTCACTCACCCCTTTGTATTTCGCTTCAAAATCGAAAAATTTATTTGTAGTGCGTATTTCAATAATCGGCAAAACAATCACTTCATGTGTAGTGCCAAATACTCCAATCGTAAATTCGCGCCCCGCAATGAATTCTTCCAACAAAACCTGATTATCTTCCTTAAATGCTTTTTCTATTGCTTCGGGTAAATCTTTTGAATCTGTCACTTTGCTCATCCCAATACTCGAACCACCGTTATTAGGTTTTACAAAAACAGGATAGTGTAAAGTTTCAATTTCAGTTTTGGGTAAGGCTTGGTTTTTAAATAAATGCACAGATTTAGCCACATGAATACCCGAAAAAGCTGCAGTCGCTACCGTCCAACGTTTATTAAAAGTCAAAGCAGAAGTCACTGTATCGCAAGTGGTGTATGGCACTTTTAGCATATCGAGATAACCTTGTATTTTGCCATCTTCTCCAGGTGTACCGTGAATTATAATGAGTGCCACATCAAATTTAATAGGGCTTTTCTCACCTATTTTCAAGGAAAAATCATCGCGGTTTACACTCCAATGTGGACCTTTTTCCGTTTCCGAATAAACCCAGTGTGAATCTGTAACCAGAATTTTATAGACATTGTATTTTTTTGAGTCCAAAAAACGTTGAGCAACATCTGCACTTTGAATAGAAATTACATATTCACCCGAATAACCGCCTGTTAATAGTGCGACGTTTAATTTTTTTGTTGTCATAAATTTAAAAATCCATTTGAGTTTAGGCTAAATAAGATGTAAAAATAGAAAAAAATTCTTCAAATCGCACTTAAACATACATAATGCGCAATTTTTTTTAATTAATTTTGAAATAATACTTTCATTCCACTAAAAAATCATTAATTTTGCGTGCTTTTTAAGAGAAGAAGTTTGTTTCAAGAAAAATAATAAAGTTTAAGACAATGCAATCTATTGCTATCAGCGGAAATCCGCGTGTTGAATTAGGTAAAGTAGCCACAAAAACGAATCGCGCTGAAGGAGAAATTCCATGCGTTTTATACGGTTTAGATGAGTTAGCTCATTTTACTGTAACTGCAAAAGATGTGCGTTATTTAGTTTACACACCCGATTTTAAAATTGCAGAGCTTTCATTAGAAGGTAAAACATACCGCACAATTTTAAAAGATGTACAGTTTCACCCAATCAGTGAGCAAATTTTACATATCGATTTTTTAAAATTAACGGATGGTCAGCCTGTAAAAGTGAATGTGCCTTTGCGTCTGGTGGGTTCAGCACCTGGTGTAAAATCTGGTGGTCGTTTAATACAACCCGTACGCAAAGTTAAAATCAAGTGTTTGCCAGAAACTTTGGTCGATCAAGTTCAACTCGATATTTCTGGTTTAGATTTAGGTCAAACGAGTCGTGTTAAAGATATTATCGCTCAAGAAGGCATCGAAATAATGATGTCGCCAAGTATTCCTGCGGTAACAATTGAAATCCCACGTGCTTTGCGTTCAGCTGCAACTGCAGAAGCAAAGACAGCAGGTAAGAAGAAATAGTTGTTAGTTGTTAGTTGTTTGTTGTTAGTTGTTAGTTTAAAACTTATTTCTAACAAAAATTAACTCGATTATAAATAAAAAAGAGTCTACGTTGTATCTTCGTAGGCTCTTTTTTATGTGATATGTTTAATTGAAAGGAAAATATTTTAAACCTTTTCACTTTTCACTTTTCACTTTTCACTTTTCACTTTTCACTTTTCACTTTTCACTTTTCACTTTTCACTTAAATTAATGGATAATATTTTTTCTTTAGAAGGCAAAGTCGCACTCATTACAGGCGCATCGAAAGGTATTGGCGAATCAATGGCGCGGTTGTTTGTTCAACACGGTGCCAAAGTGATAATTAATAGCCGCAAACAAGAGGCATTAGATGAATTAGCAAATGAAATAGATCCTTCGGGAAAAAATATTATTGGCATTGCAGGTCAAGTCGGAAATTACAGCGATTGCGAACACTTAGTCGCTCAATCAATAAAACATTTTAGTAGTATCGATATTTTAGTCAATAACGCCGCAGCCAATCCTATTTTTGGTCCTGTTGAGGAAACAGATGCGCGTGCCTTTCAAAAAATTATGGATGTCAATGTGCGCGCACCATTCGATCTCGCCAAATTATGCTTACCCTACATGAAAGAAAAAAAATCGGGCAGCATCATTAATATTTCGAGCATTGGCGGCGTAAGCCCAGAAACAGGCTTAGGTATTTATTCTGTCAGTAAAAGTGCCATCATTTCGCTCACAAAAGTTTTTGCGAACGAGTGGGGAAAATATGGCATTCGCGCCAATGTTATCTGTCCAGGTCTCATTCAAACAAAATTCAGTGAAACGTTGTGGCAGAATGAAAAAATTCTTAAACACATGGAATCTCAAATTCCTTTACAACGCATGGGTCAACCGAATGAAATTGGTTCACTCGCTTTGTTTTTAGCGACTGACGCAGCGAGCTATTGCAATGGCGCTGTATTTGTGGCTGATGGCGGATATTTGGTTTGAGGGTAAATGAAATAGGTTAATGGTTAATCTTTTTCTTTATTAAATAAACCATTGAATATTTCTAAAAACAGTGTAAATAAGAGTAATTTTTAATCCCCTTTAATTTAATCGGAATGGAATTTGAAAATCAAATCCTTATAGAATTTACCAGCGATAAAGTGGAGAATCTTCAATTGGAGGATTAGTAATTAATAAAAATTGTTAATGAAAATACGTCTCACAAAAAACAAAAACTCTCTGATAAATACAGTGACAAACTTTCAGTTGCTGTTGGAGAACAAATAAAAAAGCACATCACTCAAAGTAGGAAAGAAATCGAAAGATTTCTTCCATTTTTTCTGAGATATTTCAGTTGTATGGCTTAAAATTTTGCGCACAGTCGATGATGTAATAAAATTTGCAAATACATCTCATAACAATTTTTTATAAAAATTTATATATTTTCAAAAAAAGTAAAAAAATAACCCCTTTAAGGCATCAAATACGCTGTTTAAGGTCTTTAGTGATAAGTAATTACAAATTTGTCATTATCTTTGTAGTATCATTTAAGACAAAACTACTACACTTCCTTTCTTTGCAGAAAGCTCCCCCCAGAGCAACACGCACCACTCACACATCGAACTTTAATTTTTCAATTCACAATCAAAATTCAATGACGCGATTATTGACATTCTTTTTTTGTGTAGTTCTAAGTGTTTTGTCAAGCGCTGCTAAGCTCACACCTGACACCACTGCACTATGCACAAAGCCAGTAAAAATAGGTGCTTCTTCTTTCACTGATGGTAAATCGGCAGTTGTATATGCAGCAACTACTTCTACTTCCCCAGCAGGTTCATCAATAACTTACGAAATCCAGTACAAACTTGGTACAGATTCAACTTGGCAATCGGGTGGATTGTTTGGTAGTATATCGCCAAATTCAAATCTTGACACACTCGTTAAATTAATTCCATGCAGTCGTTACGTCTATCGTGTACGAACTGTATGTTCCGCTACTCAATCAAGCGACTGGGTAAATGGTGATTTTCAAACGGCTGGTTGTCCGCCTCCCTGCACAAAAGTGCAAGATATTGGTTTCGCAGCTATTGACTCCGTTTCTGCTGCGGGCAAATGGAGCACAGGTGGTTCTGGAAAATATTATATCCAATATAAAGTTACTGCTGATTCAGTAAAAACTTGGAGCTACGACTCTACTACTCAGACTAATTACACGGTTAAAAATTTAAAAAAATGCACACCTTACGTTGTGCTTGTAATAACAAACTGTAATGGTAAATTTGATACCATCGAAACACATTTTCAAACGCTTTGCTCAGTTGTAGGACCACCGCCTTGCGTTGCACCTGGCAAACCAAAAGTTGCAGTAACAGCCGATACAACGGCAAATTTTACATGGACTCGTCCAGTGGGTGCATTAGCTGGTACAAGTTTCAATTATGTACTTGTAGTTAGCTCAATCAGTGGCGATTTTAAAAAATATTACACTGTTGCAGATACTTTTACAACTGTAACAGATTTACCAAAATGTAATAAATATTCAGTAATAGTTGTTACTAAATGTGATTCAACCCATTACAGCAGATCAACCGATACTGTCCAGTTTACATTGGCTTGTCCACCAAAACCTTGTACTAAAGTACTACAACTCGGATTTTATGCAGGTACTTCTAATACTGCACCCGATTCAGCCATTGGTTATTGGAGTGCTGGTGGTTCTGGCGAATATTACGTTCAATACAAAATTGCCGCTGATTCAGTGACAACTTGGTCGAATGATTCAACAAGTCATACAAATATTACTTTAAGAAATTTGGTCAAATGCTCGCCATATATCGCGCGCATTATTACCTACTGTAATGGCAAACCTGATACAAGCGTAATAGCGCGCTTCCAAACGGGGGGTTGCACTATTCCTTGCAATAAAGTGGTAGATATTAGTTTCAGTGCTATTGATTCAGTTTCAGCCACTGGAAAATGGAGCACAGGTGGTTCGGGTAAATATTACGTTCAGTACAAAGTGGCTGTCGATTCGATTAAAACTTGGTCGAACGATTCAACAATACAGACCAATTTCGCGCTCAAAAATTTGAAAAAATGTACACCTTATATTGTGCGCATTATTACAAATTGTGGTACGCGTCAGGATACTATTGTAACGCGTTTTGAAACTAAATGCCCGATAGTAACCACACCATGTAATGCACCGCTACATTTACAGGCGACAAATTCTAATTCAGTAGTAAGTTTTAGCTGGGGGTCAACGAACACACCTCCTTCAGGTGGCGGTTCTGGTAAATATAGTTTAGTAGTTGCTTCTGCTACGGGCGATTTTAAAAAGTCATATACTGTTTCAGATACGAGTTTTAAATTAACAGACTTACCAACTTGTCAGCTTTTTAATGCTGCTGTTATTTCTTTGTGCGATTCGACGCACTACTCATCACCATCAAATTATGTTCAATTTTCAACTGCAGGTTGTTTAGTTCCTTGTAATAAAGTAGACAAAATTGGTTTCAATGCTTTAGATTCTACTTCTGCATTGGGTCAATGGAATACAGCGGGTTCTGGCAAATATTACATTCAGTATAAAGCTGCTACTGATTCAGTTACAACTTGGTTCAACGATTCTACAACCTCGCCTTCAATTACTTTGAAAGGATTGAAAAATTGTCAATATTATATTGTTCGCGTTATTACTTTTTGCAACAATAAACCAGATACAAGTGCACCAATAAAATTCCAAACGAAGTGTCCTTCAACACCTCTTGTATGCCCTAAAGTGAATGAACTTTCTTTTGTAGGCGTTGACACTTCATCAGCGGCAGGTCAATGGAGTAATACGGGTTCGAGTAAATATTATGTAGAATATAAAATTGCAGTTGATTCGATTAAAACGTGGTCGCGCGATTCATCAACGTTGACGGGTATCAAACTCAAAAATTTGAAACCGTGCACCATTTACAGTGTTCGTATTTTATCGGTTTGTAATGGAAGAATCGATACGGGCGCAGTTTCTAAATTTCAGACAACTTGCCCTATTACACCATTTATTTGTAATGCGCCTAAAAACCTTACCGATACAATCGTTTCAGATACTGTTGTTATACTAAATTGGAATGCTTCAAATGCTAATTCTATTTATGTTGTAACTATTTATTCAACTGGAACAACAGCAAAAAAATTGTACATTGCTACAACAAATTCTTTAACCATTAAAGATTTGCCAAAATGTTTTAGCTACTATGCTACCGTACAGCTGCGTTGTGATTCTGCACATACCACCGAGGCTTCCAATCCTGTTCAGTTCTCGATTAAAGGTTGTGTAACACCTCCGCCTACCTGTAATAAAATTGGGCTGATTTCAGTTTCTGATGTTTCGACCAGCAGTTTGAATGTATCTTGGAATAAATCAGGTTCGGGAAAATATGTGGTTCAACACAAAATTGCAGCCGATTCGGTTAAAGTTTGGTTGAATGATTCAGTTTCTAATGAAAGCTTTACGATTAAAGGTTTAGCTTCATGTTCAGCTTATTCAATGCGCGTTATTGCTAATTGTAACGGCAAATTAGATACGAGTAGTAGCATTAAAATTACTACTTTATGTCCTAAGCCTGTTTGTTTACAGCCATATAGTATTCGCGAAAAATCAACGAGCGATACAACTGTGAATGTGTCATGGACTACGGGCGGCTCTAAGAATTTTGTTTTGCAATATCGCGAATCCACTTCAGCTACAACATCTTGGATAAGCACAACTTTAACGGATTCTTTCGTAAATTTAACATTAAAATCGTGCGCTTATTTCCAATTGCGTTTACGCTCGCTTTGCGATAGTTTAAACCCAAATTGGCTGTATTACGAATTTAAAACCACAGGTACTTGCGCACCAACAGTTTGTACAAAACCATCAAATATCCAGTCACATTATGTTGATAGTAGCAAAACGTATATTTTTTGGAATTACTTTACAGTAACTAATGGCGCAACGCAACCTGTATTTGAAATTCAATACAAGGCTACAACTGATACGGTTTGGAGTCCGACTATAAAATCTAATTCCGTTTATACCATTTTGAGCGGTTTGGTTAATTGCAAGCAATTTACTGTTAGAGTGCGCGCTGCTTGTGCAAGTACATCGTCGAGCGATTGGGTTTCTTATACTTTCAATGCGGGTTTGCGTTGTAATATCGCAAATCCAAATCCAATTAAAGCGGCTGCTTTGAGTAATGTGGGAGTTTCTCCGAATCCGAGTGCCACAGAGCCCACTGTTTCTTTCGACTTATCACATTCAGCCAATGTGACCATTAAGGTATTTAATTTAATTGGTAGCGGTTTAATTAATATCAATTTAGGAAGTTTACCAGCAGGTACATATTTTCAAACTGTTAATAATGCTTCTTTATTAAATACTGGATTTTATATCATATCGACGCAAGCAGATGGTGAAACACCTGTAAATACGCGTTGGATGAAGTTGTAAAATAGGGAAGTGGAAAGTATTTAACTCAATAATTATTTCTAAAAAAGTCGCTGCTCCAAAGAGTAGCGGCTTTTTTAATTTTTCAAGTATTTTAGCCACCTAGCATGGCGGCTCTACAACCCGAAAGAATAACAATGCCGAGGGTTAAGAAAATGACAGCGCGTTTAAAATAGACTTTCACCATTAAACCCGAAAGCACCAACAAATCATTACTTAAATCGCCAACGACATTGCCGCGCAAAAAAGTTTCGACAAATTTTATTTTAGCTTCTGATGGGTGGTCAATACTCCAAAAATGACCCCAAAGTTTATTGACCTGCCAATGGTATAAATTCCCATTTTTGAATGTTATCGTTGCTTGCGTCCATAATCTTTTAAAAGTAATTTCGGCAATATGACTTTCCGTTTTGGAGGAAACAACGTACTTGTGCTTAATGAAACCGATACGTTTAAAATTGTAAGAACTCGTATTGAGCAGACATACACTGTCAGATGCTAAAAATTTACGTTCAATACTACCAATTTGCAGGTTGTTTTCAAAAAGGGTGTATTGTTTTTTAAAGAACTTGCGCGTCCAATTCATTTTTTTAATTATTTGAGGTTTTTAGCAATAGTTGTTCGTTGTCTGAATCGCGGATTACACGGATTGAAGGAATTTTTACAGATGCGACATCATATAAGAGAAGCCATATCTATCATTTCCTGTGCAATCAGTGTAATCCGCGATTCAGATAACGAACAACTATTAAAATAATAAACCAAATACCCGTTAGCATCAAGTTCACTCTTAAATTTAAACGTGTTATCTAAAACGAAATTATTTTTTTCGAGAAGTTGTATGGATTTAACATTCCCCTGTTTTGGAAATGCTGTTATAGTTTTAACGCACATAGTTTTAAATGCAAAATAAATCACTGCGCGTATCGCTTCGCTCATATAACCTTTTCCTTGAGCATCAACTTTTAGTTCATAACCAATTTCGGCAATGTCGTTTTTTTTGTCCCAATTATACAAACATATTGTGCCTATCAATACATCATCACAAGTTATTGCCCAATACATTGAATCCCCTTCTTCAACACTTTTTTGAATTATTTTTATAAACGCAACGGCTTCATCCAAATTATTGGTCGCAGCTCTATCTAAAAATTCATTCACGCGCGCATCAGACCTCAGTTTTTGAATAGCTTGTGCATCGTCGAGTTCGAGGCTTCTCAAAACTAAGCGATCGGTTCTTAAAATCGGGAAAGGTGAAAAATCTGTGTTCAATGTATCTTATTTAATTAACTCTTTGGTAGTATAAAGAATTCCTTTTTCGAAATGCAGCAAACCATGCTGAATATCATGCCACAAAAAATGCCAATTAATGTCGTGTGTATCAACCGTTTGACCACAATGTCCACAAAATTCATAGTTAAAATGGTTTCCGCAATTTTTACAGATGTGTGGCATTTTTACTTAAACGCGTTTCTATTTAAAATTTAAATATTGCAAAAGTAAACTTCAAACTTATTTTTAGGTATCAAGTCCAATAATTTTGGTCGATAAAATTAACAGTTTGAACTTTATAAAACATTTACCGTTAAAATTTATGCTATCAAAATGGTTAGAGTGCATTTTAATGCCTAACTTTGCTGCGAATATAGATTTAGAAAATAAATTAGCACGTATTTTTAGAACTATATAATTTGAAAATAAAAAAATACACCCTCTTCTGCCATTAAAGCGAGCAATGCGTAAAGAATGAAGAGAAAACAGTTGTAAGTGGTCAGCGGTCAGTTTTTTTCACACTGCTCACCATTCACCGCTCACAACTGTCAGGTTTGTATATTGGTTTACAGTTCATACTTTATATAATATGGCTTGTGCAAGTTGTTCTACCGCAAGTGGTGGAAAACCTGGCGGATGCAATGGAAATTGTGGCGGCGGATGCAATAAAATGAACACACACGATTGGTTAGCTTCGTACGATTTACACGATACAAACGCTTTCGATGTTGTTGAAGTGAGTTTCAAAAATGGAGCGCGCAAAGATTTTTTCCACACCAACCCTTCATTACAAGTTTTTACGGGCGATTCAGTTCTGGTTGAAATTGCGGGCGGTGGCGGTTATGACATTGGCAATATTTCACTCAGTGGCGAATTGGTTCGTATGCAAATCAAAAAAAAGGGGCTACGTGATGATGCTTTGTTCCTTAACATTATTCGCAAAACCAACGAGCGCGATGTTGAACGCCTTAACCATTTCCGTTCTCAAGAGCTAGAAATGCTGATTCAATCGCGTGCTATATCCCGTTCACTCGGTTTGGAAATGAAAGTCGGTGAAGTAGAAATGCAAGGCGATGGCAGAAAAGCGACATTTTTATACACAGCCGATGGTCGTGTAGATTTTCGCGAACTAATTCGTTCATACAATAAAGAGTTTAAAGTTAAGATTGAAATGCGCCAAATTGGTGCGCGTCAAGAAGCAGCGCGCATAGGCGGAGTTGGTTCATGCGGTCGCGAATTGTGTTGCTCAACATGGTTATCCGATTTTAAATCAATATCAACGGCTGCTGCGCGCTATCAACAATTGGCCATCAATCAGGTGAAATTATCGGGCATGTGCGGCAGATTAAAATGTTGCCTCAATTACGAACTCGATTCCTATTTAGACGCGCTTGAATCTTTCCCGCCTAATCCCGAACGCATTTTTACAAAATCGGGCAGAGCAGAACTCATCAAAACAGATGTGTTCAGAGCTTTAATGACGTATTACATCGCCGATGGTACGGATAAAGGAAAATTTTTCACGGTGGCAGTAAGCGACGTAAAAATAGCACTCGACCAAAATAAAAATAACATTCAACCTCAAAGTTTAAAAGATTTGCAATATGTAGCCGCAATTCAAAAAATGTACGATAAAGACGGCATCGAAGAAGAGCCTGAAGCAGAATACGATGCTGAAGAATTAGTTGGTGCAGTTGAATTGCCAGACGATAAATTTAAAAAGAAGAAAAAGAAAAAGCCTCAAAGTAATAATCCTAATCAAAGTTCTGGTGCAATGAAGGAGGTGAGTTTTGGTCAAAATCAAAACAACCCACGTAAGTTTAATAACGAGCGTCCTTCCAATCCGAACCAGAATCCGAACAATCAAAACAGGAATAATAATCAGCCACCGCGCAATGACAGTACTGATGAGCCGATTAATCCTGCTTTGATTGATAACGACCGACCACAAAATCCAAGGCACAATAATAACAGGAATAATAATCAGCCGCCGCCTAATAAACAAGAAGAACCTATTAATCCTGCTTTACTCGATAATTCACAACAGCGTAAACAGCACACGCCGCCACCGAATAAAAATACGGAGCGCGTTTCTGATTCGGAAGAAAATATAAACTCTGATGCTGCGTCAAAAAATAACGACGAAGCAAAAAAGAATTTTAAAAAGAAACCTTTTTATAAAAAAAGAAAATAGTTGACAGTTGACAGTTGACAGTTGATAGTTTGTTACTTTAATCAAATTCTAAACCGTCAACTTTCAACTGCCAACTGTCAACTATCAACTATTATGTACGACGTCACAGTCATTGGTTCAGGACCAGGCGGATATATTGCAGCCATTCGCTGCGCACAATTAGGATTAAAAACGGCTATCATCGAGCGATACACAGTCTTAGGAGGTACGTGTCTTAACGTGGGTTGTATTCCATCAAAAGCATTGCTCGATTCGAGCGAGCACTACCACAATGCTGTTCATAATTTCAAAGAACATGGATTAGATATCAGCGGCAGCGTTGATGTCAATATGCCACAAATGGTTAAACGCAAAAACGAGGTAGTGAGTGATGTCACTAAAGGTGTCGCGTTTTTGATGAGGAAAAATAAAATTGACGTGCATTACGGACATGGCTCGTTTGTTACTGCCAATAAAATTAGCATTAAAGCAAACGATGGTTCCGTTAAAGAAATCGAAACCCAAAAAACGATTATCGCTACGGGTTCAAAACCTATAACACCCGCCAATTTCAATTACGATAAAAAACGTGTTATTACTTCAACCGAAGCATTGACACTCGAGGGTGTGCCAAAAAGTATGGTTATTGTCGGTGGTGGCGTTATCGGATTAGAATTGGGTTCGGTTTATGCGCGCCTTGGTACAGAAGTACATGTTGTAGAATTTGTCGACCGCATTATCGCAACGATGGATGGCGATTGCTCGAAAGAATTACAAAAATCACTCAAAGATTTAGGCATGAAGTTTTATTTGAAACACGCCGTAACCGATGTAGTTTCTACTGAAAACGATACAACTGTAACTTTTAAATCCCGCGATACAGAGGAAGTAAAAACTATTACTGCCGATTATACTTTACTCGCACTCGGTCGCCGACCTTATACCGATAATCTTGGCTTGGAAAATGCTGGCGTTGAACGCGATGAAAAAGGTAGAGTGAAAGTTAACGGACATTTAGAAACAAATGTGTCAAATATTTTTGCGATTGGCGATGTTATTCATGGCGCGATGTTGGCACACAAAGCGGAAGAAGAAGGTGTTTATGTCGCTGAATATATGGTTGGTCAGAAACCACACATTAATTACAATCTCATTCCAGGTGTGGTCTATACTTGGCCCGAAGTTTCGGGCGTAGGGCAAACAGAAGAACAACTTAAAGCAGACGGCATTCCGTATAAATCTGGTAAATTTCCGATGAAAGCGCTCGGTCGTGCGCGTGCAAGTGGCGATACTGAAGGATTCGTCAAAGTTTTGGCACACAAAGAAACGGATGAGATTCTTGGTGTTCACATGGTTGGAGCGCGCGTAGCTGATTTAATCGCAGAAGCTGTAGCTTTGATGGAATTCAGAGCATCCGCAGAAGATGCAGGAATAATGAGTCACGCACATCCAACGTATGCTGAAGCATTTAAAGAAGCTGCGTTAGCGGCTACAGGGAATAGAGCGTTGAATATGTAAGTTTTAAAAAAATAAAAATAAAAAAGTCGCGAAGTTTTTCGCGACTTTTTTTATTTTTACTTTTTTAAAACTTAAAACCCAACGTAGCCATAACATACGCCGAAGTAGTTTTAACATCTACATTCGGTTGACGCACCGCTTCTCCAGCTGTATAGGGTTGGAAAACAAAATTGGTGCTTTCAGAGCGATAAGCGACATCGAAATAAGTGTGCTGACCACGCAAACCTACGCCGAGCGTATAATTAGCGCGATTTGTATTATCATTCACTAAAGGCGAACTTTTTACACTCACACCTGCCCGCAAGCGCAAAATATCGAGGGCAAGTTCGCCTCCAACATTTAAATTATAGGCGTTTTTATAAGTTGCTTGAACATCGCTATTGACAGAGGTCTCATATTGTTTAATATCCGATTTACGCCCCTGACCGATTGAATCGGGCGTAGTAAAATTAACGCGCGCTGAAGCATAATTCACCATTTCTAAATCGGCTGAAATAAAACCATATTTACTCACCACATACGAAGCACTTACAACGCCTTTCCAAGGTGTTGTGACAATATAATCAGTTGTACCGTCGGGCGAAGAATAAGCCAAATTTTGTGGATTACCTTTAACTCCTTTAACTGTATAATTGTAAGTAAGATCTGAATTATGCAATTCTGTTAAGCTGAAGTATGTAGGCGTATGAACTGCTAAGCCAATACGCAAACCAGGCGTGATTTTATAAATAGCACCAATCTTTAAATTAATTCCTGTTCCGGAAGTGGATATCTTATCATTATAAGTCAAATTATCGAAATAATCAACTGTTTTTTGACCATTGTTTTCCGAATACGCGCTATTGCGTTCATAATTTAAAAAATCAATACCAATAGTTGCGCCTATCGATAATTTTTCTTTATAATTAGCGCCATACGATACCACCAATTCTCCAATACTTCCAGCTTGTTTGAAAGTATGAATTTTATTGACCAGACCTGTTGGATTTTTATCGAAATCGCTATAAACAATTCTGTTGCCTTTAACTGTTGTATCGAAAATAGCACTCGCATCATACGCTAAATTATTGCCAAAATCGTCGTAAATACCAGCTTGTGCATCATTTTTAAAGAGTGTAACTAAAGAACCTGGCGACGCACCCGAATAATAGATTGTGCGATTAAAATCAGCGAGACGGTTATATCCAATGCCGAAATTAGATGTTTTCCAATTTTCGTTATCGCCGCTGCCAGCAAAAACTAATCCCACATTGTTGAAAGTAAATTTGGTATCGTTTTCGGAAGTTGCCGTATTTCCAGTCCCTCGCAAATTAGATGTTGAATTGTTGCCAAAATAACCCATTGAGATATTAAAATCGCTGTTACGGTACGTTGCAATACCTGCTGGATTAATACTGAGTGCTGAAAAATCGCCGCCGAGCGAACCAATCGCATTGCTAATACCTAAAGTGCGTGCTGTTGCTGCTGGATTCGTATAAGATGCGCGAAATACATCGACCGAAGTTTGTGCTTTTAATAAACCATTACCTATAAAAAAGACAATAAGGTTGAATGCAATGAATTTCTTCATAGAGGATTAATTAAGGAATAAAGAATAAGTGATAAGTGATAGGGAATAAGTGATAAGTGATAGGTTAAGTGATGGGGAAAATAGAAATCTTACTCCCTATCACTTATCAATTATTCCTTAATTTTAGTGTCTTCCACCGTTATGTCCACCACTACTGTGAGAAGCGCCGCCTCCACTATTACTTGGAGCAGAAAAACTGTGCTGAGCTGGTGCGCTGAAGCTATTTTGTTGTTGAACAGGCGCACTAAAACTGCGTTGCGGTGCTGAATATTGTTGAGATGGCGCGTTGTAGCTGCGTTGCGGTGCTGAATATTGTTGAGACGGCGCGTTATAGCTGCGTTGTGGTGCTGAATATTGTTGAGATGGTGCCGAATATTGTTGCGATGGCGTTGTTGAAAATCCGCGCGATGGACGATCGTTAGCAGTTGTAGGCGTTGCTACGTTATTGCTATTGTATTGCGGTCTGCTAAAACGCGAACCATTTGAAGCGGGCGCATCGCTGCTAATTCCGCTGGCGCGTGTTTGAGAATTTGTGTTGTTAAATCCATTAGATGGAGCAGCAGTTGCATTTGCAGCATTCATATTTTTATTTCCAAAACGCGCAGCATTAGTTGTTGAACCACCACCATTTGTACCATCTAATCCTCTGTTTATAACAGTGTTATTATTTCTGCCACCAAAACCAGTTGGCGAAATTGGCTCGTTTAAAGCACGGTTTGTGCGCACACCATAAACTGTTCCTTTCGGGTTTGAATATTGGTTGCTATAGCCTCTGTCATAACCATTTGAATATGGGTAATAATAATTACTGCCATAATAAGAATGGTAAAAAGGAGAGCCGCCGAACCCGTAATAAAATGGACTACCGAAACCATAAGAATAACCAAATGGCGAACAGTAGCTGCTATAACCGAAAGATGAATAACCGAAAGATGAATAACCGTAATTATAACGACTAAACCATGGATCGTAAAGGAATGGTGTGCGGAATGACCATAAACTCCAGAAAGGATTTCCAAAACTTATACTGAACGAAGAACGCGGTGCGAAATAGTTATTATAGTAGTATGGGTCGTAATAATAATTATCTACGTACGCATTGTCGTAATAACTAAACCCAGAAACAGGACGCGCAAAACGGTGAACGCGTTGTGCATACTGATAATCTTCTTGATCATCGCTATACTCATAATAATCTTGATATCCACCATTTGCAGGTGCGTTATTGTAGTTTTGAGTATTGTTATTTTGTTGATACGGCGCAGCATTGTTGAATTGATTTTGTTGCTGCGGCGCAGGATACGTTTCTTTTTGCTGAGTTGGTGCGCTCGGAGTGTAATAAATATCATCCTGTGCCTTTACTGCAAACGCTGAAACGAGCGTCAAAACTACTAAAGAAAATATTGAGCGTAACATGACTTAAAAATTTTCAGTGATAAAAACTGGTTTAATACTTTTTACAGTATAAAAATAATAGAACTTTGAACTAAATTTCGTTAAAACTTATATAAAATTGCAAAGAGAATTGTTAAATATTTATTTTACGCAATTTTTGTAGCAAATTTCAACTTTTAACAACCGAAATTGCCTTCTTTTGTTCATTATTTCGACTGACAAAAGTACAAATTGTAACCCACATTAAATAAACTTTAACTTATTATTGCAAATACTCAAAATATTAAATTTCAATAAACAAACCCAAAATTAGTACGTTGCAACAATGTGTTAATTATATTTGCACTCTTTTATAACCCATACTCATTTTAGAATAAAAATAGAAAGAAAATGGCAGAATTAGTTGTAATGCCGCGCTTGAGCGACTCGATGGAAGAAGGAGAAATTGTGGCTTGGCACAAAAAAGTTGGTGACACCGTTCAAAAAGGTGAACTATTAGCAGAAGTAAATTCTGATAAGGCAACCATGGATTTCGAAAGTCCGAGAAAAGGTGTTTTGTTATATATTGCCGTCGCTGAAAGCGGAAAACTTTTAGTGGGTGCACCCTTAGCGATTATTGGAGAAGCCGGCGAATCATTCCAACATTTATTAAACGGTGGTGGTGCAGTTGCTGAAGCACCAAAAGCGGAAACCAAAGCTATTAGCGAAAGTGTCGCCGTTGCAGAAGTTGCACCGAGTTTTGAAACACACGATACATCGCGCATATTCGCATCTCCTTTAGCCAAAGAGATGGCTAAATCGGCGGGAATACCTTTAGCGAGCATTCAAGGTACAGGCGATAATGGCAGAGTTGTACGTAAAGATGTGGAGGCAGTTATTCAAAAACCTGCATCAGCACCCGAAGCAAAAACAACGACTTCAGCACCCGTGACTACCGTTTCTCCTGTTGAAGCAGCAACTGTTTCAAGCACTGACGAATATACAGATTTGCCTTTAAGCAGCATGCGCAAAACTATTGCAAAACGCCTTGCTGAAAGTAAATTTACAGCACCGCATTTTTACCTCACGGTAGAAATTAATATGGATAAGTGCATTGCAATGCGTAAACAATTGAACGAATTAGCTGCACCAACTAAAATTTCTTTCAACGATTTAGTTGTGCGCGCATCGGCAGCAGCATTGAAAAAACACCCTGTCATAAATTCTTCTTGGACAGGTGAGGCGATTCGTCAAAATCATTCTGTGCATATTGGCGTAGCAGTTACAGTTCCCGATGGCTTATTTGTTCCCGTCGTTAGGAATGCGGATACTAAAAATTTGAGTCAAATAAATGCAGAAGTAAAAGATATGGCTGGTAGAGCCAAAGAGGGTAAATTGCAAAGTAACGAAATGCAAGGCAATACTTTCACAGTTTCTAATTTGGGCATGTTTGATATTGAAGAATTTACAGCCATAATTAATCCACCTGCATCGTGCATATTAGCAGTAGGCGGAATTTTCACAAAACCGATTGCTGTCAATAACGAAATAGTTGTCGGTAACACCATGAAAGTTACCCTTTCGTGCGATCACCGCGTTGTTGATGGTTCGGCGGGTGCACAGTTTTTAAAAACATTGAGAGAAATATTGGAAGAGCCGATGCGGTTATTGGTTTAATTCTTTTTAAATAAAATAAAAAAGGCTTTTCGAATAAAATTGAGAAGCCTTTTTAATTATTCAATCCTAACACAAAAAATGACACTTTATACGTTTCATAACGTAATATATAAAAGCGTTCTTATCTTGTGTAAGATTAAGCTTTAACATTTTTCGCGATTACTTTTACTGTATGATGAATTTAAAATCCCATGTTTTCGGTGCGCTGATTCTTGTTTCAGTATTAGGTATTATAATTTTCAATGCTTGCAAACCCGATACTTCACTTTTAGCAGATATATCCGCTAAATTAAAATTTAGTTCCGACACGCTTCGTTTCGATACCGTTTTCACACAAATTGGGTCAGCAACGCGCTTTTTTAAAGTGGTTAATACTTACAATAAACCGTTCAGAATCAATAAAATTAGTATTTCAAATCAAACCGGTATTTCAGTTAAACTCAATATTGATGGCATTTCTTCTAAAGTTTTCACCAATATAGATGTTCCTGCGAACGATAGCATTTATGTTTTTGCTGAAGTTACTATCAATCCGAATGCACCACTCAGCACAAGTCCGTTTGTAGCCAACGAATATATTAATTTTGAAACGGCTGGTGGCACACAAAAAGTTGTGATAGAAGCATTTGGGCAAAATGCCAATTATCTTCCTAATAGATTTTCGGCGGGAGGTCTTGCGCTTTTAAGCGGTGGAAATCCCGAGCGCGTAATCGCGCTCGACGATAAAAAACCGTATGTTATTTACGGTGTACTGTTCGTTGATTCATGCATTTTGCAAATTCCTGCAGGTGCACATATTTATGTGCATGGTGGTTTGGGCGGAAAAGCGACGGGCGATTTTTATCGCGACGGCATTATTTATATTTTACCCAATGCGCGATTGCAAGTAAATGGCACAGCCATGAATCCAGTTGTTTTTGAAGGGGATAGACGCGAGAGTGAATTTGCTGACACACCTGATCAATGGGCGGGAATTATTATTGGCGCAAAAAGCAATGATAATAGTTTAAGCTATACTACCATTAAAAATTCGCGCGTTGGTATTCGAGCCGATTCAGCGAGTACTACAACGCTTAAAAATTGCCGATTTTACAATACATCAGGCTCTGCTATTTTAGCAACACATGCTACACTCAGTGCTGAAAATTGTCTATCTTACAATACGTCCGATAAAAATGTAGAAATTCATTTTGGTGGAAACTATAATTTTAACTATTGCACTTTTTCGAGCGTGGGTTCAAAAAATACGTCTCTTTACGCCGATAACTATTATTGCTATGTTCAAGATGCCATTGGAAATTGCAGTTCTGCAAAAGGAAATGATTTAAATTTAAACATCAACAACTCAATCATTTATGGCAACAAAGCAGATGAGTTGGTGATTTACAATGGCGATCAAAACAAAACTTTCAAATTCAATTATGCTTTGAAAAACTGTCTTATCCGCGCTGCTGATACAGTTAAATCTGTTCCCACCGATTTTTTCACTAAATGCACCAATTGCATCGTTTATAAAAACGATTCAAAACTATTTAAAAATGTTGGTGCAACCGATTATAGTTTAGATTCACTCAGCATTGCGCAATATAAAGCACTGCCCAATCCGAACATTCTTAAAGATATTATCGACAAATTGCGCGATACAAAAACACCTGATATTGGATGTTTTGAACGGTATCCGAGGTAGAAACAGTGGACAGTTTATAATGTAGAGTGGAATTGTCTCAACTCTCAACTCCTCACTGTTTTAACTTCCTTTTAACAACCGATACAGATTTAGTTATTGTTTGTCCGCTCATAATTTGTTTGCCGTCTTTCACTTTAGCTAATGAATTGATATAGGCTTCGTTCAGTAATTTCTCAATATAGTCTTTTGGAAAATCAGTTTTGTTTTTTACAAGAATATATCGGTATTGATTCCCATTGCCAATAAGCATTTTTTCTGGGTCAGCGATTTGGCTGCCCCAGTAAAAACCGAAATGAACATTTTTGCTCGATCTACCAATAGCAATACTGCAAAATGTATGACCTAGTTTATCGGTTGGCGACCAACCAAAAGCCACAGCGTTGTAATTATCGTAAATGAGTTCATTTGTTTCGGGATACAAATCCCAAACAAATTCGCGTAGCCACAAAACCAAATCTGTTATTTCTTCACCGAAAGGTTCAAGAAATTTTAGTAAGTCAGAACTATTTTCTTTTGCCATTTTAGTGAAGTATTACGAGGCTTTTATCAAAGCTTCTTTTTTAATTATTTGCTCCTCTTTTAGTGCTTCACTTTTTTTATAGAATATTTGACCGACTCGCTGAATATGTTCAATTAAATCGGGCGAAGAAATGTGATTGAAAATAGAAAGGTCGAAAGTGTAAGGCAAATATAAATCGTCAAGACAAAAACTGATTTTATTGATTAATTTTAAACTCAGGTTTTCGCCTTTAATAGTTAAGTCAATATCAGAAGCGTTTTTGAAATTGCCTTTTGCACGAGAGCCATATAATATAACTTCTTCCACTTCGGGAAAAGCTGAAAAAACGCATTGAATATTTTGAACAGTCTCTTGCTTTAATCCGTATTTCATGTGCTCTGATTACTTTTAATTATCTTTTCAAATTCATTTTTAAGCTCAACAAACTGATGATAGTAATAAGTCAAAATATTTTCAGAAATTTCGTCAGCAGTTTCTTCGTTGTAAGTATGAGAAGTTCTGTTTCTATCTTTTAGCATTTGCATCCAAATTTCACCATCCGAAATTAAGCCTCTTCTAAATGCTAAATTAAAAGTATCACGACTACCTTGAATGCCCGTTTCGCCTTGATTTTCATAAAAATCCTTCATTGTATTCCATGCTAATTCGTAAGTATATTCAAACGCTTTTATCATACCTTGTTCTTCCATATTGCTCAGGTCTTTACCTTTATCATAGAATTTTTCTAATTGAGAAAGCGCCTTCAAATAATTACTGAACCTTTGTTGCCAACGAATGTCTTTATTTTCCATTAATAAAATGTCGCATTAAAATAAATTGCATCCTGAATTAATAATCCTTTTAGAAAACAAAGTTAGAAATAAAAATCAGTAAGATTGCATAAAAATGGATTTAGAATAGCTTGACGCTAAGAATTGATAGTAATCTTTGTTATTTTTGTTCAAACATTAATAACTTCTCACTTATGCGCCGTAAAGACTTTATTAAAAACACTTCGTTAGCAGCAGCTTCCATTTCTGTTATGCCTAATAAATTTTTATTTGCTAACTCCATCAATGAAAACAAGGTACGCATCGCCATTATCGGCGTTGGTTTTCGCGGTACAGATCATCTCGAACTGCTGATAAAAAGAAAGGATGTAGAGGTAGTTGCTTTTTGCGATATTGAACCGAGAAGCATAGCTGCAGCAAAAAAAATTGTTACTGACAATGGAGCAAAAATGCCGCAAATTTTCACTGGCGATAAATACGTCTGGAAAAAAATGCTCGAACTCAAAGATTTAGATGCTGTTTTGATTGCAACGCCGTGGGAATGGCATAAACCAATGGTGATTGGTGCATTAGAAGCAGGCATAAAATACGTAGCGACTGAAGTTATTTTGGGCATCACTTTGCAAGATCATTGGGATGTCGTTTTGGCGGCTGAAAAACACAAAGCAAACGTGATGATGCTCGAAAACGTGTGTTATAGACGCGATGTCATGGCAGTTTTGAATATGGTGCGTCAGGGTTTATTCGGCGAATTGATTCATTTGCAAGGAGGATACCAGCACGATTTGCGCGAAGTGAAATTCAATGATGGCAAACAAGGTTATGGTGGTGGCTGCGAATTTGATGAAAAAGGTTACACCGAAGCGCATTGGAGAACGCACCATTCTGTTTATAGAAATGGCGATTTGTATCCGACGCATGGCGTTGGTCCGATTGCGAATTATGTCAATATCAACAGAGGCAATAGATTTACGAATTTGTGTTCGTTTTCTTCGAAAGCGCGTGGGCTGCACAATCATGTTGTAAAAACGTGCGGTAATGACCATCCGAATGCGAAAGTGAATTTTAAACTCGGCGATGTGGTGACAACATCAATAAGTTGTGCCAACGGAGAAACTATTTTATTGCAACACGATACCAATTTACCACGTCCGTATTCACTCGGTTTTAGAGTGCAAGGCACGGAAGGTTTGTGGATGGATGTGAACAAAAGTTTGTATATTGAAGGAAAAACTGCCAAAAAACACCAATGGGAAGATGCCAAATCGTGGCTCGATAAATACGATCATCCGCTGTGGATTAAATACAATAATGACGCAGAAGGTGCAGGTCACGGCGGCATGGATTTTTTTGTTATAAACGCATTCATAGAAGCAACTAAAAGAAAAGTTGAAACACCGCTCAATGTGTATGATGCCGCTGCATGGAGTGCTATTTCTCCGTTGAGTGAACAATCCATTGCGATGGGTAATCAAACAGTTGAATTCCCCGATTTTACGGGTGGACAGTGGATGTTCAAAAAAAATGATTTTGCGCTGAATGATGATTTTTAGGTTATTCACCACAAAAGCCGCAAAATTTACCCACAAAAGCCGCAAAAGGTGTAATTATCTTTTGTGCCTTTTTTGAAAAACCCTTTTGTGATCTTTTGTGGTGAATAAAAATCGAACAGAACAACAAAATATCTAAAACAAATTTTCTTTGGATCAACTCCTAAATACCGTCCTTCCCAACTTCGAATTAAATGGCGACATTTTAAAAATCGAAGCATTTGGCTCAGGATTAATTAACAATACTTGGCGCGTTTCAACAAATTCAAACGATTATATTTTACAGCGCATTAACAATGAAGTGTTTAAAAAACCTGAAGATATCGAACACAATATCAAGCTAATAGCGTCCTATTTAAAAAAACACCATCCTGATTATTTGTTTGTTTCACCCATAAAAACAAAAGATGGCAATGAGCTCATAGCTTTGAGCTATGAGCCGCTATACAAGAGAAGCTCAAAGCTCAAAGCTAATAGCTACTTTAGAATGTTTCCGTTTGTAAAAGAATCGCACACGATTGATGTGGTTAAAACGCCCGAACAAGCATTCGAAGCTGCCACCCAATTCGGGCGCTTTACTCAAAAACTGAGTGGCTTAAATATTTCTGATTTGAAAATTACGATTCCAGATTTTCATAATCTTTCATTGCGCTACAATCAGTTTCTCTACGCTATTGAAAAAGGCAACAATGAAAGAATTCGTGAATCTCAAGAATTGATTAAAAACTTAAAAGCGCATTCAAATATTGTTGAAGAATTTGAAGCTATAAAATGCAATAAATATTTCAAGCTTCGCGTAACGCACCACGATACGAAAATTAGCAATGTACTTTTTGATAAACAAAGTAAAGGTTTGTGCGTGATTGATCTCGATACAGTTATGGCTGGTTATTTATTCAGTGATGTCGGCGATATGATTCGCACTTATGTATCGCCAGTGGGCGAAGAAGAAAAAAATTATTCAAAAATTGAATTTAGGATGGAGTTTTATGATGCTTTGGTTGAAGGATATCAACAAGAGATGAAAGATGAATTAACCAGCGTAGAAAAAAATTATTTTTTCTACGCTGGCAAATTCGCAATTTATATGCAATCTCTACGATTTATGACTGATTACCTCAACAACGATGCGTATTACGGCGCAAAATATCCCGATCATAATTTTGTGCGCGCCATGAATCAGTTTGCTTTATTGGAACAATTTACGAAAACTTTGCGACACGTATGAGGCTAATTTTTGCGCAAAGTAAGGGCGTATTGCAATACGCCTTTACTCTTTCACAATTTTTTTTGACGTAATTACCCCATTTTGTTGGCACAAAACCATATACATACCTGAAGGCAAGTGCGCTGTTTCAACATTGAAAATATGTTTGCCCGCAACTAAATTAGACGTTACATGCAATGTCTCAACAACTCGACCTAATAAATCACACAATATGATTGATGTTGTTGTAGATTGTGCAATATCTAAATTAATTGTCAAAACATCGTTGACAGGATTGGGATGACATGACCAATTCGAATTTTCAACAATATCGTTAGTAGCGGTGAGCAGATTGACGTTCTTAATGATGGTATCATTACCACACAAATTTTGCGCAATGAGTTTAACGGTATAAGTTTTAACTTGCGAATAAAAATGCAATGGATTTAAAGTTTGATCGAATGGAGAGCCATCACCAAAATCCCAAATCATTGTGTAGGAGTTGGTAGTGTTATTGACAAACTGCACATTGCGTGAATTATTACCGCGCGTAAAAGTGAAATCGGCTTTTGGCTTAGGTTGAATGTTAATCAAACTCGATTTTTCGCTATAACTATTTGAAACAGCATTGGTTGATGTTAACCGAACGGTGTAATTTCCAATAGCGTTATAGGTTACGTTTGGATCAGTTGACGTAGAAGTGGCCGGAGAGCCGCCGCTAAATTGCCATAACAAACTACCATTTTCGCTCGACTTATTGTGAAAATGCACCACAAATGGCGCGCAACCTTTGGTTGAGTCGGTTAAAAAAGCAGTAACGGGTGGTTTAGTGATATTGACATCTTCTGAAAGAAAAATAGGTGTTGTACCTAATTGCATGGTGGCATTAGAGATAGTTCTTACTTTATTATCAACGCTATAACTCCATTCACGTTTGTATAAAGGCATATTCGTTAAGTTGGTTGGAAAAGTATAAGTAATATTGGCAAAGTCAACTAAATCTGCTGTACTTTGCCCCCAAACTGCGTAGGTGTATTTACCATTGTAATGTTTAAAAGCTGCTCCAATTACACCCGTAGGTAAATTCATAGATCTGGTTTTAATGGAATCGTAAGTTGTGCCGAATAAAATATCATTCGTACTTTTAAAAGCGATACCTTCAATATTAATAGTTTGCGAATACGGTTTTTCGAGCAAAACTTTGTACAAACCCTGCACTTGACTGCCATCTGTTGCGGATTCAATACTCGTTTCTTCGGTGATACTTTTAACGTGCATTTGCAAAATATTATTCTGAGCAGCGAGAATATACGATTTGAGAATAAAATTCTTCTGTATTTCATCACTTCCCCAATTAGTGCTGCCTAATGCTTTTCTCGGCACATTGATTTCACTGATAATAAATTTCTTTTTTGGATATTTCACACCATCAAAACCATATTTAAGAGAAACAGTCTCTAAATCTGTTTTACGGTTGATAATGCTTTGCGCAGCAAAATCAGTGTTTCTGAAATTTTGAAAATAGCCTAAATCTTTGTTGTATTTCGTCAAACTGCCATCGTACAAAGGCGAAACAGTATAAGACACTGCATCGAAATAAGCACCGCCTTTTAACGGAAATTGTGCCGAAACTTTTCCCGCTTCGGGATTATCTGTATTTCTATTAATGGCATCAAAAAAACTCGCATTACCTGCCCCATTAAAAACGATATACGCATTGGGGTCAACAGATTTAATTACTTCGTACGCAATGCGATACATTCTAATAATACTTTGAACCGATGCAAAAACGCCGAGTTCACACGGGTCAGGATCGGTTTGCCACCAATTGCCTTCTTCGCCTGGTTTTTTATAGCCATTGCGACCTTCAATATCCCAACCTGGCGTATCCCAAATTTCCCAATATTTGACTGTGTTTTTGTAATTCAAAGCTAAATCGTAAAAATAGCGCGCAATATAATTTGAATCGTTTACGGGTGTTCCGTCAGTACCACTATCCCAAATATCTTGGTACATATTTTTGAATAACTCAGTGCGCTGATTGTAGCAAAACTTAGTGGTGTCTTGGTGTGCATCTTTCGGGTAGCCCACATTCAAAACTATATCTTGCATATCAATATTTCTGAAATGCTCGAAAGCGGGTTTGCGAATATCTGCACCCCAATAATCCGTAAAATATTCACCGAGTTGTGTTCTGATGCCTTTCGAACTAACCCCCGTAATGCCGTCTTCCAAATTACCAGCAGCGATATTTCCTATTTGCTGATCCGTCCAACCATCGACAAAACGCATATTTACACCCATTCTGAAAAATGGGTTGTAATTGGGTAGTTTATCTAAAGCAGAACTTGCCAACGGTTTATTTTTACTCGCTGTTATAGCAATATTTTTCACATAACTGACTTCACTACAAGTATTTGAAAGCGTTAGCGTAACTGGGAAACTACCACTGGTTTCGTAATACTTAATTTTATTGGGTTGATTAGATGTTGTGCCATCGCCAAAACTCCAAGTCAGTTTATCGTAATTGGGTGCTGAGGTATTTGTTAATACCAATTGGGGACTGTAAACTGCGAAATCGAATGAAGGCTGCGGTGCGCCATTGCAAGTAATAGTAAAAGTTTGTTGTACTTTTCCGCCATTAGAGTAAATTGCTTTATAAGAACCTTCGCGAATATAGCTTACAATAAAAGATGTTCCCGATTTCTGTTGAACACCACTTTGATTTTCGATTTGCCAAGAACCACCTGCATTATCTTCAAAAGTTACGAATTGTCCGACGCAAATATTCTGAGAGGATAATTTTACGCGTGCTTCTGTCAAAAAAATGGGTGCTGCTGTGAGCGCAATATTTTGAGTTGAAACATAATTTGATGCACATGATTTAGTATCTGTACAAGCACTGCTGTTCCATTCCTTTTTTTGCAATAAAGTTATTCCCAAATTGGAAGGAAAAGAAAAAGTTGCTGATGCTGCTTCGCTTAAATCGACTGTTGTTTTTGCCCAAATAACATACGTATAAACACCCACCGAATCGACGAAAGCGGCACCACCAATATTAGCAGGCAAATTCATAGCAGTTGTTCGAGCCACATCGTATTTTTTTCCAAATAATTGTTGCGTAGATGTTCGTAGCGCAATACCTTCATCATTCACTTCTGGGTGTAGTTTATCGCGATAATTTATTTTTTTGTATAAACCCATCACATCAAATTCATAAGCCGCGAGTTCGGGCGTGGTTTCTTCAGCAATTTTGAAGATGTGCATTTGGTAAATATCGTTCGATGCGCAATTCACGTACGATTTAATAATCCAGTTGCGTTGAATTTCAGCGGAGCCGACAAAATCGCCGAAAGGAAAACGCGGCAGATTGGCTTCTGTGATGATGTATAATTTTTTAGGATATTGCGTGCCATTATAACCATACGTTTTCAAAACTGCTTCAAAACTCGTTTTAATTCTAATGGGGTCTTGTGCGGCAGCATCCGAATGTCTGAAATTAATAAATTTTAAATTAATTGAATCAAAAGAGCGCAAAGCACCATCGAAATGCGGATAAGAGTGAAAACCAATGCCGTCAAAATAAGCGCCCCCTTTTAATGGATGTGTGGTATCAGTTTTTCCGTTATCTGAATTATCGGTATTTCGCAAAATGGCATCTAAAAAAGAAGGATAGCCCAAACCCGATGTCATGACATAAGCATTATCATCGACGTATTTAACAACTTCATAAGTAATTCTAAGCAATCGAATATAAGTAAAAATAGGTGCGCGCAATTTATAATCGCATGGTGAAGGATTATTATCCCACCAATTCTCTGGAAAACCTTTGAATAGTGAGCCTTTATTGCCAGTGTAATCAAAACCTGGTTCGTTCCAAACTTCGTAAAATT
>JAYWBA010000323.1:0-2756 GCA_043781915.1 Saprospiraceae bacterium
ATACCACCGCCTCATATTCTCTAAACCCAACTAATAAATGTGTTTTCATATTTTGTATTGAAGGTGCATTAGAAATAGAAAATCACACCATTCAAAAACGAGACGCGCTGGGTTTATGGAATACTTCAGAGTTCACTATAAACTGCAAAAAAGATTCGGAGTTTATAATTATCGAAACACCGATTAATCAGAAATAGATTATATTTTCTAACTCAGAAATAAATTATCGAGAATTAATTCTCTATCAACAAAGCCGAGGCAATCTTCATTTTCAACTAATATAGAAATGTTTGTGGGCGTTGAAAATTTATTTTATGATTATAAATGAATTTGTTTTAAGGAAAAAATAAGCACTTACAACGAGCATTAAATTAGAAAACTATTTTTTTGTTAAAGATATTTACGCTAATAATTTCTCAGCAATTTTTTTGGCGGTTTTAATGGGCCAAATTTCAGAATGCACTTTTGATGTTATCGATGCTGCATCGTAGAGTAAATAAATCTCTTCTGCTAAATCTTCTTTACCTATTGGTATCAATATATCGCGAAACAAGTTGCGCGTTTGCAATTTTTGGTTCTTAATAATATTTCTAACAACCGTATTTTCGGGACCAATTTCCGAAACGATATTCAGAAAATTACACCCTTTAAATTCTGTTTGCTCAGAATAGCTAATCATAAAATCAAAAAGGCTCAAAATTTTTTCGCGTGGCGTTGTGTGTTTGGCTATTTCAGACTTGAAAGCCTTGTTCATTTCCAACGCCGTATCGTTCAAATACTGTATGAGCAAATCATCTTTCGATGGAAAGTGCTGATACAAACTGGCTTTGGCAACATCAGCTTCTTTAATGACTTGATTTATGCCCGTGCAATTATAACCCTGCTTATAAAATAAACGCGACGCTGTATCTAAAATACGCTCTCTGGTTGTCATGCTGCTTTTAGTTTAAGAAGCTGTTTAAATTTTCTGTTTTAAGTTGAAAATACAATATTTTCAGCCTAAAGAGAAAATTTAAACAGCTTCTAAAGCAAATATAAGTTATTTTTTTCAAACAGACAAGTCTGTTTTAGTTTTCTCATAAAAAAGACTTGTTAATGTTTAAGAAAAATGAAGCATTACCGAATGAATGAGAATATGTACGGTTTGTTTCGGCTGTTCTATATGTTTGAGTATAAACAAATGAAAACTTCTTGGTGATATAATGAAGGCTAAATTTATTTTCAAAATAAAAATTGTTAATTTCGGAAGACGCTAATTTGTACTCTTTTGTGTATTCATCAGCTGCTATAGTACTATCGAAAAGCCCTCCTTCCAGATAGCCATTATACAATACCCACCCCGCGTTAAAACCGTAAGAAAAAAAAATTAATTGCGATTTTTTACTTACTGCGTGGGTAAAATAATCCTCTAATTTACCATATCGAACTGTTGCACCTGCTCGTGCTTCATTTAAAATAGTCCCGAATTGCGATTCAATATTGCCTATAATGTTTACATTATCGGCAGCATACAATTTAGGTTCTAAATCAATTCTGTAATTCAACATTAAGTTGTTTTTAATCTGATGCTCCCAACCTTGTGGTCGCGCATAATTAATGATACCGTGAAACCACGATTGTGCTTCGTTACCGAAAGCGAAAGGTCCTACAACTCCTATTGAAACTTCTGACTTTAAACTCATATTTTTCTTTGCATTCACCGATTGCGCACCATGCGTGACGAATAAACTGGCAGCGTAGGGCCAATCGCCTACGTAAAGTACATTGCGTTTAATATCTTCGGGTGTAAAAACATTTTGAGTTATAGACCACGAATAGTTTACCGAACTATCGGAATCAAACTTGAGCAAACCTTCATCGCCGAGATATGATTTACGGTTTTTATTTTTGTATAAAACCGCTAATTTTAATCCGCTCGAATAATAACAATCCGTTCCTTGTCCAAGAACGTTTAAAAAATCGTTATCCCAAGAAAACTCGAATAAAGGTTTTAAATCGGGTGTTTGCGCTTTTGCAAAAATTAAATCGAAAGCTAAAAACAGTGTCAAAAAAATTGTAAATTTTAATTTCATACATAGAAATTCTAAAAGGTTAATAAAAATGGGGAGTTAATCAAGGGTTTAAGTATTGACGAAACAGACAAGTCTGTATTGTGCAGTTCATAAAAAATTTTTATAAAAATTCAGGCTATTGTAATTATTCAGATTTAGCTGAACGATTTAAAAATTTAAAAGAAAATAAGCGAGTACTCCTTGCAATGAGATGGGCAATTGCCAATAGATATCCGCTTCTTTTCGGTATAAAATTGTACGGGCTATTAAAAAAATACTCAACATTAATAGTGAAATTGGGTTGAAAAAATTCCAACCACAAAACATACCGACACCAATTAAACATATTCCGAACAATCGGGCTTTTTTATCTCCGAGTATAACTGCCATTGATTTTACACGCTCTTTTGAATCTCCTTCAATATCTCTTAAATCATTCGTATTGATTTGCAACATGACGAAACAACCAACCATGAGTCCTAAATAAATTATTTCGGGTCTAAATAAATTTATTTTTGAGGCAATAACAGGAAATATAACAGTTAAAACCACCCATAGAAATGCAACCAGAATAACTTTCATACCCAGCAACGATTTGAGTGTGAATGTATACCCGTAAATTTTTATATTTTTTGCATAAAATAAACAAGGAAAGATGCAGATGAGTATAGGAACAATTAAAGAAGGATACATTGAGCAAATAAA
>JAYWBA010000324.1:0-20487 GCA_043781915.1 Saprospiraceae bacterium
GCAGAATTTGAAAAAAATAAGCATGTCAGGAAAGCAGTAGTAAAAAAAAGTTTCATGTCTAAAAAATTGTAAATTGTGATATGTTCGAGTGCAAAAAAAACGATTCAGGTTGTTGTTTATTGCTCAAGTTCTTGTAGTAATTCAAGAATGTTGCCATAAACTTCTTTTCGCATATCCAAAAAATGGTATTTTTCAACGAATTCTACTATTTCTATGTCTTCTTCAGTTTGAGGGGACAGCTTTGTATCTGTTGTGTGCATCAAATACCAAAATGTGCGTTTTAAAATTCGTTTGCCTTTCTGAGTGTAAGTGTGATAGGTAATTTTAAAAAATCGCTCTATTGAAACGTTAACCAAGCCCGTTTCCTCTTTCACTTCACGCACTGCAGCCATTTCGGGCGTTTCACCGGCATCAATTTTACCTTTAGGCAAATCCCATGAACCGCGCCGATACATGACCAATATTTCTTTTTTATCGTTTAAAACTATTCCACCCGCTGCTTCAATAATTTTATACAAACTTATAAAATTGGCAACAAGATTTTCTAAATGCACAGAATAAATCAGTACCGATTTATATTCAGGCGATTTTTCGAGCAGATCAATATATTGATGTAAAGATTTAACTTTCCCCAAATAATTCACATGCAGCGTGTATTCAGGAGAATCAAATTGCGCTTTATCGTCTGTTAACGTTAATCGCGCAAGGTTTATAAATATTACCATGCTCTAAATAGTGTTGATATCGATCCGTTTTATACCTTTGCAAAGTTTTTTACAAATTATAAAATCACACGCTTTTTATAACAGGCGAAACAAATCTAAACTTGTTTCGCGCAGCAAATTTGATAAATAAAATTTATGATGAAGAATTTTTTTTTAATTTTAATTGCCAGCTCGCTTTTTTTAACATTTAATGCTTGCAAAAAAGGTGCAGGTACAGTACATGTACACGGAAATGGCGCTACTCCAAAGATTGACGACATCGCATCTTTCGATTTCGCCCTCAAGAAAGATACTGCTTTAGTTTTCAATTCTGCAACAACTGGTCGTGCTGCACAAGAAAACATTTCTGACCCAAACAATTCAGATGATCCGTTCTACAAATTCTTAATGCAGAGTTTATTGACCATGCACGTGGGAGATAGCACGAGTTTTACTTTCCGTTTAGACACCATGAAAACGCCACCTGCTGGCTTATCGGGTGGAAAAAATGCTATTCTTTCCATTGCTTTGCGCAAGGTGCAAAGCGAAAAAGATTTTTTAGCATCACTTCCTTCCGAGCAACAGAAGCAATTCATCATGCAAAAGAAAGTGGTTGAAGTTCAGAAACGTCTTTCAAAACTAAAACCTCAAACGGAAGCTGCCGAAAAAGACATGATGGCTGCTTCTGAAGCTTTTAAATTGCGCACAAAAGCTGCTGCCGATTCGGCATCTAATTTTGCGAGTAAATTTAAAAACAATGCGCTGGGTGGCGAAGTTAAAACTACGGCATCTGGCATAAAGTATATTATTCTGAAAGAAGGAACGGGTGAGACTGTGCAACAAAAACAATTGGTTTGGATGAATTATGCCGGTTACACAAAAGATGGAAAACCATTCGACGATTCATATTCGAAAGGACAACCCTTTGCTTTTGCTCTGGGTATCGGTCAAGTTATTCCTGCTTGGGATGAAACAATTGCACTTTTCAAACCTGGCACTACGGCTGTCATTTTTGTACCATCAGTTTTAGGCTATGGCGAACGCGGTTCAGGCAACGGTGTGATTCCCCCTAATTCCGATTTAGTTTTCTATATGGAAGTACTTAGAGCTATTTAAATTCTTTAAGTAGAAAATAAAATTAAAAGCTGTTTCGTTATTGATACAGCTTTTTTTTATTTCTAAGATTTAAATGCAGTACACACTACCCTATTTTTTGTATTTTCAAACTTCTATATCTTTTATTTGGCAGACAAAGTTTTTTGACTAATTTTTTGTTTAAGTATAAACAGTAAATAATAGATTCTCTTACCACTTATTCCTTGGTACCTATTTCATTTCCGTTTTAATTTTATGCAAAGCAGAACTTTTATGAGATGCAAACTGTAAATTATACAATTCTAATAAAATTTTGTGTAATACATCAAAACTTTAAATCAATCAACTTTGCTAAATGAAAGTTTTAAGGCATACAACTTTTTTACCGATTATAGCATCTAATATTTATAAATAACCGACCTATGAGCGAAACCTTACAAAACCTATTCTGGGATTTTAATTTTTTAACCGTTAATCATGAGAAAAAGCCTTATTTTAGTTGTTTTTATTGCCCTAAAGTTTATTGTGGTCGCTCAAGTGAGTGAGGTAGGTGTAGCTTTAGGAGGTGCTGTTTACAACGGCACAATTGATATTACCCTTAATAATTTCTTGCCGCAAACCACACCTTTTTTTGGCGTATTTGGGAAATACCGAATAAACGATGTTGTTTTTGTTCGTGCCCAAATCAGTCATACTGAGTTATATGCTGATGAAAAAAAATATCCTTCATCCGATTGGCGCTTTCAACGCGGTTTGAACTTCAAAACACCGCTTAATGAGTTAATAATTGCAGGAGAGTGGCATTTTTTCAGTTTTGGCGAAGCATTGTCGAATACATCTTCGTTAAAACAATACAGCTTTTATGCTTTAGGTGGTGTTGGCGCAACCAATTTCACACCACGTCCGCTTGCTGATGGCAATAATGTTCCAGATACATTTTTATCAAGCACAGAATTACAAACTAATAATAAAACAACGCTCGTAATTCCTGTTGGTATTGGAGCCCGTTATATGTTTTCAAATAATTTGGCACTCAGTGGTGAGATTATTGGTCGCAAATCATTTTCATCCTATTTAGATGGACTTAGAGCAATTACCTCTAACCGCGACGATTATTATTTCAGTGGCGGAATTTCAATCGCTTATGTTTTTAGTAATAATTCAAAAAATCGTTCAAACAACAGCAAAAATTTCGGTTCAAATTGCCCTAAATTTTAAATTGGTAACACTCCCTTTAAGAAGGATTTGATATTATATAGAATAAGTAAAATATTGGTTTTTAGTTTTAAATCATTGGTTTCCAATGTCTAATTTCCATAAATGACTTATTCTGTATAATATCTTTTGTTTTTTAATTATTCCTTGAATCCTGAAAAAGAAATGTCTAAATGATTATTCAAAAATACATTTAAAATCTCTATAAAGAACATACCCTCTTCTTTGTATTTTAATGATTTTATCCCTTTGTTTTGGCAAGAAGTAAATTTTGGCAGATTGTTTGTCTATTATAGAATGTAAATAATTATCCAGTTTAAAGCTATTTTTCTGAATTTTTAACTAACCTAAAGTTTAAATAAATACCTCCAATATAACCTCCCAAGTTTTTCAAATAAATAACTAATGAACCTTTGAACGAACCATTATTAATCATATTATGGGATTTACAATTTTAAACCGTTTATCATGAGAAAAGGTCTTTATTTTATTTTTTTTATTACTCTAAAAATTACTGCGTTTGCTCAATTTAGTGAATTAGGAGTAACTGCAGGTTATGCTGTTTACAATGGTACTATTGATGTAACTTACAGCAACTTTATACCACAGACTAGAATGTTTTTTGGTGCTTTTTGCAAGTATCGCCTGAATGACGAATTATATATTCGAGCACAAGCAAGTGAAACTGAATTATATGCCGATGAAAGAAGATTTCCAGCGACTGATTTTCGTTTTCAAAGAGGTTTGAATTTCCGAACGCCACTAACCGAATTAATTGTTACTGGTGAGTGGCATCTATTCACATTTGGCGAAAATGTTTCAAACAATTGCTTAACGAAAAGATTTAACCTATATATTTTAGGAGGTATAGGAATGGCGAATTTTACACCTCGACCAAATGCGGATGGTATTAATGTGCCTGACAATTTATTACAGACGATTGAATTAAATAGTACAAATCAAAATGCGATTTTGATACCTATAGGGGGAGGAATACGTTACATGTTTTCAGAAAATTTAGCTTTAAGCGCTGAAATCATTGGGCGCAAAACATCTTCTCTGTTCATTGATGGCTTTAATTGCGTTAGCACTAATCGAAACGATTATTATTACACTGGCGTCATATCCGCAGCTTACGTCTTTTCTGGAAAATCTAAAAATCATTTAGGTCTAAATGGCAATAAAAACTATGGCTCGAATTGCCCGAGGTTTTAGAAAAATTTTATTGGGAATCTAAAAAATAAGTAGCGTCGAAATCGCTACTTATTTTTTTATATTTTCACCGTATATTCGCGTTAAAAAGAATTCGCACATTTGCTAACGCCACTTAAAATGAATTTTATTGTTTATGATTTAGAATGCACTTGTTGGAGTACAGAGCTTCATGACCATGTGCACGAAACAATTGAAATTGGCGCTTTGAAAATAGATCACTACGGTCAAGTTATCGATGAATTTACAAGCTTTATCCGACCTGTGATACATCCTGTCCTCTCCGATTTTTGCATGCAACTCACCCATATTTCTCAAATAGATGTTAATCGTGCGCGCAGATTCGACGATGTTATTCAAGATTTTGCCGATTGGGTCAACATTGATAACTTCAGTGAAGAATACGCACTTTGCTCTTGGGGTGGTTTCGATAAACGCCAATTAGTTGCAGATTGTAAGCTGCATAATATTGACTCGGCTTGGGTAGAGTCGCATATTAATGTAAAGGAGCAATACAAACAATTGCGTAAATTGCGACAACCCATCGGATTAAAAAAAGCCGTTGAACGCGAAGGTTTCGAATTTACGGGTGTTGCACATAGGGCATTCACTGATGCAGAGAATTTGGCTAAAATTGTTGCTAAATATTTAGATTTATGGACACTTTAAAAAATTATTTTTGGTTCTATAACTTATTGTAACTATAATAGTTATTTTTGCAACTGTAGATTTTTTTTTTAAGTTAGCCTCATTGGGAACACAGTTTCAGGCTTATATTTCCGTAACTAAAACAAAACGCAAGCGTGTCATTTATCAAATCAATTTCAGGATTTCGCGGCACCATAGGTGGAATTTATGGCGAAAACTTAACGCCCATAGATATTGTCGAAAGCGCAGCTGCCTATGGCACTTGGCTCATAAAAAATAAAAAAAATGATGTGCCGCGTGTGGTCATCGGTCGCGATGCGCGTATTTCGGGTGAAATGGTTTCGGCTTTAGTTTCTTATACGCTCATAGGATTGGGTATTGATGTTATTGATGCAGGTTTAAGCACTACGCCTACTGTTGAAATGGCGGTTATTTTCGAAAATGCGGACGGTGGTATTATTCTTACGGCTTCGCATAATCCGATGGAATGGAATGCACTCAAACTTTTAAACCATAAAGGCGAATTTATATCTGGTTCAGATGGAGCAGAAATATTAGAAACTGCAGCCTCACGCAATATACATTTTGCACCTGTCGAAAAACTCGGGAGACTCACAACTGATAATTCATTTATACAAAAGCACATCGCCAAAATTTTAGAATTACCTTTGGTAAATGTTGAAAAGATTCGGTTATGTAAGTTTAAAGTTGTTGTTGACCCTGTGAACTCAACAGGTTCCATTTCTGTTATACCTCTATTAGAAGCCTTAGATTGCACCGTTATTTTAATAAACGGAGAAATGAATGGCAAATTCGCGCATAATCCAGAGCCATTGCCCGAAAATTTAACGGAATTGGCAAATGCAGTAACACATCATCGCGCTAATCTCGGCATTGCTGTCGATCCTGATGTTGACCGTTTGGCGCTCATTTGCGAAGATGGAGAAATGTTTGGAGAGGAATATACATTGGTAGCTGTGGCGGATTATATTTTAAAAAAAACGCCTGGCAATACAGTGTCGAACATGAGTTCAACCCGCGCACTTAAAGATATTACCGAGCGTCATAACGGAAATTATTCTGCTTCAGCGGTTGGTGAAGTAAATGTTGTTGAAAAAATGAAAGAAACGAATGCTGTAATCGGTGGTGAAGGAAATGGTGGCATTATCTATCCAGAATTACATTACGGCAGAGATGCTTTAGTCGGTATTGCATTTATACTTTCGAGTTTGGCAGAAGCAAAAGTAAAATCGTTATCTCTTTTGCGCTCCATGTATCCGCGTTATTCGATGTCAAAAAACAAATTTGAACTCAGCGCAGGTATTACACCTGATGAAATTTTAGAGCATTTGTACAATAAATACAGTAAAACAACGGGTGTAACTGCCAATACAATTGATGGCTTAAAACTCGATTTCAAAGACGGTAATTGGTTGCATATTCGCAAATCGAACACAGAACCTATTGTGCGCGTTTATTCGGAAAGTACGTCGCAAGTCGTTTCAAATAATCTCATCAAGAAAATTTTTGAAGATATAAAAGAGTTTACGCACAAGTAGAGACAAGGCAAGCCTTGTCTTAATTGAAATTAAAGGACAAAGGAATTTTGCAGCCTCCACCTACTATATGGTGGCATATAGATGAAATTCGTGGAACACTAAATTTTATGGATGAAAGTTTATTTCGATAACGCCGCCACTACCCCATTAGATTCTGAGGTCGCCGAGCAAATGCACAAAGCGATGCTGTATCTGTACGGCAACCCATCGAGTATTCACAGTTTGGGTAGAGAATCGCGTGCAGCGATTGAAGAAGCGCGCAAAAAAATCGCGAATTGCATTGGCGCGAGTATTGGTGAAATATTTTTCACTTCGGGAGGAACTGAATCGAATAATATGGTTTTGAAAAATGCTGTGCGCGACTTAGGCGTTCAGCGCGTCATCACTTCAAAATTAGAACACCATGCCGTTTTACATACGCTCAAAACGCTTAAAAATGATAAGTTAGTTGATATAGAGTTTGTAAATATTGACGATATAGGAAGAATTGATACAACCAATTTAGTTCAACTTCTCCAAAACAGCACAAAAAAAACCTTGGTTTCGTTAATGCACAGCAATAATGAAATTGGAACAATGATAAACTTGGCTGAAATTAGCAAAATTTGTGAAGACTACAACGCTTTGTTTCATTCCGATACGGTTCAAACGCTGGGCTACTACCCTATTAACGTGAATGAAACGCCAATTTCATTTTTGCTCGGAGCTGCGCATAAATTTTACGGACCAAAAGGTGTGGGTTTTGTTTACATCAATAACAAAAATCAGATAAAACCATTCATCGAAGGCGGTTCGCAAGAGCGCAATATGCGCGGAGGAACTGAAAATATCTACGGCATTATTGGCGCTGCAAGTGCACTTGTTAAAGCCTATAAAAACATAAATGAGCACAGTGCACACATCATTGATTTAAAGAACTATTTTAAATCGCAGCTTTTAGCCGCTTTTAATGATATATATTTTGTAGGTGATGTCGAAAACGGTCATTATAAAGTACTCAATGTCGCTTTCCCCAAAACCGCTAAATCCGATTTGCTTTTATTTCTGCTCGATATTTCTGGCATTGCCGCATCAGGTGGTTCGGCTTGTAGTTCGGGTATAGAAGCAGGTTCGCATGTTTTAGCTGCACTCCATATTCCAGACGATTATCGGTGTGTGCGTTTTTCTTTTTCGCACCACAACACCCGCGCAGAAGTAGATTATACTATTGGCATTTTAAAAACAAATCTGTTAGAGTTGGTAAAAGAAAATCAATCGCAAACTGCTTAAACCTTTAAGTTTATACTAACTGCTCAAAATCTTTTATCGAGTTAGTTTTAATCAATAAAAATCTAAATCAGTGATGATGCAGTTGCTGTTTTGTAAATTATAGTTCCTTGTCTTGTTTCGTTGTAAGAGTTCTAAGAGGAGTTTTGAACTCTTTAATGTTATTAATCACCTACTACACCTTCTAAAGTGCCGAAATATTCAGAAATAGAATTACCATTTAAAAAAATACCAATATTACATTTGGGAATTAAAACTCTGGCTTTTTTATTTTTAATTCTAACTGTAGCCACAACTGGTATTGAATCATTTCCTTTTGATATTCCTACAATTTGATATGGCCCTAAATGACCCGTATAAGCCTGAAAATAGAAACTTATTTCACTCGCTTCTAATTTAGTTTTATTTTTGTCAACAACCCTATATTTGATTGTCCCATCATTAGATGGCTTTTCTTTAAAGTTTATTAATAATATTCCTAAACGAAATGAAGAGTGACTAGTGACTGCAAAGTCAGAAGAGTCTTCTTTCTCATAAATAGAATCTTGGATATAAAATTCGTCCCTAACATTAAATCCAAAATGAGATATACTATCTAAATAAATTTCTTCGGGTGTTAAAGGAATCGAATCACCCTCAGTTTTTTTGCAACTCTCTGAAAAAATGAGGATTAAAACTATAATTGGTAAAATAATTTTCTTCATTGTCCTTCGCTTTAAAATAAATTTATCCAAAGTTAACGCATTAATTAACGCAAGTCAATGCCCACCACCCAATATAATCTTACGCGCATGAAAAACATGTGGAAGAATAGCATTCATACCATCGCGAACTCCGCCCGTGCTACCAGGTAAAGTTACAATAAGTGTTTTTTCTGCCACACCTGCAACTGCGCGACTTAACATAGCGGTCGGTAATCGCATTTGTCCAAAATTGCGTATCGCCTCGCTGATGCCTGCTACTTTGTAATCTAAAAGTTTTTCTACAACATCAATAGTATTATCTCTCGGACTTAATCCTGTTCCACCTGTTGTGAAAATATATTCTATACCTTGTGCAATCCAAGATTTTAAATGGGTTTCTACTTCTGAAGCATCATCAGAACAAATTTTAAACTCGATCACCTTAGCACCCGCTTTTTCAAGCATTTCTTTTAATAAAGCAC
Organism: Saprospiraceae bacterium; assembly: GCA_043781915.1. Taxonomy (GTDB): domain Bacteria; phylum Bacteroidota; class Bacteroidia; order Chitinophagales; family Saprospiraceae; genus JAAFJT01. The sequence continues at coordinate 8,865 of JAYWBA010000324.1, forward strand.
CACTTTTATCGACGTTTTTACCTTCTGAAATACTATCCGAGCAAACTAAAACTGCGCATTGCGGTGTTGGCTCAAGCAAATTTTTGAGTACATCGGTTTTGCCTCCTTTTTTTTCTAAAAGTTTAATGTTGGTAATTTCCAAGTTTTTGTCAATGGGTTTGAGTGTATCGTACAGTGTGAGTGCAGCAATCGAAACTGCTGTTAAAATTTCAATTTCAATACCTGTTCGACCAATTGATTTGGCTGTGCCGAGAATTTTTACACCTTGCGTCGCATTTTTTGAATCACGAAAAATTTCGAAATGAATTTCTAACCCATCAATACTCACGGGGTGACAATGCGGAATGAGTTCAGGCGTTTTTTTGGCACCTAAAAAAGCGGCAGCACGCGCATATTCAAAGATATTGCCTTTTGGTACTGTATTATTTTCAATCCGTTGAGCTGTTTCTGGACTACATAAAACAAATGCTTCTGCGGTTGCGGTTCTGAGTGTTGAAATTTTATGAGATATATCACGCATTAAAAAAATGAAAGAATTAAAAATGAAAGAATTAAGGAATTGGTTTAGAGGCGGTTTTTTCAGTCTTCATTTTTAAGTTCGACAACATCCCCTACCGATATAACTCCCGTTGATTTATGCAATAAATTTTGTCCAAACCGTACTTTTTTATCAATGGTACGATAAGTTGCTAAAGTGCGTAAAGGTTCAGTTTGTTCACTTTTTTCGCCAGTGTCTTGATTAATTGTTGTCACAACACAGCGACCACATAGTTTCACCCCAAAAAAATGGGTATTATTTATTAAAAACGATTTCATCGAATCCTCAAAAAATGGTTCACAACCCTCAATAACAATATTCGGTCTGAAACGGTTCATCGGAATTGGCGATTCTAATCGCGCATTTAAATCACTTAATGACCCTTTGCTGATGAGTAAGAACGGATAACCATCAGAAAGGCTTGTTATTTCTGAATTGTGAGCATAATTTTTATCAACTAAACGGTGTGATGAATCTGCCATATAAACTAAACGACATTTTCGCGACAAAATATCTGAAAACCACTCATCCACCACCTTATTAATAGTATTTGCAATAACTGTGTCATCCCAAATTACTACCAAAGAATTTGTTTCAGAATAGTGGCTAATTGGTATCTCAATTTTAATTCCAATATCATTTTTATGTTGAACGGTTAGAATGTTATTCGCGATGTGTGTCGTCAATAGAGCTAAAGGCGGAAACTCACGTTGTGAAATGAAACGATTATTTTCATCAACCAGCATCCAGCGACGGTCAAATTCTAAACCTCTATCAGTTACTTTACTGCTTGAACATTCAAAACCTCCCAACGATTTAATGGGGTACACGTATAAGTTAGAAACTTTTATCATTACGATTTATTTAACCACAAAAGACACAAAAGAAAGACAAAAAGATCACAAAATGTTTTAACAAAAAACGGTTTAATCCACCAACTATATCGAAAACCTTCAGTCCATGTGCTTTTAAATTTTTTTGCGCTAAGTTACTGCGAGCGCCGCTTTGACAATATACAATAATTGGCGTTTCGGAATTTATTTTTGAAAAGAAATTGGAATTCGTTTCAAAATACATTTCTTTATACGGTAAATTTTTACCGCCAATGTTTTTCATGCTATGCTCTTCTGGTGTACGAACATCAACGAGAATTGCATTTTGTTTTAGGAGCGCATCTAATTCTTCTTGAGACCAAATAATATTTTTGGCTACGCTATGTCCTTTAAAATGATTTGAATTTTGTTTCCTGTTTTCTGTATTTTCTAAATAACCAAAAATTTGAGTCGCGTAGTTCAAAGCGTTAAAAGTCAGAAGTTTTCCTGCTAAAACTGTTTCATGTTCTAAAATTATTTTAACTGCCTCGTTCGCCATAAAAGTACCAATGGTTTGCGTTACTATATTATACGCTCCAATGATATTGCAATCTTGGATAGCGTTTTGAGCATCATTTTCTGTAAACAAGCAACGCAGCGTAGCTCCTGCATTTTTATAATTAAAAACAGTAACGTGACCTTCCGTTTGATGGATAGCACCGTACACCAAAGTTTTTTTTGACAGAATGCACGCATCGTTTATAACATACCGCGTTTCGAAATTATCGGTGGCGTCAATTACTACATCCGCTCTATCAATTAAATCTAAAATATTCTGCGCTGTTATTAGAGTATCAATACAAGTAATTTTTATGTTCGGATTTAATTTTTCGAGCCGATTTTGTGCAATAGAACATTTTTTTTTACCGATATGCGTAAAATCATACAGTGTTTGTCGATGTAAATTACTCTCAGAAACAATATCGAAATCAATACAAACTAACTCTCCGATGCTGCAACCTGCTAAACTTATGGCACAAGGCGAGCCTAAACCGCCCAAACCAATTAAAACAACTTTAGATAGTTTCAACTTCTCTAATCCTTTTGGACCGATGAAAGGAATTAGCGCATGGTTTTTATCGTACATTTTAATGTTTTGAAGGCTCATTTTAATTGCCGAGCTAAAAAATAGTTGTAAATATTTGAGGTAAAAAAACTTTTGATGCAAATTTTAAAAAAATTTATTAAGCTGACCCAAAAAAAAAGTTGAAAAAGTGTTAAATTTTGAAAGATTTTATTGCCAATAAACAAATTTCAAATAGTTTAGTTGATTGATATCTAATTTTATATAATAGCTAAATTTAGAAATTAAAAAGAGATTTATTTAAAACCATCAAATTATATTCTGAAATTATTATTTACGACGTTTAATCAACATAATTTTTACATAGATAAAATAGATTTTTCATTAACAAAAGTTTACATGCTTTTTAAACAAGGGAACTTTATACTTAAACTTTTGGTTAAACCTTGAGTCAAACTTATAACTGATAATTCATATTTACTTAACAAATAGAATTTATTTTTATTCTATCTTTGTCAAACAAAAGAAATAAAACATAATTAAACATCCGAACCATGGGACCATCTTCCGACTTTATTGTTCTCTCGCTTCTTGCTTTATGTGTAGGTTTAATGAGCATACCAAAAAGAGAAAAAGCAAAGGAATAAAACACAAATTTATTGGTATTTGGGTATTGATGATGTACTTTTAGTTAAATTTGTGCAAACATTTTTAAGAAGTACTATCTATGCCTAAAAACATTGAAATTCGTGAAACAAAGTTCACCGATTTGCCAGCAGTGCATGCTTTGGTGAACGAACTGGCTGTTTATGAAAAATCCCCTGAATCGCATACAGCTTCTATTGCTGATTACGAGGCTGATTTTTCGAATAAGGTGTTCGAATCGCATGTTGCTGTCGATTCTGATAATCAGACTGTCGTTGGCATGATTCTTTACTACATGGCATATTCTACTTGGCGTGGAAAAATGTTGTATTTGGAAGATTTTGTTGTTACCGAACAGTACAGGCAATTCGGCGTAGGTCAAATGCTCTTCGATACTTTTCTACAAGTCGCTCGCGATAAAAAGTGCATTCTAACCAAATGGCAAGTGCTTGATTGGAATACTCCCGCTATAAATTTCTACAAAAAAAACAAAGCCATCATTGAAGATGAATGGTATAATGGGAAAATATTTTTGTAAAATGGGTTAGACTCTTCATTACATAATTATCTTCGCCTTTTTGCAGGGAATTATTTATGGAAAAAGAATATTACAAAGATTACTATACGCTTGAAAGAAATCATTGGTGGTTTAGAGCACGCAAAAAAGTTTTAGAAGCGCAAGTTCAAAGGCTTTTCCCAAACCGCGCGAATTTAAAAATACTCAATGCAGGGTGTGCCACGGGCTATAGTTCCGAATGGTTAATGCAATACGGCGAAGTAAGTTCGTTGGAATACGATGCTGAATGTTTCGCATTCACGCGTGATGTAGTAAAAATTCCTATAGTTCAAGGTTCTATAACTGAGCTTCCTTTTGAAGATAATCAATTCGATTTGGTTGTTGCCTTCGATGTGGTTGAGCATGTAGAAAACGATGTATTGGCTATTCAAGAAATGCAACGCGTTGCAAAGCCTGGTGGAACTGTTTTTATCTCTGTACCTGCATTCAATTTTTTATGGTCTGACCATGATGAGGTCAATCATCATTTTAGGCGTTATAAAATCGGAACGCTGATGAATGCGTTTAGTAAATCGACATTAAAACATTTCTATACGTCTTATTTCAACACATTCTTATTTTTTCCCGTCGCGGCATTTCGATTAACGGGCAACTTAATTCAAAAAATTAAATTTGGAGATAATAAAAAAGTTTACGACGAACATTCAAATGATTTAACTGTCGGTACCGGTAGTTTTGTGAGCAAAATTCTATTCAGTATTTTTAATGCTGAAAATATTTTTCTCAGAAAAGGATTTAACTTTCCTTTTGGTATTTCGATTATGACAATTTATAAAAAGTGAAAAGTGAAAAGTGAAAAGTGAAAAGTGAAAAGTGAAAAGTGTTGTATAAAAACTTTTCACTTTTCACCTTTCACTTATAGTCTTCCTTCGTCTCTAAAACTATAATAACCCGTATGAGAAACTATGAGATGGTCTAAAACCTGTATATCCAATAAAGCGCAACCTTTTTTTAATTTTTCAGTCAGCTTAATATCGGCTTCACTGGGTTTTAAATTTCCTGACGGATGGTTATGCACTAAAATGATGTTCGAAGATAAGGCATCGAGTGCAGATTTTAGAATAAGTTTCGGGTCAGCTAATGTGGACGACACACCTCCCATACCAATGCGAATTTTTTTGAGAATATGATTGGCTTGATTGAGTAAAATCACCCAAAATTCTTCATGTCGCAAATCGACAAGTTCATTAAAAATAGACTCATACATATCGTTTGAGGTGAGAATTTGCTTTCTTTGCTCAATATCGCGAAATTGTCGCCTTCTTCCCAATTCTAAAGCAGCAATGATAGTGAGTGCTTTTGCTTCTCCTATTCCTTTGAATTGACATAAATCGGTGATAGATTTTTTTCCCAGCTCGGTTAAATTGTTATTCACACTATCAAGAATACGAGCAGAAAGTTCAACAGCATTCTCATCTACATTCCCACTTCCGATTAAAATGGCTAATAACTCGGCATCGCGCAGGTGATTTTTGCCAAGCTCAAGAAGTTTTTCGCGTGGTCTTTCTTTTTCCGACCATTGTTTAATCGAAAGTTTAGTTTCAGAAATAGTATGTTGCATTTTCTAATAATAAAAAAATGGTAATCATTCAAGTAGATAAATTTTCCCACAGAAATCACAGAAATTTTCGCAGAAATCTGCAGAAACGAGAAGATGTTTACACTTTAATAAAAACCTTGGGATTTATGCGTGTATTTCTGCTAGAAAATTCTAGATTTTTCAACTTTAACTGAATAATTACAAAAAATGATAAGCGATAGGGATAAAGGTATGTTATAACTTTTATTCCGCTTTAACCAAAAGCTGAAAGCCATTGCCGTGAATATTCACAATTTCAATATTGGCATCTTGACTGAGGTATTTGCGCAATTTTGTAATAAACACGTCCATCGAACGCGCTGTAAAATAATTATCTTCTTGCCAAATTTTGATCAAGGCTTCTGTTCTTGGGAGAACATCGTTAATTCTATGGCAAAACATACGCAATAATGCCGCTTCCTTTGGGCTGAGCTTTACTTCTTCTGATGAATTTTCGTAAACCAAAGTGCGCAAAGGATAGTTGAAATTGTATTTACCAATAGTGTAATCGCGGATTTCATCTTTTGGGTCGGGTTTTGGGGCGCTGCGTTTCAAAACCGCTTGAATACGCATCAATAATTCTTCGGAATTAAATGGCTTACTGATATAATCGTCGGCACCAATTTTAAAACCTTGTAAAATATCTTCTTTCAAATTTTTAGCGGTAAGGAAAATTATCGGCACGTTTTTATCGCGCTCTCTAATTTCTTTAGCCAATGTAAAACCATCTTTTTGTGGCATCATGACATCAAAAATACACAACGAAAACCCTCCATGCCTTTTGAAAGCATCGAAACCTGCATTGCCATTGGTTGCTAAAGTTACATCATAATCGTTCATTTCGAGGTATGAACGCAATACATCGCCAAAATTTGGGTCATCCTCTACTAATAAAATCTTAGTTGTCGCTTTCGAGGTCATAGATTATTCAATTTATGAGAAAGTTAATTAAAAGCAATTTAATACTTTAACGTATAAAATACAAAATTCTTTCAGTAAATGTTAATTTTTTTTTCAAAAGCTATATTTCACCGGTCTTTCTGTCGATAAAATCATTCCGTTAATCGTTAAAACCCGTTAAACTGTATTAAAAATCGGTTAATTCTCATTTCATTTAATTTATTATAGCCAAAGATTGATTAATTTTGAAGCAAAGTTTTTTATTTCCAACTTACTAAATATCATAGAATATGAAAAAGCAGCTCTTCGTTTTATTTCTTACAGTTTCAAGTTTTTCTCTTTTTGCTCAAAGTGAACAAACATTATTTCACAATCTCGGATTAACGGGCGCTTGGGGAGGTTGGTCGTATAATGCCAATTTCAACAACAATAATTACAACAGTTTCAACGGCGGCATTTGGGGGCTTGAATTTGGAAAATCATTTCTCATCGGCGGTTTGCATTACACAGTGCCTGATGCAAATACTAATTCGAATTATAACTTGCGAACAAATAGTTTGTATTTGGCTTATTTAGCACAAAGTTATAAACCTGTTCACCCTATTTTTTCGATGGGTATTGGTGGCGGCACCATTTTACAAGATAATAATACCATTAGCAATTCTATTCTGGTTTTACAACCTGCTGCGGGCATAGAAATAAATGCTTTTAGAGTTTGCCATGTCGATTTGCAAGGTGGTTATCGCGCAGCACTCACGAATAATAATTCTGTTTTTAATAATACTAATTTTTCAGGGTTTTACGGACAAATTAATTTGCGTCTCGGATTTTCTTGGGGGCATAGTGATAGTTTTGGTGCGAAAAAATGGTAGGGACGAATAATTTCTAAAGCATTTTATTATTTTTACATTCTAAAGAAAATAGAATGCTTACCGATATTTTAAAACTCAGAAACATTGCTGAAGCACCATCACGCATCATAATTGGTTTAATGAGCGGCACTTCTCTCGATGGTTTAGATGTGGCTTGTTGCAAAATTACTGGAACCGGTTCAGAGACCAATGTAAACTTGCTCCACTTTAAAACGGTTGATTATGACGAAGATTTCAAAAACAAAGTGCGATATGTTTTTGCACAAAAAAAAGTCGATTTTGAGTTTTTAACACTGCTTAATAATTGGATTGGCGAGCAACATGCGCAAATTATTTTAGGTTGTTTGCAAGAGTGGAAACTAAAATCCGATGATATTGATTTAATTGCAAGCCACGGACAAACAGTGTATCATGTTCCGAAAACGCAACACGAATACGATTATTTCAACAATGCGACGCTTCAGATTGGCGATGGCGATGTGATTGCCATAAAAACAGGCATTATTACTATTTCAGATTTCAGACAAAAACATATTGCCGCAGGTGGCGAAGGTGCGCCGCTCGCAGCTTACGGTGATTATTTTTTGTTTAAGAGCGATACTGAAAACAGAATTTTATTAAATCTCGGTGGTATTGCTAATTATACTTTTTTACCCGCCAATTGTACAACCGATCAAATTTTCGTAACCGATACTGGACCTGGCAATACTTTGACTGACGCGATGACACAGAGATATTTTGGTTCTCAAGGTTTGAGCTACGATGTAGATGCTAAAATAGCGCTTCAAGGTAAAGTAGATGAAGATTTCTTGAAAGCTATGCTCAGACATTATTATTTTGAACAAACAGGCGTTCGCATTTCAAAAACAACAGGACCAGAAGTTTTCAATCGCGATTTCGTAGATGTTATGCTCGGCGCTGTTAATGACAAAAAAGGACGCAATGTTTTAGCAACTTTATGCGAATTCACTGCGGTTACTATTGCAGATAATATTAAACACAATTGCAAAGAAATTTTTGAAAGTAAATCTAAACACACAAGCATTTATTTAAGCGGTGGCGGCGCACATAATCCGCTAATCGTAGCGCGTTTGAAACACTATTTACCTAAATTAATCTTTAAAAACACCAACGAACTTGGCATCAATGGCGATGCTAAAGAAGCGATTCTTTTTGCTACTTTAGCAAACGAATGTGTTGCAGGTACAAGCCAAACTGGTGCAGGAACGAAAAATATGCCTTCAATATCAATGGGAAAAATTTCTTTACCGCATTAAACAGTTAAAATTTCTTTCTCTTTTTGTTCCAAAATTTTATCGATGTTCGAGTTGAATTTATTTGTGAGGGTTTGTATTTCCTCTTCTTTCCTTTTTCCAATATCTTCCGATAAACCGTTTTTAACAGCTTTTCTAATTTCCTCAATCGCTTTATGTCGCGCGGTGCGAACACCAACGCGCGTATCTTCTCCTGAAGCTTTGGCTTTTTTTACAAGTTCTCGGCGTCGTTCTTCTGTAACGGGTGGAATGGTTAAACGAATTAATATACCATCATTTTGAGGAGTTATTCCGAGTGCTGCTTCAAAAATGGCTTTTTCGATAGCGCCCAACAATTTTTTCTCAAAAGGTTGAACTGTAATGGTTCTCGCGTCGGCTATCGATATATTAGCTACTTGATTGAGGGCTGTTGGCACACCGTAATACGGCACTAAAATACCATTGAGCATATCTGGGTTGGCTTTTCCTGCTCTTATTTTGAGTAAATCGTGGTGTAAATGTCCAATTGCGTGTTCCATCGCTTCTTCAGCAATATCAAAAATCAGACTAATTTCTTCGAGATCCATAGTAACAATAAGTTAAGATATAAAATTTAGGAACGCAAATTTAAAGCGTGTATTTCAATTTTGTGTGCAATTTAGTTGTGTTGCGGAAAAATTTCGTTGGCGATGCCTAAAGCACTGATAAGATGGGTATAATTGAAAGGCAAATTAATATCGCGCTCGTTAAAATAAGACAGGAGATTTTCAGTAGCGATGTTTCCAGTTAAATCATCTTTAGCCATTGGGCAGCCGCCGAGACCTTTTAATGCTGAATCAAATCTTCGACAACCACTTTGGTAAGCAGCATGAATTTTTTCGCGCCAAGCATGGGGTGTTGAATGTAGATGAGCACCAAATTCTAAGTCGGTGTATTCTTTTATGACATTACTGAATAAATATTCAATGCTTTGAGGAGTTGAAACGCCTATGGTATCAGATAGTGCAAGAATGTGAATGCCGAGTGTGCGCAATTTCGAAACCCAACCTAAAACAATATCAGAATTCCAAGGGTCGCCATACGGATTTCCAAATCCCATGGATAAATACAAAACCAATTCTTTATTTGTGGTTGTGCAGAGTTCTTGTATTTTTTTGACGCGCTCTAACGATTCCGTGATGGTTGAGTTGGTGTTACGCAATTGAAACGTTTCTGAAACGCTGAAAGGAAAGCCGATATATTTTATTTCTGGAAATTGTGCTGCTTGCTCTGCACCGCGCTCGTTTGCAACTATGGCGAGTAATTTTGTTTTGGTTTTGTGTAAATCGAGTTGTGCTAAAACTTCGGCAGTATCGCGCATTTGCGGAATGGCTTTAGCGGAAACAAAACTTCCAAAATCAATGGTATCGAAACCAACTTGCAATAACTTATTGATATAACGCACCTTGTCGGCTGTTTCGATAAACAACGACATGCCTTGCATGGCATCGCGGGGACATTCAATGAGTTTTAACATTATCTCTATTTTTTCCACGGATTTCATCCGAGGTTGCAATTAATCCCTACTTTAGATTTGTGCATTAAATAGTAATAATGGTTTTTAAGAGCGCGTTAAAAACTTCGATTTTAAATAAAAAAGCTTCACTTTTTGCGCATTTTTTTTCTTAGAGGGGATGCTCGCTGCGTTCGCACCCCTCTTCTTTGTTTTTTTTAAGTTCAAATTATTACTACTTAATGCACTAATCTATTATATGGATTCGGACTTTTTGCTATTTGCTTTTTGCTAATTGCTTTTCCTATTTTTTCCAAATAATTTCTTCGCCTCCATTCTGAAAAGTAATATGCCTTGCCAACACAAACAAATAGTCGGATAAACGATTTAAATATTTTAGAACGGCTTCATCATCCAGCATTTTATTATCAAATAGAAAAACAACATGGCGCTCTGCTCTACGACAAACAGTTCGACATACATGGCATTGTGCATTTGCCATATCGCTACCTGCTAAGATAAAATTTTTGAGCGGCTGTAAATCTTTTTCTAAATTATCTATAACGTTTTCTAAGTCTGTTATGTTTTCCAAATCGAAGGTTGGAATATAAGCGCTGCGTTTTTTTTCACCATCAGCGAGAATTGAGCCGACAACAAAAAGAGTGCTCTGAACTTTTTGGAGATGTGTTTTATGATTTTCAGAGATAGGACTACAACGCAAAACAGCGAGGTGCGCACTTAATTCGTCAATAGTTCCATAAGCTTCAACGTGTGCATCTGTTTTTGATACGCGTCTACCACCAAAAAGCGCCGTTGTGCCTTTGTCGCCTGTTTTTGTATAAATTTTCATGCAGTTTGTGGCAAATGTTTCATCGCGTCGGCAACAGTGGTGATATTAGTATTCAACGTATCAGATTCAATCAATCCATCGCGCAAACGTATAATGCGGTGCGCGTGCAGCGCAATATCTGGTTCGTGTGTCACTAAAATCACTGTATTGCCGCGTTTGTGTATTTCTTCGAATAAGCCCATAATCTCTATACTTGTTTTTGAATCGAGATTACCCGTCGGTTCATCTGCTAAAATAATAGCTGGTCGATTAACTAAAGCGCGCGCAATAGCTACGCGTTGACGCTGACCGCCTGAAAGCTCATTCGGTTTGTGCATCATTCTACCATCTAAACCCACCGATGACAGTACTTCCTCGGCGCGCTCTAACCGAATGTCGCGTTTCATACCTGAATAAACCAATGGCAAAGCGACATTTTCGAGCGAACTCATGCGCGGCAATAAATTAAAGGTTTGAAACACAAATCCGATTTCTTTATTGCGCACTTCGGCGAGTTCGTTATCACTCATGCTGCTCACGTCAATGCCGTTGAGTGTATAAGTGCCGCTACTCGGCGTATCTAAACAACCCAACAAATTCATCAATGTTGATTTTCCTGAACCCGATGGACCCATCAATGCCACGTATTCGTTTTTGTAAATGTCGATGGAAACAGATTTTAAGGCGTTGATAACGTCTTCACCCATGATGTATGTTTTTCTTAACTCGCGAATAGAAATTAATGGCTCCACTATTAAAAATTAAAGAATGAAAGAATTAAAAAATGAAGGAATTATTGAGTGAAAGAATTATGGAATTAAGGAATTACAGTGACACCCCATTCTTTCATTCCTTCATTTTTTAATTCCTTAATTCCATCATTTTTTTGTACCAAAAGTTTTATAAAAAGTCAAAGACTTTTTATAAAACTTTTGGTACAAAAAAATGATGGACTTAAGGAATTAAAAAATGAAGGAATGAAAGAATGGGGTGTCACTGTAATTCCTTAATTCCATAATTCTTTCACTCAATAATTCCTTCA